>NZ_BAAARB010000009.1:0-152267 GCF_039531975.1 Gordonia cholesterolivorans | reverse complement strand
CCGGTGATGTGGAACCCGGACGTATCCGACGATCGGCGGCCTTGTCGTACCCGACAGGCACAATCAGCTCACAACCATCAATCCGAAACCGCACAGGCCAGGACGTCACCCCGATGAAATTTCGAGGTTAGTCCTGACCTCGTTCGTTGAGATTGACGAGAACAGGTTCCGGGGCGGTCCTTGGAAGCGCCTTGCCGCGCCCATGGCCCCGCGGTCACAGTGCGTCCGGCGATGCGGCTGCCGACCCGTCGGCGTCAGGCCGCGGTCGGCACCGGCGGCTGACCGGACAGATCCACATCCAGTTCCCGCATCGCCGAGACCGGCTCCGCCGGGAGAATCAGTCGCTGGGCCGCGGCCGCCAGACCGCGTCGATCCCCTGCAGGCATCTGCAGGTCGAAGATCGTGATCGTGACGGTGAGATGGCGCGATCGCACGATACGTGACAGCGTGCTCGCGACGGTGTCTTCGCCCAGGAATCCCGGCATGGTGGTCCGTGAACCGCGATCGGTGTACGAGAGTCGGACCGGCAGAATCGGGACGCCGGTATCGACGGCCGCCTGAAAGAACGCCGGACGGAATCGGCCGGACGCGGTTCCGCACCAGGTGGTGCCCTCGGGGAACACGGCCACACGGCGCCCGGCGTCGAGAATGCCGCCGACCCTGTCAATCATCGGCCGCAGCCGGCGCAGATCCCCGCGCCGATGCGCCAGTACTCCGAACAGGCGGGCGATCGGACCGAAGCCCGGCATCGCCAGCACCTCACTCTTCGCCACGAAACGCGCGGGCGCCACACATGCGATCGCGACGATGTCCAGATAAGAGATGTGGTTCGCGACGATCAGCGCGCCGCGCAACCGAGGCGCATGTGACGGACGGCGATCGTCGATCTCGAGCAGCACCCCCATCGAGCGCAGCGTCACTCGGGCGCCGGCGCGCCAGTACCGGTGCCGCAGCCCGCGCGGGCACGCCACGGTCAGCAGTCCGAAGAGCAGGATCGTCACGCCGACGACAGCGAACGACGTGAGCCGCACGCTCGCTCGCAGCCGGGACACCGGGGGCGTGTGCGTGTGTACGCAGTGCACACCGCACGGACTGACGGGCATCCACGGACTGGACTCCACGGCGCCTACTTCCCGTCGGCGCCGAGCCGGGTCATCGCACCCCGGAGACGGTCGGTGTACCGCTGGTCGCCGTTGTGGCGATCCAGGACGGTGAGGAAGTCACCGACGTCGAACACCTCGTCGAACGCCGGCTCCCCGCACACGCGGGCACCGAGGCGGACATAGCCGCGCAACAGTGCGGGCAGCCGGTTGACGGCGGGAGGCTCCAGATCGTCGAGCCTGGCTCCGTCGACCTCCACGTGCCGGTACGGGTACACCTGCCAGGGCGCCCGGTGCCTGTCGCGGGCGAGGTCGCGGATCCCGCGCAGTTCCCGACCGCGGCCGATCGCCGATTCCAGGGGCACCGATACGCAACCCATCAGATACCGGTAACCGCCCTCCTCGAGGTAGCTCAGGACGGCGGCCCACAGCATCGCCGTCACCGAACCGCTGCGGTGACCCGGATCGACCACCGCGCGGCCCATCTCGACCGTCTCGCCGCGGATCTCCGAGAGCTCTCCGAGATCGAATTCACCGGCCGAGTACCAGCCGCCGGCTGCGATCGCCCTGGGCGGCGGCAGCACCCGGGCGCACCCGACGAGTGCCCCGGTCGGCATGTGACGGACCAGCATGTGGTCGCAGAACTCGTCGAAAGCGTCGGCGTCGCGGCCCGAATCGGCGTCGCCGATGGCGTCGGAGTAGCCGGGCTCGCCGTTGAACACCTCGTATCGGAGTCGTTGCGCGTCGTCGATGTCGGAGGGGTTCTCGGAGATCAGGACCTGGTAGTCGCCCCCGGCGAGGACCGGTCGCGCGAGGATCGGAGACGGGAATCCGGTGGAGACGTCCGTTACTGTCATGCCTCGCAGTCAAGGCGCGTCGTTGAACGTCCCCGGCAATGCGACGTGACGTGTCCGGACACTGCGGGTGAACTCCTGTCGTGCTCGGCTCACGCGGAAATGCGGATCGCCCCGCCGCACGGGGTGCGGCGGGGCGATCTCGACGCTTACGCGAAGATCAGCGCATCACTTGCGCTTGTTGATCTCCTCGGTCAGCTGCGGGGCGACGTTGAACAGGTCGCCGACGATGCCGAAGTCGCTGATCTCGAAGATCGGGGCCTCTTCGTCCTTGTTGACGGCCACGATGGTCTTCGAGGTCTGCATGCCGGCACGGTGCTGGATCGCGCCCGAGATGCCGAGGGCGATGTACAGCTGCGGCGACACGGTCTTGCCGGTCTGACCCACCTGGAACTGGCCCGGGTAGTAGCCCGAGTCGACGGCGGCACGCGATGCGCCGACAGCGGCACCGAGCGAGTCGGCCAGTGCCTCGACCACCGAGAAGCTCTCGGCCGAACCGACACCGCGGCCACCGGAGACGACGATCGACGCCTCGGTGAGCTCGGGGCGGTCGCCGCCGACGTTCGGCGCGAAGCCGGTGATCTTCACACCGCCTTCCTGAGCCGGAACCTCGACCTCGACGACCTCGCCCGCACCGGCGGCCGGCGCGGCCTCGACGGCGCCGGGGCGCACCGAGATGACCGGGGTGTCTCCGCCGGCCTGCGCGTCGACGGTGAACGCGCCACCGAAGATCGAGTGCACGCCTGCGCCGCCCTCCTTGACCTCGATGACGTCGGTCAGCAGACCCGAGCCCAGACGCACGGCCAGACGGCCGGCGATCTCCTTGCCGTCCGCGGTGGCGGCGACGAGGACGCCTGCGGCGCCGTTCGCCTCGGCCAGCTGCGACAGCACGTCGACCTTGGGCGTGATGAGGTAGTTCGCGACGTCGTCCGACTCGGCGACGTAGATCTTCTCGGCGCCGGCCTCGGTGAGACCCGCGGTGACGCCGGCAGCCGAGCCCGGCTTGCCGACGACGACAGCGGACGGGGTGCCGAGGGCGCGCGCCGCGGTGATGAGCTCGCTGGTGACCTTCTTCAGCCCACCTTCGGCGTCCTGCTCAACGAGCACGAGTACTTCAGCCATGATTGTTCTCCTGAATGTCTATGGGTTCGCCAGATGAAGTGGTGGGCGCGATCAGATGATCTTCGACGCGACCAGGAACTCGGCGACCTTGACGCCACCGTCGCCCTCGTCCGTGACGCGCTCGCCGGCCGTCTTCTCGGCCTTCGGGGTGACGCCGGTGACGGTGCTGCCCGCGTTGGCCAGACCGACGGTGTCGGCCTCGACGCCGATCTCCGCGAGGGTCACGACATTCACTTCCTTCTTCTTGGCGGCCATGATGCCCTTGAAGGACGGGAAGCGCGGCTCGTTGATCTTCTCGTTGACCGAGACGATCGCCGGCAGGGTGGCCTCGACGTTGAAGATGCCTTCGTCGGTCTCCCGCTCACCGCGCAGGGTCTCGCCGTCGATCTCCAGCTTGCGCAGGTGGGTCAGGTGCGGCAGCTCGAGGTACTCGGCGATCATCGCCGGCACAGCACCGCTGCGTCCGTCGGTGGCCTCGTTGCCCGCGATGACCATCTCGACGCCCTCGATGGTGCCCAGCGCCGACGCCAGAACGTAGGCGGTCTGGACCGCGTCGCTGCCGTGCATCAGGTCGTCCTTGATGTGGATGGCCTTGTCCGCACCCATCGACAGAGCCTTGCGGATGGCGTCGGTGGCGCGCTCGGGACCGGCGCACAGCAGCGTCACCTCGCCGCCGTTGGCTTCCTTGATCTGCAGCGCCTCTTCCACAGCGCGCTCGTTGATCTCGTCGAGCACTGCGTCGGCGGCTTCCCGGTCGAGCGTGAAATCGCCATCGGCGAGCTTGCGCTCGGACCACGTGTCGGGAACCTGCTTGATCAGAACGACAATATTCGTCATGGGTCTACGTCGACCTCCTGCATCGGGTTCGGCAACTTACCGGCCGGTAAGGCCATGGTTCACTCATCACTTTAGCGGCTGGTACTCGGCGACGAGAACATGGCACCGATCACTTCCCGCATGCAGGCGCCCACCCGCACGGGTACTAAGGTCGTGGCGGTGACCGATTACCAGGCGACACCGCAGTCCGATCAGCTCGCGCTCACCGGTGAACGCACCGTACCCGGAATCGCCGCGGAGAACTACTGGTTCCGCAGGCACGAGGTGGCCTACGAGTACATCCTCGACCACTGCGCGGGCCGCGACGTCCTCGAAGCCGGATCGGGTGAGGGCTACGGCGCGTCGATGATCGCCGCGCGCGCGAAGTCGGTGACATGCGTCGACTACGACGAGCAGGCCGTCGAGCACACACGCCGCCGGTACCCCGAACTGGTCGTCCACCGGGGCAATCTGATCGACCTCCCGCTGACCGACGGATCGGTGGATGTGGTCGTCAACTTCCAGGTGATCGAACATCTGTGGGACCAGAGCGCCTTCGTCGCCGAGTGCCACCGCGTTCTCCGCCCGGGCGGGGTGCTCCTGATGAGCACCCCGAACCGCATCACCTTCTCCCCCGGCCGCGACACTCCGCTGAACCCGTTCCACACCCGGGAGCTCAGCGCGGCCGAACTGACCGAACTGCTGACCGGAGCGGCCGCGCCGAACGGGCCCGCCGACGCCGGCGCGGCGGCCTTCGACGTCCGGCAGATGCTCGGCGTCCACCACGGCCCGGCGCTGCGCGACCTCGACGCGAAATGGGGTGGATCGATCATCGACGCCCAGATCGACCGCGCACTCGCCGGAGACGAGTGGCCCGCCGACCTGGCCGCGGACGTCGCCGCGGTGGCGACCTCCGATTTCGACATCCTCTCCGCCGACGACGCCGACATCGACGCGAGTCTCGACCTGCTCGCCGTGGCCGTGCGCCGCTGACGACCCTCGATCTGGAGCCGTGATGAGCACGACCGCCGCTGCACCGCGCGCCGAGAAGGTACCCGGCCAGTTCACCCTGGTGCTGCATTCGCATCTGCCGTGGCTGGCCAATCACGGCCGCTGGCCGGTCGGCGAGGAATGGCTGTACCAGTCGTGGGCACACTGCTACCAGCCCGTCTTCGCCGCCCTGCGACGCCTCGCCGACGACGGATACACCGACCTGATCTCCTTGGGCATCACCCCGGTGCTGGCCGCGCAGCTCGACGACCCGCACTGCGCCACGTCGATGTACGAGTGGCTGGCCGACTGGCAGTTGCGCGCGATGGAGGCCGCGACCTCACCGGACGCCGACCGTCGTGCGATGGGCCACCGCGAGTTCCGTGCGGCCGCCGGAGCACTGGCCGATTTCGAGTCGCAGTGGCGGCACGGCGGCAGCCCGCAGATCCGTCCGCTCGTCTCCGCCGGGGTGATCGAACTGCTCGGCGGACCGCTCGCCCATCCCTTCCAGCCGCTGCTCGACCGACGACTCCGGCAGTTCTCCCTCCGGGAGGGTCTCGCCGACGCGCGGTTGCGCTGGGGCACGCAGCCGTCGGGCATCTGGGCGCCGGAGTGCGCGTACACGCCGGGCATGGAGCAGGAGTACGCCGCTGCCGGCGTAGGCCACTTCATGGTCGACGGCCCCACATTGCACGGCGAGACGGCGCTCGGCCGCCCGGTGGGCGACTCCGACGTCGTCGCGTTCGGACGCGATCTGACCGTCAGCTACCGCGTGTGGTCGCCGAAGTCCGGCTACCCCGGGCACGCGAACTACCGCGACTTCCACACCTACGATCACCTGACCGGTTTCAAACCCGTTCGGGTCACCGGCAAGAACGTGCCGGGTGACGCCAAGAAGCCCTACTATCCGGCGCTCGTGAACCCCGTGATCGACAAGCACGTCGACGACTTCATCGACTGCGTGCGCTCACGGCTCATCGCCGAGTCGGACCGGATCGGCCGCCCCGCACACGTGGTCGCCGCCTTCGACACCGAGTTGTTCGGCCACTGGTGGTACGAGGGACCGGTGTGGCTCGAGCGGCTCATGCGCAGGCTGCCCGAGTCGGGCATCACGGTCGGATCGCTCGCCACCGCCCGGCGGAACGGATTCGTCGGCGACCCGGTCCGGATCGACGACTCGTCGTGGGGCTCGGGCAAGGACTGGCGCGTCTGGGAGGGTCCGCAGGTGCAGCACCTGGTGCGGCTCAACGAGGAGGTCACCGCGACCGCGCTCGATTCCCTCGACAAGCGGCTCGACGGCGGTCACGGGATTCCGGACGTGCGGGACGAGGTAGCCGACCAGATTCTGCGCGAGACGCTGCTGACGGTGCAGTCCGACTGGCCGTTCATGATCTCGAAGGACACCGCCGCCGGCTACGCCCAGGACCGCGCGTACAAGCATGCGCACGCCACGCGAGAGATCTGCGAGGCCTCCGATGCGGGCAAGGAGCAGCGGGCCGCCGGGCTGGCCGCCGGGTGGCGCCGCGCCGACAATCTGTTCGGCGCACTCGACGCCCGCCGTCTGCCGAGCCGCGAAGGCGGGTTCTGATGCGTGTGCTGATCGTCTCCTGGGAGTACCCGCCAGTGGTGGTCGGGGGCCTCGGCCGCCACGTCCACCATCTCACCGAGGCCGTCGCCGGCCTGGGCCACGAGGTGACGGTGCTGACCCGCCGGCCGTCGGGCACCGACGCCCGGACCCATCCCACCACCGACACCGTCGTGAACGGCGTCCGTGTGATCGCGGTGGCCGAAGACCCGCCGGCGTTCGATTTCGGCGCCGACATGATGGCGTGGACGCTGGCGATGGGCCACGGGTTCGTCCGCGCCGGCCTGCGCCTCCTGCGTGACGGCCCGCCGCCGGACGTGGTGCATGCGCACGACTGGCTGGTGGCCCACCCCGCGGTTGCGCTGGCCGAGTACTTCGACGTTCCGCTGGTCTCGACTCTTCACGCCACCGAAGCCGGGCGGCACAGCGGATGGGTGGCCGGCCACATCAACCGGCAGGTTCACTCGGTCGAATGGTGGCTGGCCAATGCCTCCGACGCGCTGATCACCTGTTCGGCGTCCATGCGCGAGGAGGTGGCGACTCTCTTCGGCCCCGACCTGGCGCCGATCACCGTGATCCACAACGGAATCGACGTCGGCACCTGGCGGTTCGTGGATCGACGCCCGCGCAGCGGTCCGCCCGAGTTGCTCTTCGCCGGTCGGCTCGAGTTCGAGAAGGGCGTGCAGGATCTGCTCGAGGCACTCCCGGTGATCCGGCGGGCGCACCCCGGCACGCACCTCACGGTTGCGGGCGACGGCACCCAGATCGGCTGGCTGCGTCAGCTGGCCCTCGAACATCAGGTGACGGCCGCGGTCGACTTCGTCGGACGGCAGGACCACGACGGCCTGCTGAAACTGATGCACCGCTGCGACGCGATCGTCCTGCCGAGCCGTTACGAACCGTTCGGCATCGTCGCCCTCGAGGCAGCCGCCACCGGCATCCCGTTGATCACGTCCACGGCGGGCGGGCTCGGCGAAGCGGTGACCGACGGCGAGACGGGCTGGACCTTCGACCCCTTCGATCCGGAGGGACTCGCCGTCGCCGTCTGCGAGGCCCTGGACGACCCGGCGGCGACGCAGCAGCGCGCCCGTCGCGCCCGTACCCGGCTGGGCGAGGAATTCACCTGGCAGTCGATCGCCAAGCGCACCGCATCGGTGTACGCGGCTGCGCGCCGACGCCCGCCGCGTGACCTCGGCCGTCCGGACATTCCGATGCGCCCGATGCCCGATCGAGACCCGTCGCAGCCCTGATCGAGGCCTTTCGGCCCATGCGCCTGTGGACGACATGCCCGATGCGCATAACGGTTCGATTACAGAAGGTAACGGCCTATTCGGACGTCTGCGATTACTTGGTCAGTGGCACAACGTCACGAATTTCGAGTTCGGTGGCGTCGACGATGACCACCGCGACCAGAGGTAAGAGATATGAACCGTAAGACCAAAGGTGCACTGGCCGTCGGCGCGGGGGCGATCCTCCTGCTCGGCGGAGTCGGATCGTACGCACTGTGGAACGACACCGAGGACATCGTCGGCGGCAACATCACGACCGGCGACTTCGGGCTCGACTGCGGCACCGGCGGCACCTGGACCGACGTCTCGCCGACCATGATCGGCGGCAGCGCGATCAATCCCCTCGAAGACCTGATGGTTCCCGGCGACGTCTGGAAGTACTCCGGTGACTGCACTGTCACGGCGACCGGTAAGAACATGAAGGCCACGCTCGGCGTGAACCTCGGCACCACCAACGTGCCGTCTGACAACTTCGTCGTGACCACCTCGGTCAACGGCACCGACACCACCACCACGCCGATCGACGTCACGAACGGGCAGGAGCTCCCCGTGACCGTCCAGGTCGAGTTCAAGGAATCGACACCGGGTACCGAGGACACCAACGCCTCGGTGCAGGTCAGCAATATGAAGATCACACTCAACCAGGTCCGGCCGTCCTGACGGAGAATCGCTGAGCGAAACCCCGGACCGTGACCCAGCGCAGACTGCTGCTCGGAGCCCTCGGAGTCCTGGTGGTGTCACTGATCTTCGGATCGGTGTACACCACCGGGGCTCTGTGGGCCGATGAGGAGACTCGGAATCCAGGCACCATCGAGACGGGCACCATCGGCCTCGATGCACATGGCGACGGAGCGTCGTCCCACACCTTCCCCGCACTGCAGGGAACGAACATCGCGGTCGGCAACGTCACGCAGGCGCCGCTGAAGATCAAGAACACCGGTTCCACGCGGATCAAGTTCCTGCTCGCGAGCGCCGGGCCGTCGATCACGTCCTCCGGTTCGGCGGTCACGGTACGGCTGTCGGGTTCGGTCGGCGGCTGCCCCGGCGGCACGGGGGATCTGAGCGGGGCCTTTCCCGCCACCGACACCACGGGTCCGCACACGGCGATCGCGCCGACGTCCCCGTCGTCATCGGATTGGAAGGTGCTCGACGTCGGCGCCGAGACCACCTGGTGCGTGCAGGCCCAGCTGAAGTCCGTCACCGGCACCCAGCCCGCCCAGTATCAGATCAACTTCGACTTCTCCGTCGGACAGCTGCGGCCGGGGCAGAACCCGTGACCGGCGACGAATCGGCTCGGACCGAGACCGGCGGCTCGGCGGAGGTGGAGCGCACACCGCGTCAGCGAGCACTGCACATTCTGTGGCAGACGGTCAGCTGGATTCTCCTCATCGCGGCATTCGCCGTGCTGTTCACGACCATCGTGATACCGAAGGTCGCCGGGGCGCGGCCGTACTCCGTACTCACCGGGTCCATGCGGCCGGATTATCCGCCGGGAACGCTGATCGTGGTGAAGCCGCGTCCGTTCTCGTCGATCGAGGTCGGCGATGTGGTCACCTATCAGGTGAAGTCGGGACAGCCCGGTGTGGTGACCCACCGAGTGGTCGGATTCGACAAGTCGCCGTCCGGTCAGCCGCGGCTGATCACCAAGGGCGACGCCAACAGCGCCGTCGACCCACCGGTCCGGCCGGTGCAGGTCCGCGGAGTGCTCTGGTACTCGGTTCCGCTTCTGGGCTGTGTCAACACCTGGTTCAGCGGCGCCAAACGCACCCTGACGGTGTTCGTCCTCGCCGGACTGCTCTTCGCTTACGGCGCGTGGCAGTTCTACACCGACTGGAGACAGGAGCGCCGTGACAAAGCCGCCGCCGAAGCGGCCGCGGGGCCGGCGGACGACACTCCGACCGAGACGTTCGCCGCCGTGCACAGCGACGCGCAGACCCAGCCGATCGCCGACGCCAGTGCCGACGATCCCCTTCCCGAGCGACCTTCCTCGAAGGAGCCAGAATCGTGAGACCCGGATGGAAGACGGCGGTCACCTCGAAGAGGGTCCGCGCGCTGCTCGCGTGCGGCGTGCTCCTGGGTACCGGCGCGATAGGTACCTCGGCGCTGTGGTCCACCACCTCCCAGACACTGTCGGGAACGTTCACGACCGGGGTCCTCAAGATCGAGGCGAACGGGTCACACACCGCGACCCTCACCTTCCCGGGAACACTGCTCCCGGCCTACACGACTGCTGCAATGGTGGACGTCCAGAATGTCGGCTCGGTCGCGCTCACGTACGTCCCCTCGGTGCAGGCGACCGGCACTTCCGGCACACCGCCCACCGACGTCGGCCGGTGGACGACACTGAAATCAACAGTCGTCGCCGCGAACGCCACCGTCGGCAGCACGTCGACCGGCACGGTGTGTCCGTCGGGATCGGCCACCCTCGTCTCGGCACAGAACGTCTCCACGGCGAAGACTGAATTCACTGGCGTACCCCCGCGGCCGTTGGCGGTCGGCAGCAGCGAGCGGCTGTGCATGCAGCTCACACTCCGGACCGACACGCCGGCGCAGTACGCGGGCCTCAACCTCGGGTCTGCAGGCAGCGTCGTCTTCTTCTTCGATGCGACGGGATAGCCACGTGAACGACGACGCCCCCACTCAACCGATAACCGCCACGCCGACCAGGCCGGCCGGGCCTCGGCGCCTCGCCGATCGCGCGCTCACCGTGGGCGCGGTTCTCGGTGCACTCTGCCTCCTCGCCACGGTCGTGGCCCTGATCTTCGGTATCCGGCCGCTGATCTTCGAGACCGGATCGATGGCGCCGACCATTCCCGTGGGATCCCTCGGCATCTCGAAGACCATCGACGCGAACCGCCTCGAGCCCGGAGACGTCGCCACGGTCGTGCGCGACGACGGCACACGCGTCACCCATCGCGTAGTATCCGTCGACGCGAAGTCCTCGGCGTCCGCTGAACTGACGATGCAGGGCGATGCGAACTCTGCGCCCGACCCGAACCGGTACATCGTCGCCGACGCACGGCGCGTTCTCTTCACTGTGCCGATCCTCGGGTACGTCGCATCGTGGCTCGCCAACCCGCTCACCCTCACCCTCCAGGCCCTCGCGGTAGCCGCCCTGCTGGCTATCGCATTCGCACCCGCGCGGGGGTGGCGGAACACGAAGATCGCTCATCGGCTGCTCGCCGGCACCGCGGCGGTGACCGTCATCGCCGTCGCAGCCTCCGGCATACACGGTTCCGGGCCGGCTCGAGCCGCGCAGTCAGACCAGGCGACCGCAACCGGCGCGCTGGCCACCGGGTGGGAGGCCGACCCCATCTCTCTGGCCTGTACCGCCTCGAATCCTGGATTCGGACTCTCGAAATCGGTGCAATTCAGCTGGCCCAACGTGGCACAGCCGGACCCGAACCGGAAATTCGTCCTGTCGGTGACGAAAGGCTCGTCCACCGAGGCTGACACTTTCCTGACCAGTGCTTACCCCGCAAACTCGACCATCACCAAGGACATCACAGGGGGCAGCTTCTGGACTTGGCTCTGGGACCTGCTCTTCGGCGGCGGCGACACCGTTCTAACCATTTCCCTGCGGGCCTACGATTACCTTTTCCCGTCGCAGCGGACACTGACCGTCCAAGTCCAGTTCCACGCCGCGCGACTTCTCCCACCGGCACTGCCCTACTTCGAGTGTCTCTCGCCGTCATCCGTCTCGCGGGCCGCACCCACGGCGAGCCCGAGCGGTTCCGCGACCGCTTCGACCTCCGCAGCCCCGTCGAGCTCCGCGGCCCCCTCCACGTCTGAGTCCCCGTCGACCGCTCCAGGGTCGTCGGAGTCGAAGCCGGCGCAGCCGTCCACCACCGACAGTCCGAGCGCCACCCCCGAACTTCCGCCGGGCGGAACGCTCACCTCGTCCGGACAGTTCGCGTTCTACGACGACGGCGGCGCGGTGACGATCCGGGACGCGACCTCGACCGAGGTGGTCTACCGGGGCAGCTTCCCGTCGTCGAGTTCGGTGCGCTGGCTGCCGCAGAGTGAGCGGCTGGAGATCACCGAACCCGACGGCACCGTCGTCGTGGTGAGCCGCTCGGGCGGGGTCTGGAGTGAGGCGCGCACGCCGCCGCCGACCACCGCTGCGCCCAACGCTCCGTCCGCGGAGGCCCCGGCCGCCCAGCCGGAGACCTCCGTCGAACCGGTTCCGGTGGCTCCGGCCGGCTGACCTCCGGCGGCTGATCGGCAGCCGCGGTGAGCCGACCCCGGATCGGCCGAGGCGCTACTCTGCGCTGGTGTCCTCGCCCCGGGCGGCGGCCTTCTTGCGCTCGATGTCGGCCAAGGCGCGTTCGAGTTCGGCGCGCTGCTCGGCGCCGGCCTCCCACGCCTCCTTGCGGTTCTTCACCATGCGGGCGGGCGTCCCGACGGCTATCGCGTAGTCGTCGATCACTCCGCGCACCACCGCATGGGCACCGAGCACACAGCCACGCCCCACGGTGGTGTTGCGCAGCACCGTCACCTTGGCGGCGATCCAGGTGTCCGGGCCGATTCGCACCGGTCCCTTGACGATGCCCTGGTCTTTGATCGGCAGGTCGAGATTGTCGGTGACATGGTCGAAGTCGCAGATGTAGCACCAGTCCGCGATCAGCGTCGATCCGCCGATCTCGAGATCGAGATACGAGTTGACGACGTTGTTGCAACCGAAGACGGTCTTGTCCCCGATGCGCATGCTGCCCTCGTGGCAGCGGATGGAGTTGCCGTCGCCGATGTGCACCCAGCGCCCGATCTCCATCCGCGACAGTTCAGGCGTCGCGTGGATCTCCACGTTCTTGCCGAGGAAGACCATGCCGCGCAGCACGATGTGCGGGTTCGCCATCCGGAACCTGGCCAGACGGTAGTAGCGCACGAGATACCACGGTGTCCACGCGCGATTGCGCTTCACCCAGCGCAGCGAGTCCATCGTCAGGAAACGAACCTGCTGCGGGTCGCGGCGGCGTCCGGCACGCCAGCGTGAACGATAGGAGGCGTTCCACATCGTGGTCATGAAGACACACAGTAAACGACGGTCTCCGACAGACCTCCGCCAGCGGACGATTGGCCTGGTGACACGACACGATAGAGTCGTGCGCGGGCGCGACGGCAGTCGCGCATCTCGACCAGATCGGAGCACGATGACCCAGGCCGCACGCCGACGTATGCGCGCGATCCTCCGCACCGCCGTTCTCGGGGCGCTGACCGCGCTGATCGTCGCCTCCTGCTCCGACGGTCACCTGGACGTGCGGTCGGTGCCCGCGGCGGGCTGGTCGTCGTACGGCGGCAACAATGCGAACTCGAACTACAGCTTCGCACGACCGCCGGCCGACCTCGAACTGTCGTGGACCCGGCCCACCGGAGGCCCGGTGACCAGTCCGGTGACCCTCAACGGCGGCGGAGACGTCGTCGTCAGCGCACGGACGCCGGTCGGTTGCAACTTCCTGGTGCTCGACTCGCGAGCGGGACGGAAGAACTTCTGCAAGCGCATGGCCGACGGCTTCTGGGGCAACGCGGCCGTCGTGGATCAGTTCTCGCAGCCGTACATCGGAGAGCCGGGCCGGTTCCTGGCGCTCACCGGCGGCGGAGCGATCCGCTGGCGCAAGGACGTGGCCGGAGTACCGACGTCGGCCAAGTTCGTCGGCCCCGGCCACGTGCTGGTGACCACGTCGCTCGGCCAGGTGACGATCCTCAATTCACAGAACGGCGATCTCGCGATGCCGCAGGCCGAGCTCTGGTCGGCGCCCGCCGCCGACCCGTTGACCGGGCTGGGCGACTGCGTGAGCGGCGGGCCGGGATGCGCGATCTCCGCGCCCCCGGCCGTCGACTGGGCGCACCAGCGCCTCTTCCTCAACTTCTTCCCGCAGGGCGCGAAATCGTCGCAGGTGAAGGCGCTCTCGTACGCCCGCCAGGGCGACCACCAGGCGATCACCGACCAGTGGGCCACCGATCTTCCCGGCGGTGTGGTCGGCCCTCCCACCGTGTCGGCCGACGGCAAGACCGTCTACGCCTTCAGCAGGGACGGCCGGATCAACGCACTCGACGCGTCCAACGGCGCGGTGAAGTGGACCCACGACAACGGCGGATACGGGTTCGGCACCATGTCCGTCTCTCCCGACGGACTGATCATCCCGGCGGGCACCATCGGCGCCCCGCTGGTGATCTTGCGCGACGCCGGCGACAGGGCCGAAGAAGTCGTTCGCCGCGACGACCTCCAGACGACGGGACTGTCGAGCATGACCGCGGCGGGCACCGCGTGGACGGTGGTCCGCACCGGCGCCGACCAGAACCTCGAATTGATGGAGATCGACACACGCTCGGGCGCTACCGAACGCACACTGCCGATGCCGGACGCCAAGGGATTCGCGACGGGCGTCGCGGTCTCGCCGACCGGCCGCCTGGCGGTCGCCACCAATATCGGCGCCGTGTACTACTACAGCCCGAAGTCGACGTCTTAGCGCCGGACACCCGGCTCGCACAGGAACGCGGTCCCCGACCGACCGATGCGCGTCATGATCAGCGCAAGAGGTCGGGAGCCCTTGAGCTTCAGCCGCTTTCGCAGACGGTCGGGGTCCACGTCGAGCCCCCGGACCAGGATCTCCAGACTCCCGCAGTCGTGCGCCGCCAGTGCGCCCCGAAGGTTCTTCTCCGAGACCCCCAGCTGGTCGAGCACCCGGAAGCCGCGCTCCCCCGCGGGCACACGGCCACCGGTCAGGTACGCGATCTGCGGGTCCAACTGCCGCAGCCCGTGTCGGTGGGCGTAGTTCCGCACCAAACCGGCGCGAACCACCGCGCCGTCCGGATCGATGATCCACTCGTCGACTCCCGGCGGATCGATGTCGTCGGGATCGGCACTGGTGATCTCGTAGTCTCGGCCGGCTGAGCGCAGGACGGTCGCTCGGCGGCGCGGCTGCGTCACTTCGCTCCACAGACATGCCTCGCGGACGCCGCCGTCGAGCGAGACGATCTGGACCTGGCCCTCGAAACCGAACCGATCGCGCAGCAGTCGGTAGTCGAGCCCCGGGGCGCATTTGACGACCAGCTCGCGTCCGGCGTACACCGCGAGCAACTCCAACAGCGGCGGATCGAGTTCGTCGAGCTTGAAGGTTCGGCCACGCGCATTCCTGCGCGCCGGGTCGGCGATCACCACGTCAGCGTTCGACACCGGCGCGAGGGCGTCGGCGCGCGCCAGCAGCCACGGCGAGCGCCGCTCGTCGCCCAGGGACATGTTGTGGTCGGCCATCGCCAACCGGACCGGATCGACGTCACTGCCGATCACACCGGCGATGCCGCTCGTCACCGACAGCGCCATCATCTCCGATCCGATGGAACAGGTCACGTCGTGCACGACGGCTCCGAGATAGCGCGCCGCGATGTCGGCCGCCCGGTGCTCGGCCACGGCCGCCGCCGTGGCCTGCTGGACCGCGGTGTCGCTCGCCAGCAGCTGATCGGCGTGAGCCAACCGTCCGGCGGCCCTACGGCGATTGAGGACGGTCTCGACGAGCGCCGGCGCGCGGTCGCCGTACCGGGAGCGCAGATCGGGCATCTCACGCAGCAGCGAATCAGGAGTCAGGGCCATCGCGGACGCGTTCTGGAGGGCCTTGTCGCCGTACCGGGAACGCAGGTAGTCGACGTCGTCGATGCTGAACTCGTAACCCACAGCGCAACCCTAGTCGGTGCGATAACCGGTATAACCGGCACCATGACATGGAGCGAGGAGTTCGTGACACGGTCCCGTATCCGGGAGCAGAATCCGGACCCCGACTGGCGAGCCGGCAGCCGACTCCCGTCACCGGTGATCCGGAGTCTGCAACGGTTCCAGGTGGGCGAGAGCGGCGACGGCGCTGCGCTGATCCGGCTTGCGGAAGCAACCGGCGATCCCGACTACGCCGCGGCGGTTCGGATGTTCGTCGCCGAGGAACAGAACCACGCGCGCATGCTGGCCGAATTGCTTCGGGCAGCCGGGGCGCCGACGATCGCCGGGCACTGGTCCGACCGCGTGTTCGTCGCGACGCGGCGCGCCCTCGGACTGCGGAGCGAACTGCTGGTACTGGCGACCGCCGAGCTCATCGCACTGGAATACTACGGCGCGCTCGCCGCATCGTCCGACCCTCTGCTGCGCGAGGTCTCGTCGCGGATCCTGGACGACGAACGCCACCACGTCCGCTTCCAGGAACGCCGGTTGCGCGAGGCGTTCGCGCCCGCACCGCGATGGGCGCGCAGGCCGGCGGGCGGCGCGTGGCAGACCTTCGCGACCGTCGTGATCGCGGTGGTGGCATTGGACCACGGGCCGGCGCTGCGCGCGATAGGCACCACGAGGCGGGATTTCTACACGCGCTGCCGTCGGCTGATGACCGACTTCCGGGTGGCGGTGTTCGACGGCGCCGGGCCGCCATAGCGATCACCGCCCGGCTCCGGCCCCTCGCGGAGGAGGTCGCCGATGCCGAGCGGTGCGTCGATCGTTTGCGGAGGGTGCCCTACTTCTCCGGCTTCACTCCGGTGATCAGAACGTTGTAGAAGAACTTCGGCGGAACCAACTTGCGGAGGACGTTCTCATCGAGCCAGGTCATGCGCTTCCAGCCGCCGAACGCGAAGCCCGCCCAGCCCCAGCCGAGCTTCTCGGGCGGCACCGCGGCCTCGAAAGTCCGGACCGGCCAGCCGAGCATGGCAGCGGCGAGTTCCTCCGCGGCCGACTCGACCTGGACCGCACCCGCGCTGGTCGCCAGTCGCTCCAGATCCTCGGGCGAGAAGGTGTGGATGTCGACGACGGCCTCCAGTGCCGCCGCGCGCGAGCTCTCGTCGAGTTCCTCCTGCGGCCGGCGCCACGACTTGAGCGGCCCGAACTTCGTGATATTGGTGGTGGCCCACCAGGTGGCGCGGCTCATCCACCGGGCGTAGAAGTCACCGTACGTCGAGGGCTCGCCGGCGAAGACGAAGCGGCCGCCGGGCTTGAGCACGCGCAGCACCTCCCGCAACGACTTCTCGACGTCGGGGATGTGATGCAGCACCGCGTGGCCCACGACCAGATCGAAGGTGTCGTCCTCGTACGGGATGCTCTCGGCGTCGGCGACCCGGCCGTCGACGTCCAGGCCGAGGTTCTCCGCGTTGCGCAGCGCCACCTTCACCATGCCCGGCGACAGATCGGTGACCGAGCCCTTCTCCGCCACACCCGACTGCATCAGGTTCAGCAGGAAGAAGCCGGTGCCGCAACCGAGTTCCATGGCCCGGCCGTACGGCAGCGGCGCATCGGGAAGGATCTTGTCGAGACGACCGCGGGCGTAGTCGATGCAGCGCTCGTCGAAGGAGATCGACCACTTCTCGTCGTACGTCTCGGCTTCCCAGTCGTGGTAGAGGACCTGCGCGAGCTTGGTGTCCTTCAGCGCGGCCTCCACCTGCTCGGCGGTGGCATGCGGATTGGGTGCCGGGTCCACTTGATCGGCGGCGTCGACGCCCGTGGGGGACGGATCGGCGGGGTTCTGGTCGTCGATGGCGGTCATTGTCGGGTCTTTCCCTACTTTCCGGTGAATTCGGCTTTGCCCGGGCCGTTGGCTACGAACGACTCCATGCCGATGGTGCGGTCCTGCGTCGCGAACAGGGCCGCGAAAGCCTGTTCTTCGATCTTGAGTCCGGTGGCCAGGTCCACTTCGAGACCCGAGTCGACGGCGGTCTTCGCGGCGGCGAGGGCGGCCGAAGCCGCTCCGGAGAACTGGCCCGCCCACTTCAGCGCTTCGTCGTACACGTCGTCGGGTGCCACCACCTGGTCGACGAGACCGATCCGCAGAGCTTCCTCGGCACCGACGAACCGACCGGTGAAGATCATGTCCTTGGCCCGCGAGGGACCGATCAGCCGCGCGAGCCGCTGCGTGCCGCCGCCTCCGGGGATCACTCCGAGCAGCACCTCGGGCACGCCGAGCTTGGCGTTGTCGCCGACGATGCGCCGATCGGCGCCCAGCGCCACCTCGAGTCCGCCGCCCAGCGCGTAACCGGTGATCGCCGCGACCGTCGGCTTCGGGATCTCGGCGATCGCCCCCAGCGCCCGCTGCAGACGTCCGGCGACCTTCTGCATGTCCGAGAACGACATATCGTTCATCTCTTTGATGTCGGCGCCCGCCGCCAGCACCTTGGGCCCGCCGTAGATGACGACGGCCTTGACGTCGTCGCGCACGCTCGCCTCGTCGGCGGCCGCCGCGAGCTCATTCTGGACCTGACGGTTCAGCGCGTTCATCGGCGGACGGTTCAGCAGGATCGTCCCGACGCCCGGATGTTCCTCGGACGTCTCCAGCGTCACAAACTCAGCCATGAGGGCAGGCTACCGGTAAGTCAGGTCGTCGACCCAACCGGGCGGTAAGCATGTGACACCTGAACCCTCCCGAGAGGGATTAGTGTTGCCGCATGGGTGACGAAGCCGTCGTACTGCAGGTTCCCGGGCCCGACGGGTCGGTTCGCGACGTGCGGGTGAGCAGCCCCGACCGTGTCTATTTCGCCGATGCCGGACTCACGAAGCTCGACCTCGCGAGGTACTACCTGGCCGTCGCGGACGGCATCACCCGCGCTCTGTACGAACGGCCGTGCATGCTTCACCGCTTCCCTCGCGGGACGGCGGAGAAGAAGGTCCACCAGAAGAAGCTCCCAGCCGGTGCGCCCGACTGGGTGCAGACCGTCGACATCTTCTTCCCCCGGTACTCGCGCACCGTCCACGAACTGTGCGTGACCGAGCCCGCGGCGGTGCTCTGGGCCGTACAGATGGCGACTGTCGAGTTCCACCCCTGGAACTCGCGGCGCTCGCACGTCGAACAGCCCGACGAGTGGCGGATCGACCTCGATCCGATGCCCGGCGCGGACTTCGCCCGCGTCCGCCGGGTGGCGCACGTGGTCCACGAGATACTCGACGAACTCGGCATCCGCGGATTCCCGAAGACGTCCGGCGGGCACGGACTGCACGTCTACGTTCGCATCGAACCCGAGTGGGGATTCGGCGACGTGCGCCGCGCCGCACACGCCTTCGGTGCCGAAGTGGTGCGACGGCTGCCCGGCGACGCCACGGTGACGTGGTGGCGCAAGGACCGCGATCCCGACGCCGTCTTCATCGACTTCAACCAGAACGCCAGGGATCACACGATGGCCGCCGCGTACTCGATCCGCGCGAACGCCCGCGCCACGGTCTCGGCGCCGCTGCGCTGGGACGAGATCGACGACGCCGAGCCGGACGACTTCACCGTCGCGACGATGCCCGCCCGCTACGCCGAACTCGGCGACCTTCACCGCGCGATCGACGACCGCGCATTCCGGCTCGACCCCCTGCTGGAGTGGGCCGACCGAGACGGACTCGCCGGCGAGTAGCACCCGCGCCGGATGCCGCGCCCCTCTCCGGCTACGACGCGGTGTCCCCGAGCCGTTCCATCCGGCCGTCGGCGAGCGAGGCGAGGTACTCGTCGGAGTCGGCGAAGCGGAGCCCCTGGAGTCCTGCCGGGTCGGCGATGGCCGGTTCCACCGGCGCGATGACGTGCTCGGCGGCCATCAGTTCGGCGACCGTCGCGTACCGGGCGACCTCTCGGAGCTGCGACCACGTGGGCGGGAGCAGAAAGTGCCGCCCCGCCTCCCAGTCGGCCAGCGCTCGCTCCGCGGTCTGCCACTCGGTAGCGGCCGCCTCCGAGGTCTCGCCGTCGGCGTTCTGCCCGGCGGGGAGTTCCGCGAGGAAGAAGCGGGTGTCGTAGCGGCGAACCTCGTTCTTGGGGGTGATCCAGTGCGACAGCGGCGCGAGCAGATCGGTGCGCAGCACCAGTGCGTGCTCGTTCAAGAACTGCGCGAACGAGATCTCCTTGTTCACCAGGCGGGCGCGTTCACCCGCCAGGCTCGCCGGGTCCGGATGGACGGCGTCGGCCGACCCGGCAAGGAGCACCCCGCATTCCTCGAAGGTCTCGCGGACCGCGGCGCACACCAGCGCCCGCACGGTCTCGACGTCGGTGCCGAACTTCTCGCCCCACCAGTCCACGTCCGGGCCCGCCCACGCGATCTCCGCATCGCGGTCGCGATCGTCGACACCGCCGCCGGGGAACACCGTCATCCCGCCGGCGAACGCCATCTGCTTGACCCTGCGCTGGAGGAAGATCTCGATGCCGTCGGCGGAGTCTCGGACGAGGACGACCGTGGAGGCGTCCCGCAGCGGCACCGGGGCCGAACCTTCTTCAGCAAACATGCACGTTCCTTCGACTGAGCGATCATCTGCGACCGAACTTACGCTCGGTCGGCCGGATTCAATACTCGCATACCCAAGAAACGCCGCATCGATATTCGGCGGCCCGGTCGGGTCATTCCCCGCGACGGTGACCGCCCGCTCGGCGTGCGCGACGAGCGAAGTAACGGCCGTCGTCCCGGGTGAGCGCGATGTTCTGGCGGAAGGTCGCCGTGAGGTTCTCGGCCGTGAGCGCCTCGTCGAGCGGACCCTGTGCGGTCACGGCGCCCTCGGACAGCATCATGATGTTCGTGAAGCCCGGCGGAATCTCTTCGACGTGATGCGTGATCAGCACCAGCGCCGGGGAATCCGGATCGGATGCGAGCACACTCAGCCGGTCGACGAGTTCCTCGCGCCCGCCGAGATCGAGTCCAGCGGCCGGCTCGTCCAGAAGCAGCAGTTCCGGGTCGGTCATCAGACCTCGGGCGATCAGCACTCGCTTGCGTTCGCCCTCCGACAACGTGCCGAACGTGCGATCGGCGAGGTGTTCGGCGCCCATCGACTCCAGGATGTCCGCCGCCTGCGCCCGGTCCATCTCGTCGTACTGTTCGCGCCAGCGGCCCAGCACCGAATAGCCTGCCGAGATCACCAGGTCGGAGACGAGTTCGTCGCCCGGCACCCGGGCCGCCATCGCCGAACTCACCATGCCGATCCGGGTCGACAGCTCACGCACGTCGGTGCGGCCCAGCCGCTCGCCCACCACGAACGCCTCACCGCGGGTGGGGAAGTCCATGGCCGCGGCCATCCGGAGCAGCGACGTCTTCCCAGCGCCGTTGGGCCCGATGATCACCCATCGCTCGTCGAGCTCCACCTGCCAGTTCACCGGGCCGACGAGCGTCTTGCCGTCACGCACCAGGGAGACGT
Organism: Gordonia cholesterolivorans; assembly: GCF_039531975.1. Classification (NCBI taxonomy): domain Bacteria; kingdom Bacillati; phylum Actinomycetota; class Actinomycetes; order Mycobacteriales; family Gordoniaceae; genus Gordonia; species Gordonia cholesterolivorans. Next base: position 131,406 of record NZ_BAAARB010000009.1, on the reverse strand, counting down.
CGCGAAAATCGATGAGCAGGTCGGGGTCAGCAATCAGTTCGGTCACGTCTCCATGGTGCCGGATGCCTCACATCGCCGGTGCGGCGGAATACAAAGACGCCCCGCACCGCTGAACCATCAGTGACCGATTCCGTCGTTTCCGATCCCTCAGACGCTGTCTCCGATCCCTCAGACTCGCCGGCCGATTCCCGCGCCGCGCGGTCCCGCGTCCCGTTCTCCCTCCTCGACCTCGCTCAGGTGGGCCCCGGCGAGACCGTCGCCCAGTCCCTCGCGCACTCGCTCCGGATGGCGCAGTTCGCGGACCGGACCGGTTACCGGCGGATCTGGTACGCCGAGCACCACAACATGCCGGCCATCGCGTCCGCAGCGCCCGCGGTCCTCGTCGCGCACATGGCGGCCCACACCTCCCATATCCGTCTCGGCGCCGGCGGCGTGATGCTGCCCAACCACTCGCCGCTGGCGATCGCCGAGCAGTTCGGCACCCTCGCCGAGCTCCATCCCGGCCGCATCGATCTCGGCCTCGGGCGTGCGCCGGGCGGCGATCAGGCCACGTTCACCGCGCTCCGACGCACTCCCGCGGCCGCAGAGAACTTCCCGGGCGACGTCGTGGAACTCCAGCGCTACTTCGCGGGTTCCTCGGTCCACGGTGTGGTCGCGACCCCGGGCGCGGGCACCGGTGTCCCGCTCTACATCCTCGGATCATCACTGTTCGGCGCCCAGCTCGCCGCGGCCCTCGGTCTCCCCTACGCCTTCGCCTCGCATTTCGCGCCGCAGGCCCTGGAACGGGCAGTGGAACTCTACGTGCGCGACTTCCGGCCCGCACCGCTGCCCGACGGCGGACAGACCGAGCCGTACGTGATGGCGGCCGCGACCGTCATCGCCGACGACGACGTCGACCGCGCCTACGAGCAGCTCCGATCGGCGAAACTGCAGCGGATCAAGTTCCTCTTCAACCGCGGACGTCACCTGAGTGACGCGGACGCCGCCGCTCTGCTCGACGGACCGCAGGGCGCTCAGGTCGACGAGATGCTTCGGCTCGCCGCGGTCGGCACACCCGACGACGTCCTGGGCCGACTCGATCGGTTCGCCGAGCGTATCGGCGCCGACGAATTGATCCTCGCCCCGCTGGCGGGCGATCGCGAGGTGTGGTTCGGCACCGTGGAGAAGTTGGCCCCGAGCGTCTGAGCGGTCCGGCTCCGCTCGCCGTGCGGCGGAGCCGAACAGCTCACGGCCGGGCTAGTTCGGCGATCACGGTCATCGACCCGGGCGCGATCTCGGTGAAACCGGCATCCTGCACGGGGACAGCGTCGCCGGCCGCGGCGGCGTCGACGAGACGGGCCCAGTGCTGCGGTCCCGGCAGGCGGACGTCCAGAGGACAGCCCTCCGCATACCAGTCCGCGGTCTGCGTCTCCGACATCAAGCGGACTCCCAGCATCGACGCGTGACCGACCTGTGCCGCCGTCTTCCCCACCGTCATCTCGAGGCCCGGATTGACCCAGAGGATCAAACCGGCGGAACCGTCCACCGGCGCATCGTCGCCCGGTAGCGGGCCGTCGACCTCGGTGCCGCCGATCTGCAATTTCGCGATCCGCTTGTCGACGTCGCCGATGCGGCTCGGCACATACGCCCGAGCCTGCACGCCGCTCACGGTCGCGGTGACTCCCGGTACGCCTTGAGCCGCCTCCCATTGGGCGCCCCGTGCGCGTCGGGCGATCTTGCGGATCCGGGCATCGCACCAGGCGTCCATCGGTGCGGCCCACTCCCCGCCCGCCGCGACACGAGGGTCCAGACAGAGCAGGACGACGGCTCGAGCCGCCGACACCAGCAGCGAATGGCGCTCGGGTGGGTCCTTCTTCTCGATGTGCAGGACCATCTGCATGGCCTGTACGTTCTGCGGGTCCTCGGGATCGTCGTAGGCACCCTGGTACGACACCAGGCGCCGGTACTGATCGGTGACGGAGACGCTCATCCGATCAGTCGATCGGCACGCGTCGCACCACGCCGTCGCGACTGTCAGCCGCCTCCACCTCGTCGCGGGTGACGCCGAGCATGAACAGCACGGCGTCGAGGTACGGATGGTCGAGGGTGGTGTCGGCGACCTCGCGGAGCGCGGGTTTGGCGTTGAATGCGATGCCCAGGCCGGCGGCGGTCAGCATGTCGATGTCGTTGGCACCGTCGCCGACCGCGACGGTCTGCTCCATCGGGACGCCCATCTGTTCGGCGAAGGCGGCCAGCGCGCGAGCCTTGCCCTCTCGGTCGACCACCTCTCCGATCACCCGACCGGTCAGCTTGCCGTCGACGATCTCCAGAGTGTTCGCGCGCACGAAGTCGAGTTCCAGCTCTCCGGCCAACGGCTCGATCACCTGGCGGAAGCCACCGGAGACCACACCGCAGTGGTACCCGAGGCGGTTCAGGGTGCGAATGGTGGTGCGCGCGCCCGGAGTCAGTTCCAGGGACGACGCGACCCGGTCGATGACCTCCGCGTCGAGGCCCTCGAGTGCCTTGACCCGCTCGTGCAGCGACTCGGCGAAGTCCAGTTCCCCGCGCATGGCGGCCTCGGTGACCGCCGCGACCTCGGCTTCGCGGCCGGCCTTGGCCGCGAGCATCTCGATGACCTCGCCCTGTATCAGCGTCGAGTCGACGTCGAAGACGATGACGCGCTTGGCACGCCGCGCCAGCCCGCCGCGTTCGACCGCGACGTCGATCGGGTACTTCGCCGACACCGCGCCCAGCCCCTCGCGGATGGCCGCGTCGGAGTCCTCGGTGTCGACGGCCTTGATCATCAGCTCCAGGCCGGTGAGCGGGTAGTCGGCCACTCCGCGGATAGAGTCGATGTTCGCGCCCTGACGATGCAGTTCGGCGGCCACGGCCTGGAAGGCCTCCGCGGAGATCGGGCGGCCGAGGACCACGACGGCGTGAGTGGAGGCGGCCTGTTCTCTGCCGTGCGGATCGAGGTCGATATCGACGTGCATGCCGCGGTCGGCCATCTGCGCGGACACCGCGTCCTGCAGGTCCTCCACATCGCCGTCGGCGGTCACCAGTACACCGAGGGTCAGATGATTGTGAATCACGACCTGCTCCACGTCGAGCAGATCGACGCCCACCGACGACAACGCCCCCATCAGGGAGGAGGTGACGCCGGGATGGTCGGGTCCGCTGACGGTGATCAGAATGGTGCGCTTCGCATCGCTCGTTTCCACACCGCAATTATGGCCGCCACCGACGACGCGTTCCCAGGCAGGTCCACCAACGACGATCAGGCCCGTCCGAGCGAACTCGGACGGGCCTGATCTGGTCGCTGTCGCGACGTCAGTGCTGGTTGCTGCTGCCCCAGCCGACATGGGCTTCGGCGCGCATGCGCTCGACCATGTGCGGGTAGTGCAGCTCGAACGCCGGGCGCTCCGAACGGATGCGCGGCAGCTCGGTGAAGTTGTGCCGCGGCGGCGGGCAGCTGGTGGCCCACTCGAGGCTGTTGCCGAAGCCCCACGGGTCGTCGACGGTCACGACCTCGCCGTAGCGGTAGCTCTTGAAGACGTTCCACACGAACGGCAGGGTCGACAGGCCGAGGATGAACGCGCCGACGGTCGAGACGATGTTCAGCGTGGTGAAACCGTCCGACGGCAGGTAGTCGGCGTAACGACGCGGCATGCCCTCGTTGCCCAGCCAGTGCTGGACCAGGAAGGTGACGTGGAAGCCGATGAAGGTCAGCCAGAAGTGCCACTTGCCCAGGGTCTCGTCGAGCATGCGACCGGTCATCTTCGGGAACCAGAAGTAGATTCCCGAGAAGGTCGCGAACACGATCGTGCCGAAGAGCACGTAGTGGAAGTGCGCCACCACGAAGTAGGTGTCGGAGATGTGGAAGTCCAGCGGCGGGCTGGCGAGCAGAACACCGGTCAGACCACCGAAGAGGAAGGTGACGATGAAGCCGATGGCGAACAGCATCGGTGTCTCGAAGGTGATTCGGCCCTTCCACATGGTGCCGATCCAGTTGAAGAACTTCACACCGGTCGGAACCGCGATCAGGAACGTCATGAACGAGAAGAACGGCAGCAGGACCGATCCGGTCACGTACATGTGGTGCGCCCAGACGGCGACGGACAGCGCCGCGATGGCCAGCGTCGCGTACACCAGGCCCGAGTAGCCGAACAGCGGCTTACGGGAGAACACCGGGAACACCTCGGACACGATGCCGAAGAACGGCAGGGCGATGACGTAGACCTCGGGGTGACCGAAGAACCAGAACAGGTGCTGCCACAGGATCACGCCGCCGTTGGCCGGGTCGTACAGATGCGCACCGAACTGCCGGTCCACCTCCAGACCCATCAGCGCCGCGGTGAGCAGCGGGAAGATCAGCAGGATCAGAACGCTCGTCACCAGGATGTTCCAGGTGAAGATCGGCATGCGGAACATGGTCATGCCGGGTGCGCGCAGACACACGACGGTGGTGATCATGTTGACCGCACCCAGGATGGTGCCCAGACCGGCGACACCCAGGCCCATGATCCACAGGTCGGCACCGACGCCCGGAGCGTGAACGGCGTCAGTCAGCGGGGTGTAAGCGGTCCAGCCGAAGTCGGCGGCGCCGCCCGGAGTGAGGAAGCCGCCCAGCGCGACCAGGTTGCCGAACAGGAACAGCCAGTAGCCGAGCGCGTTCAGGCGGGGGAAGGCGACGTCCGGCGAGCCGATCTGCAGAGGCAGGACGAAGTTCGCGAAACCGATCACGATCGGGGTCGCGTACATCAGAAGCATCACCGTGCCGTGCATGGTGAACAGCTGGTTGAACTGCTCGTTCGACAGGAACTGCAGCCCCGGATGCGCCAACTCGGCACGCATCAACAACGCCATGAGACCGCCGACCAGGAAGAACCCGATGCAGGTGGCGATGTACATCTGACCGATCAGCTTGTGGTCGGTCGTCGTGATGAGCTTGTAGAAGAACGAGCCCTTGGGCTGGACGCGGGCCGGATACGGCCGCTCCGCCTCCACCCGGGTCGTCGGTTGGTCTACCGCGGTCACAGATTCCTCCTCCTCGGCGCCGATTGCGGGCACCGGGCCTGACGGCCCAAAACTCTGCTGTCGTGCCAACTCTGGCGCTAGCGCTACGTACTGATCGTAAACCAGACCGGCGCACCGTTCCGACCGGGTCCTACGATCTGTCGTATTACCAAGATAGACCGCGTTCGTCGCCGCAGGTAGCCCCATTTCACGGCGAGCCGCCGATGCTAGCGTAGGCGGGTGTTCTCCATGCTTGCCCGCTCCCCGCGGCGCTGCGCCGGTGCCCTGGCGACGGCGGTCGCGCTGACCGTCGGCCTCGGCGCCTGTGCCGCCGACGACGACGTCCTGCGCACGCCCGACGGCTCGGTCATCTCCACGACGGTGACCCGGATCGCCGAGGTGAACATCGTGAATCCGGGCCGCGACTACGCCAAGACCTGTCTGGCTCCCACCGCACCCGACCCGGGCCTCGCAGACGTGGCCAGGATCGTCGTCACCGATCCCGCTCTCCTCGACGCGCTGTGCGCGCTCGGCATGGGCGCTCAAGTCACGGGTGTGACCGCGCCGGCCGGGTCGGTCCCGGCCTATCTGGGCCCGCAACTGGCCTCGGTTCCGGCGCTCGGCGACGCACCGGCGAGTTCGGCCGTGCGCACCGCCGCCCCCCAGGTGGTCCTGACCTCGCCGGAGACGCGGCAGCGCCTCGACGCGTTGCGCGGTACCGGCGCGCTCGGCACGGCCCGAATCGTCACCGTCGATCCCGCCTCCGACTGGCAGGCGGCCTTCCGCGCGGTCGCGGCGGGCGTCAGCCGGACCGGGGCGGCGAATGCTCGTCTCGACGAATTCACCACCGAGGCGCACCGCGTGGGACGCGTGATGGACGCACCCCACAGCGAGGTCTCGCTGGTCCGTTTCACTCCCGACGCGGAGATGATCGAGGGCACCGGTTCCTTCGGTGCGCAGATCATGGCGACGATCGGGGTCGCCCGGCCCGCCGCCCAGCGCACGCCCGAGGCGGTGCCCGCCACCGACGCCGACTTCACCGACGCCGACGCCGACCTCATCTATGTGAGCTACGAGGGGCCCGAGGGTCTGGAGCGCGGCAAGCGCGTCCTCCTCAGCGATCGTTGGCTAGACATGGGCGCGCCCACCTGGAACCGAGTCCTCTCCGTCGACGACACCGTCTGGTACGGCACGTCCGGACTGGCAGCGGCGTGGCTGGTGCTCAACGACGTGAAGGTCTCCCTCAACAGCAGTTCCGCGGGCTGATTCCGCCGGTCCGGGCCTCGCGGCGCTCCCGACATCGCCGATGTCGTACCGCTGAGCTACAACTGGTGCCATGACAGCGATCGCCGTGGCCGAGCAGCACAGCCGGGCACCGCTGCGCATCCGCTGGGTTCCCGGGCTCGGGATGGCCGTGTGGCCCGATGCGCCGACCGAACCGGGCACCGTCTTCGGCGACGCGGTCGAGGTCCCCGCGGCGCTCACCGATCTGGTGTCACGCAAGCGGCTGCGGCACACGGTGGAGATCGCCGAACCCGACGGCACGCGCCGGTTCCTTCCGGCATGCGGACTCGGCATGGCGTCGGCTGTCGAGTTCCTCGATCGCTGCGCCCATCTCCGCGTCGGCGGCGACATCGCGTACTACCGTCACCTCCTCGCCTGCGTACGCCGCTATATCGCGTCAGGCGCCGTCGCGCCGAGCACCTGTCTGGTCGGCGGGGTGTACGAGGTGCGCTGGGTCCCGGTACCCGGGGCCGCGTGGCACAGCTGGCTGTCGATCGCACAGGACTCGGCGCCGCCCGCGCTGGCCACCCGGGGAGCTGTCACCGACTTCGTCGCCGAGGCCGTCGACCACGAGTGCCGCCGGCTCCTCGCGGCAGCGGAGGTGACGTCGCCGATACCGCTCATCGCCGGTCTGGCGCAACGAGCGCCCACCGATCTCGGTGGCGAGATCGGACCGCGCAGCGCACAGGCCTGGCACGACTGGGTCGGCACCGCCGGTCCGGGACGCCCCGCACTGGTGATGCGCCTTCACGTACCTCCGGACGAGCCCGACGAGCCGCTGATGGCGCCGGAGCAGGTGCGCTGGCGCCTCGAGGTCTGCCTCCGCAGTCCGAACGGTGAACTCGTCCCGGTGGTCCCGCACCGCCTCGATGCGCACGAACTCGATGCCGTCACCACCGAGCTCGCGACAGCGGTCGGCGCGTTCGGCGAGCTGAGCCGCGCCGAAGCCGATCCGCACAGCCTCGACTATCTGCTCACGACCGCGGTGGTCGACGAACTCCTCGCCCGCGGTGCCGCGGACCTCCAGGCGGCGGGCGTGAACGTCCTTCTGCCGTCGTCGATCGCGGCCGTCACCCCCTCGCTGTCGATCCGTTCACAACAGACGCCCGGCGGCGGAGCCCGGCCCGGATTCGTCGGCCTCGACGAGATCTCGGATTTCGAGTGGCGGCTCGCTCTCGGCGACGCCCCGGGCTCCCGAGAGCTGTCATCGTCCGACATCGAGGAACTCGCTCAGCAGAGCGGCGATCTCGTCCGGCTCCGCGGCACGTGGCTCCGCGCCGAAGGCGCCGCACTGGGCCGCGCCGCGGCCTTCGTCGCGGCCCAACGTGCGCTGGCGCCCGGCGACCAGGCGCCCACGATGGCCGATCTCCTGGCTCTGGTGACCGAGCGCGACGACACCCTTCCGGTTCCGGTCACGACGGTCTCCGGCCTCGGCTGGCTCGACGACATCGCCGCGGGCGGGACCATCGTGCCGCCGTCGATGCCCCCGCCGTCGCGTCTACGCGCCGAGCTTCGTCCCTACCAGCAGCGCGGACTGGAGTGGCTGACCGCGTTGGGCGCCATCGGGGCAGGCGGCGTCCTCGCCGACGACATGGGTCTGGGCAAGACCGTGCAGGTGATCGCGCTGCTCACCGCCGGCCGCGAGCGCGACCCGGAATCGGATCCGGCTCTGGTGGTGTGCCCGATGTCGGTCATCGGCAATTGGCAACGGGAGTTGTCGTCGTTCGCGCCGCATCTGCGGGTGGTGGTCCATCACGGCACCGGCCGATCGACGGAGCGGATCGCCGAGAACCGTGCCGACGTGGTGCTCACCACGTTCGCGACTCTCGCGCGCGACCGTGATGCACTGGCGGCGTTGACATGGAAGGAACTCGTCGTCGACGAGGCTCAGCACGTCAAGAACGTCCACACCGCGGCAGCGAAAGCGCTGCGCGCCGTCTCGGCCGCCCAGCGGGTCGCGTTGACCGGGACCCCGGTCGAGAATCGGCTGGAGGACCTGCGGGCCGTGATCGATCTGGTGAATCCCGGCATGCTCGGCACCGCCTCGAAGTTCCGGGCCCGGTTCGCCGAACCCATCGAGCGCGACCGGGACGCGCGAGCCGTCGCCCGGCTGTCGGCCGTGACCAAGCCGTTCATTCTGCGCAGGGAGAAGACCGATCCGACCATCGCTCCCGATCTCCCGGAGAAGACCGAACTGATGGTCCGCACCAACCTGTCCAGTGAGCAGGCAGGCCTGTATCAAGCCGTTCTGAACGAATTGCATGAGGCACTCGCCGATACCCAGCAGGGCGGCCCGCGCCGTCGGACGGTCCTCGCTGCCCTGACCCGGCTCAAGCAGATCTGCAATCACCCGGCGCACTACCTCGACGACGGCTCGGCCATGCTGCGGCGGGGCCGCCATCGATCCGGCAAGGTCGAACTCCTCGTCGACGTCCTGACCACGCTGATCGCCGAGGGCGACCGCGCGCTGGTCTTCACCCAGTTCGCTGCGTTCGCCGACTTGCTCTCGACCTGGCTCGAACCGGTCCTCGGCGCCGCCGTGCCGGTCCTGCACGGCGGTGTCACCCGCAGCGGGCGTGACGAGATCGTCGAGCGGTTCGCCGCCGAGGACGGTCCGCCGGTGCTTCTCGCCACACTGAAGGCCGGCGGAACGGGCCTGAACATGGTGGCGGCGAATCATGTCATCCACGCCGATCGATGGTGGAATCCGGCGGTGGAGGATCAAGCCACCGACCGTGCTTACCGGATCGGGCAGACGCGCAATGTGCAGGTCCGGAAGTTCGTGTGCGTCGGAACGCTGGAGGAACGGATCGATGAGATGGTCGCGGCGAAGCGGGAACTGTCGCGCCTGACGGTCAGCACCGGCGAGTCGTGGCTCACCGAGCTCGACGACGACACCCTGATGGATCTGCTGGCTCTGCGCGAGGAGGCTGTCGCCGAATGAGATCGGAGCGTCCATGAGTCCCGGCAGACGGCGGACGAAGGCCGCAGTCCGCGGCTACGGCATCACCGGCTGGTCGCGCGCCTTCGTCGGCGTGGTGGAGTCGGGTGCCGATCACCGCCGCATCACCGGCGCCCGTCGATACTTCCGGGAGCGGCACGTCGAAGGTCTTCGGATCGGGCACGGTGTGGTGACGGCTTCGGTGCGCGGCAGCCAGCTCGACCCCTTCGACGTCCGGCTCGAGATGCGCACCATTGACCCGGAGACCGTCGTGGAACTGCTGCGCCGAACGGGCAGCACCGACGACCTGCTCGACCTCGCCCGCGGTGAGCAGCCGACCGGACTCGGCGAATTGATCGCACCCACCGAGCCGGCCGACGTGACGTCCGACTGCAGTTGCCCCGACGACGCTCCCCGATGCACCCATGTCCTGGCGGTGTCGTTCGAGGTGGCGGCGGAGATCGACCGGCGTCCCACCACGCTGCTGACAGTGATGGGCACCGACCTGCCCGAACTGCTGGCGGTGGTGCAGGACGGCGACCGACACGCGGCGGTGGGCGACGACGATCCGCTCGTCGCCGACGACCCCTACGGGGACCACCGTCTGCCGCCCGCTCCCCCGTCGTTTCCCGCCGTCGACCCGCTCTCCGACCTCGACCCGACGGCCCTGCGGCAGGCGCTGCGCGCCACCGGGGTGCCGCTGACCGAGGTCGGCGAGGCCCTCGACGACCTCACGACGTACTACGACGTGCTGACCGGCCGGCGCTGACGGGCGCCGGACCGGCCGCAAGAGGTCAGAAGTCCCAGTCCTCGTCTTCGGTGTTGACAGCCTTGCCGATCACGTACGAGCTGCCCGATCCCGAGAAGAAGTCGTGGTTCTCGTCGGCGTTCGGCGACAGCGCCGACAGAATCGCCGGGTTCACGTCCGTCTCGTCCTTCGGGAACATCGCCTCGTAGCCGAGATTCATGAGGGCCTTGTTGGCGTTGTACCGAAGGAACTTCTTGACGTCCTCGCTCAGCCCGACCTCGTCGTAGAGTGCCTCGGTGTAGTCGGTCTCGTTGTCGTAGAGCTCGAACAGCAGCTCGAAGGTGTAGTCCTTGAGCTCCTGACGACGCTCCGGCGTCTCCACTTCCAGCGAGCGCTGGTACTTGTAGCCGATGTAGTAGCCGTGGACGGCCTCGTCGCGGATGATCAGCCGGATCATGTCGGCGGTGTTCGTGAGCTTGGCGCGCGAAGACCAGTACATCGGCAGGTAGAAGCCGGAGTAGAACAGGAACGACTCGAGCAGAGTCGAAGCCACCTTGCGCTTGAGGGGATCGTCGCCACGGTAGTAATCCATGACGATCTGCGCCTTGCGCTGGAGATACTCGTTCTCCTCCGACCAGCGGAAGGCCTCGTCGATCTCCTTGGTGGAGCACAGCGTCGAGAAGATCGCGCTGTAGCTCTTGGCGTGCACCGACTCCATGAAGGCGATGTTGGTCATCACCGCTTCCTCATGCGGGGTCAGCGCATCGGGGATGAGCGCGATGGCGCCGACGGTTCCCTGGATGGTGTCGAGCAGGGTGAGCCCGGTGAAGACGCGCATGGTGAGCGTCTTCTCGTAGTCGGTCAGCGTTCCCCACGACTGGATGTCGTTGGACACCGGCACCTTCTCCGGCAGCCAGAAGTTGCCGGTCAGTCGGTCCCAGACCTCGGCGTCCTTGTCGTCCTGGACTCGGTTCCAGTTGATGGCCGAGACCCGGTTCACCAGCTTGACCGGTGCGCCCTCGGCAGGACTAGTCGATGTCATCGTCATTCCTCATTCGGTGTAGTCGGCGACTGGATCTCGTTGTGCGACAACAGCTCACAACATGCAGCTGACGCAGCCATCCACTTCGGTCCCCTCGAGCGCCATCTGACGGAGCCTGATGTAGTACAGCGTCTTGATGCCCTTGCGCCACGCGTAGATCTGCGCCTTGTTGACGTCCCGCGTGGTCGCGGTGTCCTTGAAGAACAGCGTCAGGCTCAAACCCTGATCGACGTGCTGGGTCGCGGCCGCATACGTGTCGATGATCTTCTCGTAACCGATCTCGTACGCGTCCTGGTAGTACTCCAGATTGTCGTTCGTCAGGTACGGAGCCGGGTAGTAGACGCGGCCGATCTTGCCTTCCTTGCGGATCTCGATCTTCGACGCGACCGGGTGAATCGAGCTGGTCGAATGATTGATGTAGCTGATCGAACCGGTCGGCGGCACCGCCTGCAGATTCTGGTTGTAGATGCCGTACTGCTGCACCGACGCCTTGAGCTCACGCCAGTCGTCCTGGGTCGGAATGTGGATGCCCGACTCGAACAGCTGCGCGCTCTCGCCGTCACGGCCCGCGCGTGCGAACAGGTCGCGCACCTTCTGAGTCTTCGGTTCCCACACCTGGTCGATGTATTTGTCGAAGAACTCACCGGTCGCATACGTGCTCTTCTCGAAGCCGGCGAACGCCGTCCCGCGCTCCTTGGCGATCTTGTTCGACGCGCGGATGGCGTGGAACAGGACCGTGTAGAAGTACATGTTCGTGAAGTCGATGCCCTCTTCGCTGCCGTAGAAGATCCGCTCACGAGCCAGGTAACCGTGCAGGTTCATCTGGCCGAGGCCGATGGCGTGACCCTCGTCGTTCGCCCGCTTGATCGACGGCACCGACTCGATCGACGTCTGATCGGCGACGGCGGTGAGTCCGCGGATCGCGGTCTCGATGCTCTGGCCGAAGTCCGGCGAGTCCATCGTCTTGGCGATGTTCATCGACCCGAGGTTGCACGAGATGTCCTTGCCGACATGCGAGTACGTGAGGTCCTCATTGAACTCCGACGGGGTCGAGACCTGCAGGATCTCCGAGCAGAGGTTGGAGTGCGTCACCTTGCCCTCGATCGGGTTCGACCTGTTCACCGTGTCCTCGAACATGATGTACGGGTAGCCGGACTCGAACTGCAGCTCAGCGAGCGTCTGGAAGAACTCCCGCGCCCTGATCTTCGACTTGCGGATCCGCCGGTCCTCGACCATGGCGTGGTACTCGTCGGTGACGTTCACGTCCGCGAACGGCTTGCCGTAGACGCGCTCCACGTCGTACGGGCTGAACAGGTACATGTCGTCGTTGTTCTTGGCGAGCTCGAAGGTGATGTCCGGGATCACCACGCCCAGCGACAGCGTCTTGATCCGGATCTTCTCATCGGCGTTCTCACGCTTGGTGTCCAAGAAGCGGTAGATGTCGGGGTGGTGCGCGTGCAGGTACACGGCACCGGCGCCCTGACGCGCGCCGAGCTGGTTGGCATAGCTGAACGAGTCCTCCAGCAGCTTCATGATCGGGATGACACCGGAACTCTGGTTCTCGATGCGCTTGATCGGCGCGCCGTGCTCGCGGACGTTGCTGAGGAGCAGCGCCACGCCCCCGCCGCGCTTGCTCAACTGCAGCGCGGAGTTGATCGATCGGCCGATCGACTCCATGTTGTCCTCGATGCGCAGCAGGAAGCACGAGACCGGCTCGCCGCGCTGCTTCTTGCCCGAGTTCAGGAAGGTCGGCGTGGCCGGCTGGAACCGGCCGTCCATGATCTCGTCGACCAGATTGCGCGCGAGCGCGGTGTCGCCGTCGGCCAGCGTCAGCGCCACCATGCAGACGCGGTCCTCGAAACGCTCCAGGTAGCGCTTTCCGTCGAACGTCTTGAGCGTGTAGCTGGTGTAGTACTTGAACGCGCCCAGGAAGGTCGGGAACCGGAACTTCTTGGCGAAGGCGTGCCCGAACAGCAACTTCACGAACTCGCGGTCGTACTTCGCGAGGACCTCGGGCTCGTAGTAGTTCTCCTTGAGGAGATAGTCGAGCTTCTCGTCGAGATCGTGGAAGAACACCGTGTTCTGGTTGACGTGCTGCAAGAAGTACTGGCGGGCGGCCTCACGATCCTTGTCGAACTGGATCCGACCGTCCGCGTCGTACAGGTTGAGCATCGCGTTGAGCGCGTGGTAGTCGAGGTCGCCCGGCTCGTGGCCGGCCGGACCCGTGTGCACCCCCGACTTGCTCGCCGAGACGGTGGATTCGCTGACAGAAACTGCGGTGGGCGACACTGCTTCTCCCTGGTGAAACTGAAGTTTGCGTACTTGACGGAAACTGGTGGTCCGGAAACTGGTGAGCGCGGGCAGTCAGGCGGCCCGGCCGGTGAACGCGGAACTCGCGGCGAACTGAGCCAGGCCCGCGCGCACCCGTTCGACGTCGTCGGTGGTTCCCATCAACTCGAAGCGATAGAGGAACGGCACCTGGCACTTGTGCGAGACGATGTCGCCCGCCAGGGCGAACTCCTCGCCGAAGTTGGTGTTGCCCCCGGCGATGACGCCGCGGATCAATGACCGATTCTGTTCGATGTTCAGGAACTTGATGACCTGCTTGGGCACGTAGCCTCCGCCCGCATGAGCGGTGACGCTGCCCGCATCGCTGATCTTCCCGCCCCCGTATGTGGGCGTGATCAAGATGTAGGGCTCGTCCACCCGGAACGACGACGTGCGGTCGATGAGGGGGATCCGGACCGCGCGGAGCCCCAGCTTCTGAACGAAGCGGTGGGTGTACTCCGACACCGACGAGAAGTAGACGATGAGCGGATTTCGGGTTTCAGTGTCGGCGGCCATGTGGCTCGCCTCCGTCAGGCCGCGTTGGTGGCGAGCGACTTGATGCGGTCGGGACGGAAACCCGACCAGTGCTCGTCGCCGACCACGACGACCGGCGCCTGAAGGTAGCCGAGCGCCATCACGTAATCGCGAGCCTCGTCGTCCTGGCTGATGTCCACGACGTCGTACTCCAGGCCCATCTTGTCGAGAGCCTTGTAGGTCGCGTTGCACTGGACGCAGGCGGGCTTGGTGTAGACGGTGATGGCCATCGATGAACTCCCTTGAGATGAATGATCTGCTGCGAGCGACTTGCTTGACTTCTCTGACCGGATCTCCTGCTTTCGCAGTGAACGACACCGCCGTAATTCGGTCGATTGCCGTCCGCCCCCCGGACACCCCAAACACTACACCTAGTGTCTGATGTTTTCCTAGACCACAAGAACTTGTGAATAACATTCTTGAAACTCCCAGGTCGCGTGACAGTTGTCCACAGGCGGACCGGCGTGTCTCGGCGCGTCCGGCGTGTCTCGAATCCGCGTGCCCGAGACGGGCCGGCGGACGCCGATTCGGCGCCTTCGGCCGGGACCGTGCGGCCCCTTGCACACACAGTTCACCACCGGGGTCCGACATCGCCGGCAGCCCGGCCGCAGACGGCTCGACACAGACGGCGGGGCCGGCCGCGGACATCCGCGGCCGGCCCCGCCGGAGGAGCGTCGATCAGGCGGCGACGGCGACCGCGTCGGCCAGTACCCGGACCACCTCGGCCAACTGCTCGGCGGTCTCAGCGGTCGCCACGCCCTCGTCGCCCAGCGCGCCGGTGCCGATACCGATCTCGACGGCCTCGACCACATTCGCTCCCGCGACGCCGATCGACTTGCGCGTGTCCTGACGGGACCAGGTGCCCGCGTACCGGCCGAGTGCGGCGCCGATGACGCCGGCCGGACGCCCGGCGAGCGCGCCGGCGCCGTAGGGACGCGACAGCCAGTCGATGGCGTTCTTCAGGACGGCCGACATCGTGCCGTTGTACTCGGGGGTGACGAAGAGGAAGGCGTCGGCCGACGCCACCTGATCGCGCAGCGAGGCCGCGGCGGCCGGGATCGCATCCGGGGTGTCGATGTCCTCGTTGTAGAACGGCACCTCGCCCAGACCTTCGACGATCTTCAACGAGATCCCCTCGGGAGCATTGGCCGCGGCCAGTTCGGCGAGCGCACGGTTGTGCGAGCCGGAGCGGAGGCTGCCGACGAGAACTGCGATGGTGATGTTGCCTTCAGACATGGAGCGACACTCTTCCTGACGTACGTACGGATACCTCCAGTGAAACGGACCACGGTCCGCCGTGATTCCCGGTGCCGGCCGTGATGACGGACACAGCATGGAAGTGCTGGTCGCGCGCGGATCGGCCTCCGGTGTCCGCAATCACGACAACGCCGACATGCTTTACAGTCGACTCATGCTCCCCGACGGCCCCGGCCCCCTTGAACTGCACGTGGCGAACGCGCCCGCTGCGTCGCCGGAGCGGGCCGACGCCGCACGGAATCGTCGGCTGCTGCTGGCGGCCGCCAAATCGCTGATCGACAGTCAGGGCGCGTCCGCGGTGACGATGGAAGCGGTGGCCCGTGCCGCCGGCGTCGGCAAGGGCACGGTATTCCGCCGTTTCGGCAACCGGACGGGACTGATGCTCGCCCTCCTCGACCACTCGGAGTCGGACCTCCAGCAGGCCTTCCTCTCCGGACCGGAACCTCTCGGGCCCGGCGCTCCCCCGCTCGACCGGCTGATCGCCTACGGCCGCGCGCGACTCAAGATGACCGTCGACCACCTCGACATCCTGCTGGAGGCGGGTGCCGACCAGCCCGACCATCTATCGCATCCGGTCTGGGCGATGTCGACGCTCCACGTGCGGATGCTCCTGGCCGAAATGGGCATCGACGGCAGGCTGGAGGTCACCGCCCACGCCGTCCAGGCACCGCTCATGGCCTTGACCGTGCGCCATCTTCTCGACGTCGTCGGCATGACATGCGAGGAGATCGCCGACGACTGGGAGGCGATGGTGCGCCGCTTCGTCAACGGGAGCTGACGCCGTCGGAGGTGACCGCCGCGGCCTCCCGGCTCAGCTCCGGACCCGACGGCAGCAGCGCGATCATCGGCCACGGCGCCCGCACCGGTTCCGGCAACCCGAGGATCTCGCCGATCCCCGCGCCCGCCAACCGATAGCGCACGCCCGCATCGCTCACATAGAACGGCGTCGACGCGCGCGGCGACCGCGGGTCCACGCCGGTCAACACCACGTGCTCACCCGTCCCCGGCCGCAGATAGACCCGGTCGAGCGCCGGTCCCCGACCGTCCGACGAAGCCAGAAGCACCGGTCTGGCGCCGTCGGGCACCGGCAGTCGGCGCGCTCCGAGAAGCGCCGCCGTCGCGGCCCCCTCGGTGTCGCGGCTCCAGCGATGGCACAGCACCGACGGAGGGTCGCCGAACCGAGGCGCCGCGTGCGGGAAATGCGCGACGGGCACCACTTCGCGGACCGTGAGCGCCGCCACCGCGGCCGGCGCCACTCGCCGTACTCCGTCCGCGGCCGACGGGTCGGTCAGTCGCATCATCTCGGCCGCAGGCTCGGACAGCGGCTGCACTCCGTCGGCGAGAACGAGCTGATAGCGCAGGGTTCCGTCGACGCCGGCGGTCGCGACCACCGAACCGACCGGCAGACCGAGAACGCCCGGTGACCCGCGATCCGGGATCTCCGGCACGCGCAGATCGGGCCGCGCGGTGAAGGTGTTCAACAGTCCCGCCCCCACCGTCCTGGGCTCACGCCCCTCCAGTCCCAGCGCACGGACCAACTCCACCCGCGACCGGTCGACGCGGGCCCGGACCGGAACGGAGGTCCCGCTGCCGGTCGGGTCCCGGTACAGCAGCCATTCGACTCCCGCGTGCTGCACGAGATCGGCGTCGATCGTCTCGGCGGCAGACGCGAGGTCGCCGACCACGACTGCGCTGCCCTCGGCGTCCTCGCAGACGGTCCACGTCGACCGTCCGGCCACCGCCGGTCGATCGAGCGCACCCGGTGCGTCCGGAATGCCGACGGCCGCACCGCGCGGGAAGCGACTCAACGACCGCTCGCTCACCCGCCGCACCGGCAGCGGCCGACCGAGGATCAGCCGGGCCGACGCGACGTTCGGCACCGGATGCATCACGCCGTCGATCAGCACGTACATCCCACCGCCGTCGACGGCCACGATCTGCGCATCGCGCACGTCGGGTTGCGGTCGGACGAATCCGTAGATCGCCGCGCCGGCGAGCACCAGGACCGCTAGCACCGTCCCGGCGACGAGCGCCCGCGACTGCGCGCGCATCGGATCGTGCGTCATCCGTACGTCGCGGCGCACGAGCGCGTGTTCGGCCCGAGCCACCCCGAAGCGGTACCCGCTGATCTGCGCGCGCGTCGTGATGTGACGTGACATCAATCCCCCCGATCGATTCCCCCGCAAGGAGGTTAGACGCGGGTTAGCCTCGTCCCACGGCGATTTCGCGAAGTCCGTGTTCGGGGGGAGCACTCAGTGCAAGCGAGGATGCTGGTGCGTCGCACCGCGCCATGGGAGGTCCGGGCACCGTTCGACGTGCCCGCCGACGACGGTTTCATCGGACTGCGGCGCTGCGGCGACAGTCTGATCGGGGTGCTTGCGATCGCCCCCGACGAACCGGCGCCGGTGGTGGTCGGAACACCCCGGGCCACACCACCGCGTCTGTTGCCCGCAGTGCTCTCAGCGATGTCGGCCCACGACGCCGCGCCCTGGGCCATCGACGTCGTCAGTCACACCATGCGCAGCTGGGACGACGGCATCGCGGCCGGCGCGTATCGGACGCTGCTCGGCGGACTGCGAATTCCCACCCACCGCAGCGTGCACCTGGTGGTCCGAATCCGGCCCGCTGACTGTCCGCAGGCGGTCCTAATGCGCGGTGACGGGCCCGCCGGGATGCTGCGTACGGCGCTGTGGTGCCTGCGCCGGCTGCGCGCTCGCCTCGCCGACTCCGGCATCCCCACTCGTCCGCTGACCGCTGCCGAGATCACCGACCTGACGATGCGACTGACCGAGGGGGCTCCCGTCGAGCGCGCGACGTCCGATGCGCTCGGCGCACACGTCGACGGATTCCGATTCGCCGTCCACCGATGGGCCGGGACCTCTCCGGAGTCGCTGTCCGCGCTGCTGGCCGCTCCGGGTTCGAGCGAGGCGGTGTCGACGACCGTCACGCTGAGCCTCACGGCCGACCGGTCCGGTCCGCGGCTGACCGCGACGGTGCGCGACAACGGCGCACACGCCTCCGATCGCGACGGCTGTCACGATCTGGTCCCGGTCGACGCCTCCGACCGCGGCGCGCTCGCCGCGGGTCTGCCGATCGCTGCGCCACCGGAGGATCGTCGAGACGACCGTTCTCGTGGCAGCGGTTCTCGTGGCAGCGGGGCCGCGCCGGTGCCGCCGGCCGCCACCGAACAGATCTGCCGCTCGGTGGCCGTTCCCTGCGCCGGTGACGGTCAGCTCGTCGGCGCCGCGGCATCCGGCGCGCCCGTGGCGCTTCGCCTGGCCGGTCCCGGCGTCGCCGCGAGCACGATCTGCGGCGACCACCGGCTCGCACGACAAGTGGCGGCGCGACTGGCTGCGATCGGGATGTCGGTGGCCGTCGTATCCGACACTCCCCAGCGCTGGCGGCGATTGGCGGATGCAGTCGGCGAGCGGTGGATCACCGTCAACGACCGCGGACCCACCGCTCCGCACGTGCTGTTCGACGACACCCGCGCCGGCGGGCACGAGGTTCCGCCCGGCGCGACCCTGCTGCGCAGGCACGACTGCCTGGACGACGGTCGCGGCGGACGCGAGCCCACCCTGCGTCACGATCCCGGCAGCGGACTCCTCCTCGCATCCGGACTCGGCTGCACCGTCCCGGTGCGCCCGGTCTCCACCGCCGCCGAACGAAGCCTCACCGAACTCGACTGACTCCGTTGCGGTCGAGCCGCGGACGGTCAGTGCTGCAGGGCCGGAACCATCGCACGGAAGAAGACGGCACCGGACGAGATCGCGCGCACCACCACGTCCGGATCGGCCGCCGACAGCCAGACCGCATCGCCCGGACCGGCTTTCAACAGTTCGCCGCCGCTCCCCTCCACGGCCACCCGGCCGGAGATCACCGCCAGGATCTGCGGACCCGCCATCTCGAAGCTGATCGACTGCGCGGCGTGCAGCCCGGTGCCGTCCAATTCCACCCGCGACAGCCGGAACTCGGGCGCCGGGGTCAGATAGACGCGCTCGGTCCCGAGGCTCCGCACCTGAGGCATCAGGGCGTCGATCGACACCGGATGGAAGTCGAGGACGCGCAGCAGTTCCGGGACGTCGATGTGCTTGGGGGTGAGCCCGCCGCGCAGCACGTTGTCGGAGTTCGCCATCAGCTCCACCGCCATCCCGTGCAGGTAGGCGTGGAGATTGCCCGCGGACAGATAGATTCCCTCACCGGGCTGCAACCGGATCCGGTTCAACAGCAGCGACGCGAGCACGCCCGGATCGCCGGGGTACGCCTCTCCCAGCTCGAGCAGGGACCGCAGTTCGAGGGTGAAGCGGTCGTCGTCCCCGCCCAGGACGCGCACCGCGCCGTTGAGCACCTCGGGGACCAGCGCACCGATGACCGCCTCGGGCAGGGTCAGCCACGTGGTGAAGACCGCTCGCAGACCGGTCTCGTCCGGCTGCTCCACCAGCATGCCCAGATAGGGATCCAGGGCGGGTACGGCGAGAGCCTTCAGGATCTCAACCGTGACGTGCGGATCGCGGAACCCCGCGAGCGCGTCGAACTCCGTCAGCGCCACCACCAGTTCGGGTTTGTGCGACGGATCGCGGTAGTTGCGGTCGGGCGCGTCCAGCGCCAGGCCCGCGGCGTTCTCGCGTTCGAAGCCGGCGACTGCCTGTTCGAGACTCGGGTGCGCCTGCAGCGACAGCGGCTCCTGGGCCGCGAGGATCTTCAGCAGGTACGGCAGGCGGGAACCGAACTGGTCGGCGGTCTCGGCGCCGAGCTCGCGCACCGGATCGGCCTCGATCACGCCGAGCAGGTCCTGCGGACCCTCCACCTCGCCGCAGATCCGCGCGGGCGAAGCCGGATGCGCACCGAACCAGAGTTCGGCCTCGGGGTGCGGCGAAGGACTCGGCGTGCCGCGCAACTCGGCGAGTGCGGTACGCGATCCCCACGCATACGGCCGCACCACTCCAGCCAGCAGCTTCATCAGGCCGCTTCTCCCATCAATCGAACGAACACCGCCGCGAGTTCCACGCGCAGCGCCAGCACCAGGTACTCCCCCAGATCCGCGGGCGCGTCGGCGAACAGATCGCTCGTCGCGGCCACCGATCCCTGATCCGGTTCCCCGGCGCCCGAGTCGGACCCCGCAGGATGCTCCGCCAGCACGTCGATCTCGGCGCGCCCGGCATTGCGCTGCTGCGCGTACCAGCGCCGCGAAGCAGTGGTGAACAGTATCCCGCGGATCGCGGCCGACCGCGGCGGGTCGATCTCCGGGTCGTAGAAGATGTCGTCGACCGGTGCCGGACGGTTCGAGCCGTCGAGCAGCCCGGTTGCCAGAACGGTCTCCGACGCGGCGCTCGACACCGTGCCCGCGACGCTGAAGGCGACCGCCGACGCATGAGCGGCGACGGCGTTCGCCCCGGGCGTGTCACCGGCCCAGACCACCGACCGGTCCGCGACACGCATGGCCAGGAGCTTGGCCTGATTGTGAAAGCTCTCCTGGCCCGGATGGTCAGCTGCGGCCTCCCCGTCCAACCGGTCGGCGAGATCGGCGAGATCGGGGGGAGCAGGCGCGAACCGGACGGCGGACAAGGCGACGCACACCGCGGTCAGCGCCGCGACGAAATGGCAGAAGCCGAAGCGCGGATCGACGACGAGCCGAGGCGACAGGTCGACGATCGGCTGGGCACCGATCGCCTCGCGGAGCGGCCCTTCCACCGGTACGACGGTGACGAGTTCGGCGCGTCGGCGCAGCGCACGCACCGCGGCGTCGGCGAGTGCGGGATCGCCCGCGTCGTGCCCGGCGATCACGACCACGTCGAGCGGACCGATCCAGCCGGGCAGAGTCGGCACGCTGACCAGGGGCACGTCGAAACGGGCCGCGACGGTCGCCACCACCAGATCGGTGGCGCGCCGAGCGGTGGCCGACGCTCCCGTGACCACGACGACAGCGCGCGGTCGCAGGTCGGCGAGCCGTGCCAGCGCGCCCTCCGACTGCGCCTGGGACACCGCTCGCACCTGCGCACCCGCCATGGCGGCGGCCCGCAGCAGACCATCGCGGTCGGCGGCGAGCAGACCGTCGACGTCGTCGAGGTCAGTAGTCAACGCAGACATGAATCACAGCCTAGTATTCGCCCGGCCGGAAAGCGGTCGCGAGCGTGATCGTGGTCGCGCGAAGCTCAGTCGACCGGGTCGGGCAGTACCCGCAGATGACCGCGACGGCCCGGCCGCGGCGTCGCCGCGGGGGTGGCTGCCGACCGCTGCTGCGCGCGGTGCCTGCCGCGGGGTGTGTCGTCGAACTCGGCATGGGCGAGAAAACCCACGCGGGGCGAGGTGGCGGTGGCCTCACGTACCGCTTCGGCCAGTGCCGTGAGCTCCTGGTCCTCGGCGGGCTGCGCGAACCCGCGCTCGCTCCGCATCATCTCCCACCCGACCGGCACGGTGATCCGATCGGCGTGCTGGGAGCACAGGTCCCACGAGTGGGGTTCGTCGGACGCCGACAGCGGGCCGATGACAGCGGTCGACTCGGCGTAGACGAACGTCAGGGTCGCCACGGCGATACGCGAACAGCCGGGCCTGCAGCACTGACGAGGGACACTCACGCCGCTCAGCCTATCGCCTCGACGCCGGACGCGGACAATCGACACGCACATCCGATGCGGACCCGGTCGACGTGCCCACGAGCGACGCGCCGGCCGTGCGGAGCCGGGACACTAAGGTGTGCGGTATGGGCTATCGACTCGTTCCGCTGCGGTCCGGTCGCGACCTGCTCGCGCCTCCTCCCCGCCGTTTGCGCGACCGCCGCGGCCGCGGTCTGCGCGGCCCGCTCATGCCGAGTTCGATGCCGGGACACCGCACGCGCGCCGACCTGTTCGACGCCGCGGCGGTGGAGGCCTTCGCCGAGATCGACAGCCGGTGGCATACCCACCTGACCGGGCTGGACGTCGCTGTGGACGACATCCCGCGGATGCTCCCGCGCGGAGACGGCCCCGTGGAATGGCCGGACGAGGTGACCGCCGACGGCCAGGTGCCGCTGGCCCGGCTGATCCCGGCCGGCATCGACGTGGCCGGCCGTCCCACCCGGGCGCAGATCATCCTGTTCCGGCGCCCGCTCGAACTCCGTGCGCATGACGCCGAGGAACTGCCCGAGATCCTGCGCGAGGTGCTCATCGAGCAGGTCGCGACCTATCTGGGAGTGGACGAGGAGACCGTCGAGGACGGCCCCGACGAGGACTGAACGGGGGCTGACGCCGGCGAGCACGCCGCCGGAGACGCCCCGACCCCTCGTCGCGATCGGCGGGAGGATCCGATACGAGAGGGGTCGGCCAGGGGCGTACGACGTCAGACGATCACGACGTCAGATGATTCCGCGCTTCAGACGGCGTCGCTCGCGCTCGGAGAGACCGCCCCAGATGCCGAAACGCTCATCGTTGTGCAGCGCGTACTCCAGGCACTCCGCCTTGACCTCACAGCCCTGGCAGATGCGCTTGGCCTCGCGCGTCGAACCGCCCTTCTCCGGAAAGAACGCCTCAGGATCGGTCTGTGCGCAGAGCGCACGGTCCTGCCACTGCTCCTCGACGGCGTCGAACAGTTCCTCGAATTCGTTCGCTACCACCGACAGATGGCGGTTCGCGTGGACTTCACTGATCTCAATCGCGCTGATCTCACTGATCGGGTCAGCACCATCGCCCGTATCCAAAGTCATCCGGCACCTCCCAGCTCGCAGACTTGATTCCACCCCGCGACCGGATCGGCGATCCGGTCGATGTGCCTGAAGAATGTCCCCCGACGATTCAAATGACACTGTTGTGATTAGACACGCTGACTACCGCCGCGGTCAAGCGGAAGGCGAAGATTCATTTCTATCACCGAGGTCGGACAAAACCGCGCCTACCAGGTGAATGACATAGTCCTACGGCGTGTCGCGCCGTCAGGGTGTCGCCGCCGCGCGGAAACGCGCGTGCGGTCATTACAGTGGACGTCTGTGAAGGTGACGGTACTCGTAGGCGGCGTCGGCGGCGCCCGTTTTCTCCAGGGCGCACGCGAACTGTTCGGACGCACCCCGTTCCCCCGGCTCCCCGATGATCCGGCCACGCCGCACACGGTGACGGCCGTGGTGAACGTGGGCGATGACGCCTGGATGCACGGCGTCCGGATCTGCCCGGACCTCGATACGTGCATGTACACCCTCGGCGGGGGCATCGACCCCGAGCGCGGCTGGGGGCACAGGAACGAGACGTGGAACGCCAAAGAGGAACTGGCCGCCTACGGCGCCGACCCCGACTGGTTCGGTCTGGGCGACCGTGATCTGGCGACCCACCTGATCCGGACCCAGATGCTCGAAGCCGGATTCCATCTCTCCGACGTCACCGCCGCCCTGTGCCGTCGGTGGCAGCCCGGCGTGGAACTGCTCCCCGCCACCGACCAACGCCACGAGACGCACGTCGTGATCGACAAGCCCGGCGGACAGGACGGCGAGCGGGTCGCGATCCACTTCCAGGAGTGGTGGGTGCGCCACCGCGCCCAGGTTCCCACGCACGGATTCGCCCAGGTGGGTCTCGACGAGGTGAAGCCCGGGCCGGGTGTGCTGGAGGCGATCGCCGAGGCCGACGTCGTCCTGCTGGCGCCGAGCAACCCGGTGGTCAGCATCGGCGCCATCACTTCGGTCACCGGCATCCGCGGCGCATTGCGCACCACGTCGGCCCCGGTGGTCGGCATCAGCCCGGTGATCGACGACAAGCCGCTGCGCGGGATGGCCGACCGCTGTCTGTCGGTGATCGGCGTGGAGACCTCGGCCCAAGGCATCGCCGAGCACTTCGGCGCCCGCGCGGGCAACGGCATCCTGGACGGCTGGCTCATCGCCGAGGGCGACGAGGCGCACGTCGACGGCATCGCCGTCGGGTCGGCGCCGTTGCTGATGACCGATCCGGCGGCCACCGCCGAGATGATCCGCGCCGCGTGCGCCCTCGTCGGAGTGCAGACGCCGTGACCGGCGGCGCGGAGCCTTCGCGCACGCCCGACCACCGCGCGGCCGCCGGACTGCAGATCCTTCCCGTCACCGGTCTGGGCGAGTTCGGGCCCGGAAGCGATCTCGCAGCCGAGATCATCGCCGCCGCACCGTGGATCGTCGACGACGACGTGCTGGTCGTCACCAGCAAGGTGTTCTCCAAGACCGAGGGGCGGATGGTCGCCGCGCCCACCGACCCCGAGGAACGCGACGCCTTCCGCCGCAGGCTGATCGACGACGAGACGGTGCGCGTCGTGGCTCGGCGCAACCGCACGCTCATCACCGCGAACCGCAACGGTCTCGTGCAGGCGGCCGCCGGCGTCGACGGGTCCAATGTCCGCACCGATCAGATCGCGCTGCTGCCCCTGGATCCGGACGCCAGTGCCGCCCGGCTGCGGGCGCGTCTGGCCGACGAATTCGGGCTCCGGGTCGCCGTCATCGTCACCGACACGATGGGCCGTGCCTGGCGGACCGGTCAGACCGACGTCGCGATCGGTGCCTCGGGCATCGCCGTCAGCCACGGCTACGACGGGGTCGTCGACCCCTACGGCAACACCCTCCAGGTGACCGACATCGCCGTCGCCGACGAACTCGCGGCGGCCGCCGACCTGGTCAAGGGCAAACTCGACGGAGTGCCGGTGGCGGTGGTGCGCGGCATGACGCCGGTCGACGACGGCACCGGCGCGCGCGACCTGGTCCGGGATCTCGACGACGACATGTTCCGGCTCGGTGTCGAAGAGGCGGTCGCCCTCGGACGTCGGCAGGCTCTGCTGACCCGCCGGTCGATCCGGCGGTTCGCCGAACGGGAAGTCGCCGAGGAGTCGATGCGGGCCGCGTTCGCCGAGGCGCTGACGGCGCCCGCCCCTCATCACACGCATCCGATCCGCTTCCTGTGGATCCGCGACGACGATCGCCGGCGTCGCCTGCTCGATGCGATGGCCGAAGCCTGGCGCGCCGATCTGACCGCGGACCGAAAGACGCCGGAATCGACGGCCAAGCGCATTCGGCGCGGCCAGATCCTGTACGACGCGCCCGAACTCGTGATTCCCGTGGTCACCGGCGACGGTATGCACGAGTACCCGGACGCACGGCGCAATGCGTGCGAGAAGACCATGTTCACCGTCGCCGGCGGGGCCGCCGTGGCGGGACTGCTGGTGGCCCTGTCGGTCCGCGACATCGGCAGCTGTTGGGTGGGGTCGACGATCTTCGCCGCAGAGGTGGTGCGACGCGAGCTCGACCTGCCGTCCCACTGGCAGCCCCTCGGGGCCGTCGCCATCGGCCACCCCGCCGAGGAGGCCGGTCTGCGCGAGCCCGCCGACGTCGACTCGATGGTCGTCGAGCTGTGAGCGCGCTGCACGCGTCCGCGGTCGAGTCGCTGACCGCGTGGACCGCGCCCGATCCCCATCAGGACTCTATCCGGCACGCGTACCTCGCGTTTCTGGCCGCCACCGACGATGCCTGCCGAAGAGCTTGCGCCGCAGGACATCTCACCGCTTCGGTGATCGTCTTCGACGCCGATCTGACGCACGTCCTGCTGACCCTGCACCCGCGGGTCGGCAAATGGATTCAGCTCGGCGGACACTGCGAGCCGCAGGACGCGACGCTCGCCGAGGCGGCTCTGCGCGAAGGGCTCGAGGAGTCGGGACTGTCCTCGCTGACGTTGTCCGACCGGCCGGTGCAGTTGCACGCCCATCCGATCACGTGCTCGCTGGGCGTACCCACCAGACATCTCGACGTCCGGTTCGCCGCCGTCGCGGACCGTGAGGCGGACGGTTCGCTCCCGCCGATCGTGCGCAGTGACGAGTCGGTCGACCTCGCGTGGTGGCCGGTGGGCGACCTGCCCTCCGAGGTGGACGCCGAGTCGGTGCCCGGGCTGGTGGAACTCGGCGCCGCAGCGCTGGCGACCACCGCCTGATCGGGCCGCCGCGGCCTAGTCGACGACGGTGTTCTTGCCGACTGTGACCACGCCGCCGGGCGAGACGACGAATCGTTCCCGGTCGTGGTCGAGGTCGACGCCGAGCTGACCGTCGTCGACGATCCTGACGTTCTTGTCGAGAATGGCGTTGCGCACCACGGCGTTCTTGCCGATACGGACTCCCGGCATCAGGACGCTGCCCTGGACCACCGCGCCCTCGCCGACGTAGACGTTGGTCGACAGAACCGAGCCGTGGACGGTCGCGCCGGCGATCACGGTCCCGGCGCCGACCACCGAATCGTTGGCGGTGCCGCCGCGGACGAACTTGGCGGGCGGCAGGTGGCTCGTCTCACCCCGGATCGGCCACCTCTTGTTGTAGAGGTTGAACACCGGGTTCTCCGAGACCAGGTCCATGTGCGCGTCGTAGAACGAGTCGAGGGTGCCGACGTCGCGCCAATAACCGCGGTCGCGCTCGGTCTGGCCGGGCACGACGTTGTCGTCGAAGTCGTAGACGTACGCCTCGCCCCGCGCCACGAAGGCGGGGATGATGTCGCCGCCCATGTCGTGATCGGAATCTCCGTCGGCGGCATCGGTTTTAAGCATCTCCACCAGTGCTTCGGCGGTGAATACGTAGTTGCCCATCGAGGCGAAGGTGACGTCCGGGTCGTCCGCCGTGCCGGGCGGATCGGCGGGCTTCTCCACGAACGCGGTGATCTTGCCGTCGCCGTCGGCGTCGATGCAGCCGAGAGCGTGGGCCTCACTGCGCGGAACGCGGATGCCCGCGACCGTCACCGAGGCGCCGGTCTCGATGTGCGACTGAACCATCTGAGCCGGATCCATGCGGTACACGTGGTCGGCGCCGAAGACGACGATGTAGTCGGGTTCCTCGTCGTAGATGAGGTTCATCGACTGGTAGATCGCGTCCGCGCTGCCGGTGTACCAGCGGGGTCCGAGCCGCTGCTGAGCCGGAACCGGTGTGATGAACTCTCCGTGGAATCCCGACGACCACCAGGTCTGCGAGATGTGCCGGTCGAGGGAATGCGACTTGTACTGCGTCAGGACGCAGATCCGTTCGTACCCGCCGTTGACCAGATTCGACAGCACGAAGTCGATCAGCCGGTAGGAGCCGCCGAACGGGACGGCGGGTTTGGCCCGGTCCACGGTCAGCGGATAGAGCCGCTTTCCCTCACCGCCGGCGAGGACGATTCCGAGAACATGCGGTTGTGATCTCACCGATCAAACATATCCGGCCGCCGCTCACCCGACCACCCGGCCTCGCAGATCGGCTGTTCGCCGCAGACGCGCACAGGCCGGATCACCGGCGACGGGCCACGGTGACGGTCACGTCCAGCGTGGCGGTCACCGGACCGCCCGAGGCCAGATCGGCGGCCGCGGCCGCGAGTTGTTCGGGTGTCCGATGGAATGCCGCCGGACCCATCGCCGCGATGTCGGTGAGGGCCGATTCGCTCAGGCGCACCTGCGACTGGACCCGCTGCTCGACGACCTCACCGAAGCGGTCGCCGAATTCCTCGGCCAGGCGGCGAGTCTTGTCCTGCCCCACCGAGAGCATCTGCATGGGCGCCACGATCTCGGCCAGGTGGCCGGTGCCGGGCGTCACGACCACCCAACGACCCCCGCTGCCGAGGACACGTGCGATCTCGGATGCGTTGCGCGGCGCGAACACCGAGAGGACCGTGTCAGCGACTGCGTCCCGCAGCGGCAGCCCGGCCCACAGGTCGGCCACCACCGAGAGGGCGGCGGGATGGCGCCGCGCGACGCTTCGCGCACAGAACTTCGAGAGATCGACGCCGATGCCGACGGCGCGGTCGCCGGCCGCGGTCAGCCCCGCTTCGAGGTACTGTCCCGGTCCGCCGCCGGCGTCGACGATCACGCGAGAGTCCGCGCAACGCTCTGCCACGGCCGCGACGATCGGCGCGTACAGCCCCGCCTCGAAGACCCGGTTGCGCGCCGCGACCATGTCCGCGGTGTCGGAGCGGTGGGCACTGCCCTTGCCGGTCAGAAGAGACACATAGCCCTGCCGGGCGATGTCGAAGGAATGCCCGGCGGCGCATCGCAACGATGCGCCTGCCGGGAACAGGCCGTCCGAACAGATCGGACAGGCCAGGAGTTCGGCCGCGGTCTCCCACCGCGGACCTCGGGCCTCGATCAGGCGGTGACCTCGCGCAGCGCCTCGCCCAGCGCCGAAGCCTCTTCGTCGTTCAGTTCGACGACGAGACGGCCGCCTCCGTCGATCGGGATCCGGACGACGATCCCACGCCCTTCCTTGACCGCCTCAAGCGGACCGTCCCCCATACGTGGCTTCATCGCCGCCATGTGTCGTGCTCCCTTCACGTGGATTTCACGATGTCACGCTCATGATACTTGGCGCACACCTGTGCACTCCGGGCAGTCCGGCGAGGCAGTGCGGTCACCGTCCGCGGCCCGGACCGTCCGGCGGATCGGCGACCGGTATCGGCCCGGTGTCGGCCGCCGCCGAATCCACCGCATCGCGGGCCTGCAGGTCGTGGACCACGGCTCGCAGCTCGTCGATCTCGCGGGCCAGCTTCTCCAGCACCCAGTCGACCTCGGAGGCCTTGTAACCGCGGAAGGTCTGCTGGAACAGCACGGCACGCACATCGTCGCCGGTGATGCCCGCTCGGGGCAGGCGGGTGAGCGTCGTCCCCTTCTCGACCGGCGGCAGATCCTCGCCACGGCCGAAGACGAACCACACCACGGCGAAGATCAGCGCGACCAGTACGGCCACGCCCATCACATAGAGCCCGATAGTCACCACGATGTTCAGGGTAGCGAGAGATCGAGTTCGCGGATCGGTGGCCGCTCCCCGCGTTGAAGCTGCGTCGTGCGCGGGGTGAACCCGCCGTCCGGCTCCGGGACGAACTGGGTGAGACCGACTCCGGAGTCGGCGACGCCGCAGCGGTCGAGCAGAGTGGCCACGATCTGTCGACTCATCACCGACAACTCGTGGAGCGGCCGGTTGCGGTGGCTGCGGACCCCGAGGTTCACCTGGCCGATGCCCGCCAGCCCGTACCGGTCGTAGGTGTCGATCAGCAACCCGATCTCGACGCCGTAGCCCGGGGCGAACGGAACCGAGGCGAGAAGCTCCCGGGTGCCGGCGTACTCGCCGCCGAGTGGCTGGCACACCTCCCCGAGCTCGGGTTTGAGCGCGGTCAGCAGCGGTCGGGCCAGCAGTTCGGTGACCCGTCCGCCGCCCCCCGGCTCCTGGGTGTCACCGGTGCGCAGCGGACGCCGGTAATAGCCCTTGACGAGGTGGATCTCCGGGTCGGCCAGAAGCGGCCCGATCATCTTGGGCACGAACATCGGGTCCGGATCGATGAGATCTGAGTCGACGAAGGCGATGATGTCGCCGGTGGTGACGGCGATCGAGCGCCAGAGCGCCTCGCCCTTGCCGGCTACCGGCGGCACGCCCGGGATCGCCTCCTCGCGGCTCACCACTCGCGCGCCCGCCGCACCGGCGAGTTCGGCCGTCCGATCGGTGCTGCCGGAGTCGAGCACTATCAGTTCATCGACCAGCGAGTCCAGCAGGGGCGCGATGGAGGTGATGACTCCGCCGACCGTCTCCTCCTCGTTCAGTGCCGGCAGCACCACCGAGACGGTCCGGCCGTTCTTCGCGGCCACCAACTCGTCGACGTCCCACTCCGGATGATCCCAGGTGTGCGTGTGCGACCAGCGCGCCTCGCCCTCGCCGCGGTCGACCCACGGCGCGCCCTCGTGTCCCGGGTTCACGCCAGTCCTCGCACCGTCCGGGCCGGTGGCCGAGTACCGGCGATCGAGGCCACCATGTCGACCACACGTCGAGTGTCGGCCACTTCGTGGACTCGGAACATCCGCGCGCCCTGGGCCGCCGCGAGTGCGGTGGCGGCCAGGGTTCCCGCCACTCGATCGCCGAGTTCGGCGTCGAGCGTCTCGCCGATGAAGTCCTTGTTGCTCAACGCCATCAGCACCGGCCATCCGGTGTCGGTCAGTCGGTCCAGGTTCCGCAGCAGCGCGAGACCGTGGTGAGTGTTCTTGCCGAAATCGTGCGTGGGGTCGATCACGATGCCGTCCTCTCGCACCCCGGCCCGCCGGGCGCGCTCGGCCGCCGAGGTGACCTCGGCGACGACGTCGGCCACCACGTCCCGGTAGGCCACTCGGTGCGGTCGGGTGCGCACGCGCGCACCGCCGGTGTGCGAACACACCAATCCCGCACCGGCCCGGGCGGCCACCGCGGCCAGCGCCGGATCGACGCCCGCCCACGTGTCGTTGATCAGGTCGGCACCGGCTTCACAGGCGCGTTCGGCCACCTCGGCACGCCAGGTGTCGACGCTGATGAGGATGTCGGGATGGGTGCGGCGGATCCACGCGATCATCGGCACCACGCGCTCGGCCTCGGTAGCCGCGTCGACCTCTTCGCCGGGGCCGGCCTTCACTCCCCCGACGTCGATCACGTCCGCGCCCTGCGCGACGACCTCGTCGATCCGGGCTTTGGCGGCGTCGTCGGCGAAGGTCGCGCCCCTGTCGTAGAACGAGTCGGGAGTGCGGTTGACGATCGCCATCACGAGCGCACGGTCGGTGGCGACGGGCCGGCCGCAGAGGGTCGCGGCCGGACGGGCAGTGCTCACGATGTCAGCCTACGGTGCGTCTCACGCGCCTCGCGCGCCGGTCCCGACGCTCGCGCCTCAGCGCGGGACCTTCGCAGCCGCGACGTCGGCGGCGTAGCCGTCGTAGTACGGAACGTAGCCGTCGCCCTTGCCGCAGAGCACCCACACCTCGTCGTCACCGGTGTCGGCGTACGCCTCTTTCCGCAACTCCACCTTGCGGTTCTTGAAGGTGGATGTGGTCTCGATCTCGGGGACGAAGCGGACGAACAACGGCACCGCGTACCCCGGCAGCGCCTCGTAGAGTTCGTCGGCGAAGGCTTTCGGATCCAGTTCGGCACCGTCGCGCAATTGGACAGCCACCATCCCGGCGCGGCCGTCGCATCCGGGCACCTCCACGCCGTACGCGACCGACTGCGCCACCGCGTCGACTCCGTCGGCGGCACCCTCCACCTCGGTGGTCGCGACGTTCTCGCCCTTCCACCGGAAGGTGTCGCCCAGGCGGTCGACGAACGCGATGTGCGCGAACCCCAGTTCACGCACCAGATCGCCGGAATTGAAGTAGGCATCGCCCTTCTTGAAGGCGTCGCGGATGATCTTCTTCTCGGTGTCGCCGGAATCGGTGTAGCCGTCGACGGGGACCCGGTCGCTGATCTCGGCGATCAGCAGCCCCGGCTCTCCCTTGGGGACCTTGCGCAGGCGTCCGTCGGCGTCACGCTTAGCGGTGCCGTCGTCGTTGTATTCGACGACCCGGAACGGCAGCGGGCAGAATCCGGCGGTCCGCTTGACGTCGAAGGCGTTCACGAACGCGAGGTTGAGCTCGCTGGCACCGTAGAACTCGACGACGCGGTCGATTCCGAAGCGCTCGGTGAATTCGTCCCAGATCTCCGGCCGCAGGCCGTTGCCGACCATCACCCGCACCGAGTGCCGGCGGTCGGTGGGTTTGCTCGGCTGCGCGAGCAGGTAGCGGCACAGTTCGCCGATGTAGCAGAACGCCGTCGCCCGGTTCGTGACGACGTCGTCCCAGAACCGCGACGCCGAGAACTGCTTGCTGATCGCGATGCACGCGCCGGCGGCGAGCACCGCGCCGAGCGACACCGACAGCGCATTGTTGTGATAGAGCGGCAGCGAGACGTACATGGTGTCCGACGGGCGCAGGCGAACGGCCAGACCGCCGATGCCGTCGTAGTTCGCCAACCAGCGGTTGTGACTCATCACGCTGGCCTTGGGCAGCCCCGTGGTACCCGAGGTGAAGATGTAGAAGGCGGTGGTGGACGCCGGCAGGTCTCGGGTGACGGCCGGGTCGGCGTCCGGCTTGTCGGCGGCCGCCGCGTCGAGCGCCGCGAAGTCCAGAACGTGCTCGGGCAGCCGCTCGGGGCTGATCGAGGCGAAGGCGTCAGCGCACTCGGGGTCGTAGATCAGAGCGGCGGCGTCGAGCAGCTTCATGCTGTGATCGATCACCTCGCCGTGCTGGTTGTAGTTGAGCATTCCGGCGACGGCGCCGAGTTTGAGCGCCGCGAGGATCACCATCAGGTCGGTCGGGCTGTTCTTCGCGAGGATGCCGACCACGTCGCCGGTTCGGACGCCTCGCTCGCTCAGCACGGCGGCGTACCGGTTGACCTGACGGTTCACTTCGCCGTAGGTCATCGACTCGCCCTGCCAGCGGATGAACGGCCGATCGGGGTGAGCCGCGGCGCGCTTGGCGAAGATCTGTCCGATGGTCCGCTTGGCGGTCGGCGGTCGGACCACCATGCCCGGCACATGGGTGGCCATCGACGGCAGGTCGGGCACCATTCTCGCGACTCCCCGCACGATATCGGTGATACCGACCTTGTTCGGAACGCTCGTGCTCATCGACTGCCTCACTCCCTCGCCCTTCAGGTGAACGCCGCAACCCTACCGGGTAGTCAGATACGCGATACTGCCACCCACGGTTGCACATACTTTCAGTCTGCCGAGTGCCTGGTCGGCGACGAAACCGCGAGCCGCCAGATCGTCGAGCCAGCCGATGAGCGGGTCGTAGAAGCCCTCGTGGTTCAGCAGCACGATCGGTTTGTCGTGCACGCCCAGATAGGCTCCCGTCCATGTCTCGAAGAGTTCCTCGAACGTGCCGATTCCGCCCGGCAGGGTGATGAATCCGTCCGAGAGCTCATCCATCAGGCGTTTGCGCTCGCGCATGGTGTCGGTGACGATCAACTCGTCGGCGTCGAGGTCGGCCACCTCCTTGGCCATCAGATGCTCCGGAATGATGCCGATGGTGCGACCGCCGGCCTCACGCGCGCCGCGTGCCAGCGCACCCATCATCGAGACGTTGCCGCCGCCGGAGACGAGGGTGTGCCCGGCGGCGGCGATGGCCTCACCGGTACGGGCGGCGAGAGCCAGATACGCGGAGTCGACCGGGCCGGAGGCGCAGTACACGCAGATCGCGCTCATGACCGCGCCGCCCGCACGACGATCTCGACCGCCTCGGCCGCGGTATCGACCACATGCAGCAGATCCACGTCGCCCGGCGAGATCTTGCCGCCCGCCTCGAGCGTGCCGCGGAGCCAGTCCACCAGTGGGCCCCAGAACTCCCGGCCTATCAGGACGATCGGGAACCGCAGCACCTTCTTGGTCTGGACCAGCGTGAGGGCTTCGAAGAGTTCGTCGAGCGTGCCGAATCCGCCGGGCAGACAGACGAAGGCCTGGGCGTACTTGACGAACATCGTCTTGCGGACGAAGAAGTAGCGGAAGTTCATCGTCAACGTGAGCCACGGATTCGTGTGCTGCTCGAAGGGCAGTTCGATGTTGAGACCGATCGACTGCGCACCCGCCTCGTACGCCCCGCGGTTGGTGGCCTCCATCGCGCCGGGACCGCCTCCGGTGATCACCGCGAAGCCCTCGTGGCCCAGCCGACGGCCGAGCTCGCGCGCCAACTCGTATTCGGGTGTCCGCTCC
This sequence comes from Gordonia cholesterolivorans, assembly GCF_039531975.1. NCBI lineage: Bacteria > Bacillati > Actinomycetota > Actinomycetes > Mycobacteriales > Gordoniaceae > Gordonia > Gordonia cholesterolivorans. The sequence goes on along the minus strand of NZ_BAAARB010000009.1, from coordinate 97,829 downwards.
TTGACGCGTGCCGAACCGAAGACCGTGACCGCCTCGGCCACGTTCTCGAGCGCGTCGAAGCCTGCGACGAACTCCGATTGGATGCGCTGCACCCGCCAGGAGTCGCGGATCATCCGCTGTTCGGCCCGGCGGGGGTCGCGCGGATCGATCCATTCCAGCAGCAGTCGGTCGGAGGGGACCACCTCGACGCCCTCTTCGACGCGCACCTGCGCGGCGCCGACGTTTCGGAGGCTCCCGTCGGCCGGGTCCGGAGTGTCGGACCTCCACGTCGGAACGGGCGCGTCGGCGCCCTGCGCATCGGGTGCGGGTCGGTCGGTCATGTCGCGACCCTAGCAACCACCTCCGACGGTCACCCGGTCAGGACGCGGCGCTCACGGAGTGTGCGCCGGTCGGCATTCGAAGACCGGAAACCGCGGAGCGGCGGCGGCGAGTTCCACGTCGGAGGACTCGGCCGAGAGCCCGTCGACGAATCCCTTCACCTGCCATCCCCACCGCCGCAGGTATTCGCGAAGCAAGGGCGGCTTGAGTGCGTCGTCGACCTCGGACAGGAGCACCGCCTCCCGCCGACGCCCGCGCCGGAGTGTCGCCGCGCCGCCTGCGCGCACGTTCCGAACCCACTGCGTGACACCGCGTGGTGCGACCAGGTAGCGCTCACCCCCGACGTCGAGCACGTTGACCGGCCGGGCCGTCACCCGCCCCGATACTCGCCCGGGCACGAGCAGTTCGCAGCAGTCCCGCGGGGCCGCACCGAGCCGCACCAGACCACCGATGGCCGCGTTGAAGGCCGAGCGCAGGCGGCCTCCCGACGCCGCCGGGTCAGTAGTTTCTCGCAGGGACATCGGAACCTCCGTCATCGAGTTAATTCGAGAACACTGTTCTCGGTCGTTCAGTCACGATAATCCTGTCCCGCCCTAGAATCAAGAACACTGTTCTCTAATCCGGGCGAGGTGGGCATGCGACGATGTCACGTCATGAGTGACGACGAAGAGCAGAACGGGCGGCGCGCACGTCGCCGCGCGGCGATCGAGAGCGGCCTCCGCGTCGTGGGCCGCCGCCATCTCGCCGAACACGGCGCGGCGGGCCTGTCGTTGCGCGCCGTCGCGCGGGACCTGGAGATCACCCCTTCGGCGCTCTATCGGTATGTCAGGGACCGCGACGACCTGCTGACCCTGCTCATCGTCGACGCCTACACCGACCTCGCCGACGAGATCGACGCCGCCCTCGTCGACAAGCGAAGCCCCCGAAGTCGGTTCGGAGCATTCGCCACAGCGCTGCGCGGATGGGCCCTGCGCAATCGGAGTGAGTACGCGCTCCTCTACGGCTCCCCGGTGCCGGGCTATCGGGCGCCGGCGCACCGGACCAATCCCGCCGGCGAACGACCTCTGCGGGCGCTCGCCGGCATCGTCGCCGGTCTCGGCTCGATCCCTGCGGTGGCGGGCACCGACGACCGCGTCCAGTCGGCGTCGGTGCGGGCTCTCCGCAGGCTCGCCGACGACCCCGCGGTTCCGCCGAACACCGATCCGGCGGTCCTCGCGCGGACGCTGGCCGTGTGGAATCTGCTGCTCGGGTCCATCTCGAGCGAGCTGTTCGAGCAACTCGGGCCGGTCACCGACGACCCAGAGGCGCGGTTCGCGGGAGTGGTCGATCTGGGCGCGGCCCTACTGTTCGGGTGAGTCCGCGCCGGACGTCAGATACGTGCGCAGAATGTCGGTGACCTCGGTGATCTGCTCCACCGGGACGCGCTCGTCCACCCGGTGCGCCAGGCTCGGATCGCCGGGACCGAGATTCACGGCGGGGATGCCCAGCGCCGCGAACCGTGACACGTCGGTCCAGCCGTACTTGGCCCGGAACCGCCCGCCCGCGGCGTCAACCAGCTTGGCGGCTGCCGGATGAGCCAGCCCCGGAAGCGCTCCCGCCGCGGAATCGGTGACCTCCGCGGTCAGCGTCCCGTCTGCGAGGTCGGCGGCGAAGACCTCTCGGACGTGGTCGAAGGCCTGCTCCGGTGTGCGGTCGGGCGCGAAGCGGAAGTTCACGTCGACGTACACCTCGTCGGGGATCACATTGCCCGCGACACCCCCGTGGATCCCGACCGCGGACAGTCCTTCCCGATACTCGCAGCCGTCGATGTCGACACGCCGCGGCTCATACCCGCCGAGCGTGGTCAGCATCGCTCCGAGTTTGTGAATCGCGTTGTCGCCCATCCACGCCCGCGCGGAGTGTGCGCGGATTCCGGTGGCGGTGAACCGCACCCGCAGGGTGCCCTGACAACCGGCTTCGATCTGCCCGGCGGTCGGCTCCCCGAGAATCGCGACGTCGCCCGTCAGCCACTCCGGCAGCTCGCGCTCGATGGCGCCGAGCCCGTTGAACTCCGCCGCGATCTCCTCGCAGTCGTAGAAGATGAGCGTCAGATCGTGCGCGGGATCGTCGAGGGTCGCGGCCAGGTGGAGGAAGACCGCGTCGCCCGACTTCATGTCCACCGTGCCGCAGCCGTGCAGCACGTCGCCCTCCTCGTCGGTGACGGTCCGGCGCGAGGGGACGTTGTCGACGATCGGCACGGTGTCGAGATGACCGGCGAGGATCACCCGCGTGGGCTTGCCGCGATCGGTCCGCGCGAGGACGCAGTTGCCGTGGCGGATCACCTCGAAGCCGTCGGTCTGTGCGCGGAGGGCGGCCTCCACTGCGTCGGCGATCTCCGACTCGTCGCGGCTCACACTGGGGACGTCGACCAACGCGGCGGTCAGTTCGATGGGATCGGCGGTCAGGTCCAGCCTCGAAGTGCTCACGGTTGTCCATCGTAGGCCGGGCGCCGCCCGAGCACCGCAGACGCGACCTTCGGCGACAGAACCCCGGTCCGGGACGGGGGTTGCGTCGCCGGGCGTCGCGTCTACTGCGCGTGCATGGCGGCGACGCCACGCTCGATAGACTCATGGCCGTGACTACTCAAGGTGCTGCTGCCATCGGAATCGCCACCGTGTGGGACAACGACGGATCAGCCGTCGTCCTCGACACGTGGTACCCGTCCCCCGAACTGACCCAGGACCCCGGAACCACCGGATCCACCGAGTTGACCGGCGACGACGTGCCCGCCGACCTGCGCCCGCTGGTCGGAACGGATGAGGCGCGCGGCGTCCGCACCGTCGCGGTCCGGACGGTCATCGCCGACCTGTCGGTCGCTCCCGTCGACGCCCACGACGTGTACCTGCGACTGCATCTGCTCTCCCACTGCTTGATCCAGCCGCACGGGGCCAGCCTCGACGGCCAGTTCGGTCTGCTGAGCAACGTGGTGTGGACCAACTTCGGCCCGTGCGCCGTCGACGGTTTCGAGGCCACCCGCGCCCGGCTGCGCGCCCGCGGCCAGGTGACCGTGTACTCGATCGACAAGTTCCCCCGCATGGTCGATTACGTGACGCCCAAGGGTGTGCGCATCGGTGACGCCGACCGCGTCCGTCTCGGCGCCCACCTCTCGCCCGGCACCACCGTGATGCACGAGGGCTTCGTCAACTTCAACGCCGGAACCCTCGGCACCTCTATGGTCGAGGGCCGCATCTCCGCAGGCGTCGTCATCGGCGACGGCTCGGACATCGGCGGCGGGGCCTCAACGATGGGCACGCTGTCCGGCGGCGGCAAGGAGATCATCACCATCGGCAAGCGCTGTCTCCTCGGCGCCAATGCCGGCTGCGGGATCCCGCTCGGCGACGACTGCGTCATCGAGGCGGGCCTCTACATCACCGCCGGCACCAAGGTCACCGGCCCGGACGGTTCCGTCGTCAAGGCCCGCGATCTGGCCGGACAGTCGAACCTGCTGTTCCGCCGCAACAGCACCACCGGTGCGGTCGAGGTGACCGCGAAGCAGGGCGACGGCATCGCACTCAACGAGGCGCTGCACGCGCACAACTGATCCGAACCCGGCCACCGCGTGCGAATCCCCGATACAGCCCAGACAGTTGTGCAAGCAGTCTGCGCGTATCGGGGATTCGCATGCGAGCTCAGTCCCTGGAGACTGCGGCCGACGGGGAGAGAAGTGACTGTCGGCTCGCCTGCGGCAATGCTGTTCATGTCGGGTCGGGGAATTCGAGAGCGCGTTCTCGAAGGGTCTGCGGTGATCGTGGGTGGTTGTCTCGATACGCCGCGGCGCTGGGCGCCGCGGCTACTCGACTAGCGTGGGAGAAGTTGCCGACCCATGCCCGACTGGCCTGGCAAGGCGGCTGATCCATGCAGTCCGCGGCGAATCCTACGAGAGGCGCTCCACGGCGGCGTCGATGCGCTCGTCGGTACCGGTCAGAGCCATACGGACGTGCTGGGCTCCGGCGGGACCGTAGAAGTCGCCGGGTGCCACGAGGATGCCGCGCTCGGCGAGCCAGCGCTGGGAGGTGCGGGAGTCCTCGCCGCGCGTCGCCCACAGATACAGGCCCGCCTCGGAGTGGTCGATGGAGAAGCCCGCGCCGAGCAGAGCGGTTCGCAGCTTGTCGCGACGGACACGGTAGCGCTCGCGCTGAGCGTCGACGTGCACGTCGTCGTTCAGCGCGGCCACCGTCGCTCCCTGGATCGGGAACGGGACGATCATGCCTGCGTGCTTGCGCACCGAGAGGAGTTCGGCGATCAACTCGCGATCGCCCGCCAGGAAACCGGCCCGATACGACGCCAGGTTCGACACCTTCGACAGCGAGTGCACGGCGATCAGGCCGCGATGGTCGCCGCCGCAGACCTCGGGGTGGAGAACGGAGTGGGCCGACCCCTCCCAGGTGAGACCGAGGTAGCACTCGTCCGACACGACGACGGCGCCGCGCTCGCGCGCCCAGTCGATGATGACCTTGAGCTCCGCCGCACTCTGCACGCGACCGGTGGGATTCGACGGACTGTTCAGGTAGATCAGCGCGGGCTCGCGGTCGCCGATCGCGTCGACGGTGTCCGCGCGCAGCACCTGCGCACCGGCCAGGAGCGCACCCACCTCGTACGTCGGGTACGCGACCTCCGGAATCACCACGAGGTCGCCCGCGGGCACGCCGATCTGGGCCGGGAACCCCGCGATCACCTCTTTGGTGCCGATCACCGGCAGGATCGACGACTCGTCGAGGCCGGTGATGCCGAAGCGGCGGCTGAGTGCGCCGACCGCCGCGTCGCGGAGCTCACGTGTGCCGACCGTCGCGGGATACCCCGGAAACTCGGACGACGCGGCGAGCGCGTCCCGGATCACCGGATCCACCGGGTCGACGGGGGTGCCGACGGACAGATCGACGATCCCGTCCGGGTGCGCCGCGGCCGCGGCCTTCGCATCCGCGATGGTGTCCCACGGGAAGTCGGGCAGACCGGAACTCACCGGCCGCAGACGACTGGTCGGCAGGCTGCTGGAACCGGGCGCGGCACTCACCGGTCGATCAGCCCTCTTCGCCCATCGGCGGCAGTGCCTTGACGAATGCCGGGTCGAACGCGGTCTTGCCGACCTTGCTGGCACCGCCGGGCGATCCGAGTTCTTCGAAGAAGTCGACGTTGGCGCTCACGTACGGCTCCCATTCGTCGGGCACGTCGTCTTCGTAGAAGATGGCCTCCACCGGGCAGACGGGCTCACACGCACCGCAGTCGACGCACTCGTCGGGCTGGATGTAGAGCATGCGCCCGCCCTCGTAGATGCAATCCACCGGGCACTCTTCAACACAGGCCCGGTCGAGGACATCGACGCAGGGCTCAGCGATGATGTACGTCACTACGCTTCTCCTTCACTGCACGTTTCCCACCCCGCACTCAGGGCTGATGAGCGCAGAGGAATCGTGTCGACTCTAAGAGTATCCACTGTCGCACTTCACCTCCGATCGTCGACCCCGGCACTCGGCACCCGCATCCGCGTCACCTGCACAGAATTTTGCGCACGCTGATGAAAACCGGCGACCTGCAGCGCGACCCCACCGCCCTTGCGCCGCAGGACCGCCCCATCGTGACCGTCGCCACCGCCGATTACATACCCCCTGGGGTATGATCGTCCGCATACCCCAGGGGGTACCAGGGACACGAAGGAGTGCACGGTGAGAATTCTGATCGTCGGCGGCGTCGCCGGAGGGATGAGCGCAGCGGCACGGGCCCGGCGCCGCGACGAGGACGCCGAGATCGTCGTCTTCGAGCGCGGCGATCATCCGTCGTTCGCCAACTGCGGCCTCCCGTACTACGTCAGCGGGGAGATCGAGGACGAGGACTCCCTCCTGGTCCAGACGCCCGAATCTCTGAAGAGTGCCCTGGACATCGACGTGCACGTCCGGCACGAGGTGATCGGCCTCGACCCTCGGGAACGGACGGTGCAGGTTCGCCACAACGGCACGACCACCGTCTGGAACTACGACGCGCTGATCCTCTCCCCCGGCGCGAAAGCCCTGCGGCCCCCGCTGCCGGGTCTCGACTCGTCCCGTGTTCAAACGCTGCGTACCGTCGGCGACGCCGCGCGGATGCGCGACGAGGTGGAGTCCGGGGCCGCCCGCGCCGTGGTCCTCGGCGCCGGGTTCATCGGACTCGAAGCCGCCGAAGGCCTGCGGATGCGCGGGCTGCGCGTGGACGTCGTGGAACTGGCATCACACGTTCTTCCTCCGCTCGAGAGCGAACTGGCCGCTGGGGTGCACGACGAACTCCGCGCGATGGGCGTCACCGTGCACGCGGGGATCGGCGCCACCGCGATCGAACACGGCGACGAGGCCGACACCGTGGTCCTCGCGGACGGATCCCGGCTCGACGCCGACATCGTGGTGCTGTCCGTCGGCGTCCGCCCCGACACCGAGGTCTTCGAGACCGCGGGAGTGGCCTGCGACCGCGGCGCGATCATCGTCGACGAGCACGGCCGGACCAATCTGGACCGCATCTGGGCCGTGGGCGACGCGACGGTGAGCACCGACGCCGTCACCGGACTGCGCCGGCCGGTCGCCCTCGCCGGCCCCGCCAACCGTGCGGGTCGCCTGGTCGCCGACCACATCCTCGACCCCGATCGAGCACGTGCGATTCCCCAGCCGGTGGGCACCGCGATCGTCCGCGTCGGCCGGCTCACCGCCGCGATGACAGGGGCCAATCGCGCGGCACTCGACCGGTCGGGCATCGACTACCGCACGGTCCACCTCCATCCGGGAAGCCACGCCGGCTACTTCCCCGGCGCCGAACAGATTCACCTGCTGATGCACATCCGGTCCGACGACGGCCTCATCCTGGGCGCTCAGGCGGTGGGTGCCGACGGCGTCGACAAGCGCATCGACGTGCTCGCGACCGCCATCCGCACCCGGCTCACCGGTCCCGACCTGATCGACCTCGACCTCGCGTACGCGCCGCCCTTCGGCTCGGCGAAGGATCCGGTGAACCTCGCGGGAATGATCGCCGAGAACGTCGTGAACGGCTCCCTGGAGCTGTGGTACGCCGACCAGATCGACGAACCGGGCCACCTGCTGCTCGATGTCCGCGGAGCCGACGAGCAGTCCGAGAATCCCGTTCCGGGCGCACTGTGCATCCCGCACACGCAGGTCCGAGAGCGTCTCGACGAGATCCGTGCGACCGCTGCCGGACGGCCGATCAGGGTGCTCTGTGCCAGCGGCATGCGGTCGTATCTCGCGTACCGCGTGCTGCGCGCCGCGGGCCTGCCGTCCGCGAACCTGTCGGGCGGCCTGCTCACCCTGCGGGCGAGCCAGAGCGCCTGACCGGCCTCACGAGACACCCACCACATCCGAACCGAACCGAACCCAGGAGTATCACCATGTGCCAGCGCGCTACCTGCAAGACCTGCGGAAAGACGACGTGGAAGGGCTGCGGCCGCCATGTCGACCACGTCATGCGCGGTGTGCCCGCATCTCAGCGCTGTCCGGGCCACCCGGACGAGCCGGGACTGCTGGCACGACTGTTCGGGCGTCGCTGACGAGCCGGGGACGGCTCAGGCCAGTCCGACTCCCAGCAGCGGCGCGGACACCTGTCCGTACTCCGTCGTCCGCTGCCGCGGGCGGCGACCGATCCCGGTGACGATCTCGTGGAGTTCGGCGACCGTCTTCGCCGAACCGTGCTGGCTGCCCGCCATACGCGAGATGGTCTCCTCCATCAACGTGCCGCCGAGATCGTCGGCACCGCCGCGGAGCATCACGCGGGTCCCCTCGATACCGAGTTTGACCCAACTGGTCTGCACGTGGTCGATCCGGCCGTGCAGCATCAGCCGCGCGAGGGCATGGACCGCACGGTTCTCCCGCCGCGTCGGCCCCGGACGCGACGCGCCCGCGAGATACAGCGGCGACGACTGGTGCACGAACGGCAGCGGGACGAACTCGGTGAATCCGCCGGTGCGGTCCTGGATACCGCGCAAGGTGTTGAGGTGGCCGACCCAGTGGCGCGGAGAGTCGACGTGGCCGTACATCATCGTCGAACTCGACGGGATGCCGAGTTCGTGCGCGGTGGTGATCACTTCGATCCAGGATGCGGTCGGGAGCTTGCCCTTGGTCAGCACCCAGCGGACCTCGTCGTCGAGGATCTCGGCCGCGGTGCCGGGGATCGAGCCGAGACCGGCCTCTTTGAGCGCCGAGAGCCAGTCGCGGATCGACTCGCCGCCGCGCGAGGCGCCGTTGACGATCTCCATGGGACTGAACGCGTGTACGTGCATCCCGGGCACGCGGTCCTTGATCGCGCGCACCAGGTCGGCATACCCGCTGACCGGCAGCTCCGGATCGATGCCGCCCTGCATGCAGATCTCGGTGGCCCCCTCCACGTGCGCCTCCCAGGCGCGGTCGGCCACTTCTGCGGTCGAGAGGGTGAAGGCGTCCGCGTCGCCCTTACGCTGGGCGAAGGCGCAGAACCGGCAGCCGGTGTAGCAGATGTTGGTGAAGTTGATGTTCCGGTTCACGACGTAGGTGACGTCGTCTCCGACCACGTCCGCGCGGATGGCGTCGGCCAGAGCCGCCAGCGCGTCGAGTCCCGGACCATCGGCTTCGGCGAGCGCGAGGTAGTCGTCGTCCGACAGTCCGGCAGGATCGTTCTCGGCCCGGCGCAGCGCCGCCGCCACGTCGGACGCCAAGCGCTCGGGCGCCCCGGTCCCTCCGCCCAGCGCCAGCACCTGCTCGCGAATGGTGTCCCAGTCGCCGAACGCGTTGTCGATGTCGCTGCGGGTGTCGGTGTTGCGGCCGTCGACGTCGATCGCCGAGTTGAGGTCGATGCGACCCGACGAGTCCCAGTCGTCGTCCGGCTCCTGCCACGGCAGCCCGACCGGTTTCACATCGGCCGCGAGACCGGTGACCGGATCCGCGAGGGCGGCGACATGCCGTCCGATCCGGGGATCGATCCAGGGGTTCGAGGCCTTGACGTACTTCGGTTGCGCGGCGATCCGCTCCACCAACCGGTATCCGGTGGACGCCGTGATCTCGGCGAGGGTGTCCAAGTTCGGCCACGGTCGCTCCGGATTCACGTGATCGGGGGTGAGCGGCGAGACGCCGCCCCAATCGTCCACACCGGCGGCCACGAGTGCCCGGCACTCGTCGGCCGACACCAGGTTGGGCGGCGCCTGAATCCGCATTCCCGGCCCGAGAACGAGACGGGCGACGGCCACGGCGGCCAGGAACTCCGACATCTCCGCGTCCGGTACCCCGCGCATCGCCGTATCGGCCTTGGCGCGGAAGTTCTGGACGATCACTTCCTGGATGTGTCCGAATGCCTTGTGCGACTTCCGGATCGCGAAGATCGACTCGGCGCGCTCGGTGAGGTTCTCACCGATCCCGACCAGGATGCCGGTGGTGAACGGGACCGAGAGGCGGCCCGCGTCGGTCAGGACCCGCAGCCGGACCTCGGGATCCTTGTCCGGGCTGCCGTAGTGGCATTCGCCCTTGTCGGTGAACAGTCGGCGCGCAGTGGTCTCGAGCATCATGCCCATCGACGGCGCCACCGGCTTGAGCCGGTTGATCTCCTCCCAGCTCATCACGCCGGGATTCAGATGAGGCAGCAGCCCGGTCTCCTCGAGCACCCGGATCGCCGCCGCGCGGACGTAGTCGAGAGTGGAGTCGTAACCGCGTTCGTCCAGCCAGGCGGCGGCCTCCGGCCATCGATCCTCCGGCCGGTCGCCGAGGGTGAACAGCGCCTCTTTGCAGCCGAGCTCGGCGCCGCGGCGCGCCACCTCGACGATCTCGTCGATCTCCATGTAGGCGCCGCGGCCCTCGCGGGCCAGCTTTCCCGGCACGGTGACGAAGGTGCAGTAATGGCAGCGATCGCGGCACAGGTGCGTCACCGGGATGAAGACCTTGCGCGAGTAGCTGATCAGGCCGCTGCGGCCGTCGGCGTCCAGACCCGCGTCCCGCACGCGGCCGGCCGCCTCGCAGAGTGCGTCGAGGTCGGCGCCCCTGGCCGCCAGCAGGACCGCGGCCTCATCGACGTTGAGCACCGAGCCGTCACGTGCGCGGCGCAGGGCACGACGCATGGCCGACGCCGGGGGCGTCTGTCCGGCGCCCGTGGATCCGCTGGAAGATATGGTCACTTCTCCGATGTTAACCACGTCGCATTCGACGACCCCGGCGGCCGCCGTCCAACGGGGCACCGGCTCGGCTCCGGAGCGGATCAGGACTGGGCCGGATCAGCACTGGGCCGGATCAGGACTGGGATAGATTCCGGACCCGCGACGTCGAGGCGTAGAAGGCAGGCACCGCCAGCCCGCACGCCAGGAGCAGCAGCAGGCGCCAGTCGCCGATCAACGAGCCGTTGCCGAACACCGGGAGCATCGCCATCGCGGTGACGAAGGTCCACGCGATCAGCGGTGCGTACTGCCACGCCGACTTGGTGTACGACTCGGCGAGGCGAAGGATCAGCACATTCGCGACGCCGGCGATCAGCGCGGTGACCGGGAAGGGCCAGGCGCCGATCCGGATCAGCAGAAAGGCCGCGGTGAGGATGCCGAGCAGGAAGCCGCTGACCGTGAGCACGGCCAGTTCCAGGCGATCTCCGATGGTCACAGCGCCACTCCCTCGAAGAGGTCGGTCTCGATCCGTCCAGCCACTCGGCCCGCGTCGACGCGGATGAAGTGCTCCGTCGGCAGCACCGGCGACACGATGTTGTTGCTGAGCGCGTACTCGGTGCGCGAGCGCGCCACACTCACCTGCGTCGCATGAGCCGCGAGGGCACGCACCTTGCGCGGGAGCACCTCGCGGACGTCGACGGCGGCGGTCACCTGATCGTCCGGGTAGCTCGGCAATTCGCCGGGCTCGGGCATCCGCCAGCCGGCCGGGACCTCGCTGACGGCGGCCAGACCGCGTTCCAGCTCCGACCGCTGCGTCACTGACTCGTAGACCTTGAACGGCCGTCCCAGCATCGACTCCGCGACGGGGATCGCGGCCGCGGACACCTCGTGCACCCGCTTGTGGTCGGGGTGCCCGTAGGTCCCCGCGGCGTCGTACGTGACGATCACCTGCGGTGCGAACGCGACCAGTTCGTCGGCCAGCTGGCCGGCGAGCTCGTCGAGGGAGGCCTGGAACAGCGCCCGCGGATGCTCCGCGGAGGGCGTCCCGGCCATGCCGGAGTCGCGCCAGCGCCCCGCGCCGCCGAGGAACCGCGGTGCGGGCGCCACGACGCCGGGCGGGGTGAGTTCGGCCAGTGCTGCTCGCAACTCGCCGATCCGGTAGCCGCCGAGCTGATCGGCGCCGCCGTCAGCGACCAGTTGGGCCCACTGCGAACCGATCACCTCGCCCTCCTCGCCGAGGGTGAAGGTGAGCACCCGGACGTCGACGCCGCGCGCCAGATACGTCGCGATCACTCCCCCGGTCATGATGGTCTCGTCGTCCGGATGTGCGTGCAGCAGCAGCAGACGAGCCCGTTCGGTCACTGAATCACCCATCCGTCGGCTCCGCCGAAGACACCGAGTTGCATCGGGCCGTCCAGCGAGACGCCCGAGATGCGGTCGGTGACGGCAGAGAACATCGTGTCCTGGAAGATCGGCAGGTACACCGCCTGATCGGCGAGCAGCCCCTCGGCCTCCTGAAGCTGAGGTGCCGGGTCCTCGGAGCTCATCGCGGCGTCGGCCAGCGCGATCAACGTCGGATCGCACAGCCCGGAGATGTTCCCGGTGTAGCTCTCGTCGGCGGAGACGTTGGCCTCCGGCTTCGCAGTACTGCTCGGCGCACCGGAGGGCACCGTCGGCAGCACCGTCTCGTCGGCCGCTTGATCGTGCTCGGGCTCCACCGTGTGCGCACCGGCCTCGGTGCCCTTGGGCGGAGCCTGGCAGGCCACCTGCGAGGCGAGCTCGGTGGCCGGACTGCCGCCGACACCGGTCCATCCGACGACGAGATCGACGCGGCCGGACGTGAGCGCCTGCCCGTACAGCTCGGTGTTCGACATCCCGATCACGCTGGCCCGCACTCCCCGGGACCGAAGCTGATCGGCCATCGTCTCCGCCGCCGACATCGTGCGCTGGTCGGTGTTGGTGGCGCCGATCCGCACCACGAGGTCGGTTCCGTTCGATTGAATCGGCGAGACACCGTAGGGCAGTCCCGGGACGTCGGCGGGTGCGGGAGCAGCCGGGGTGGTCGGCGACGCGGTGCTCGACGCCGACGGATCGGCGGGTGCCGGACGCGGCGTGGGCACGCCCGGTCGGTAGCCGGCCGATGCGAGCAGGGCGAGGACCTCATCCTGCGTCGGCCGTGGCCTCTCCGCCGGGGTGTACCCGGGATCGGACGGCGCGTACACGGTGTTCGCGAACGGTGTCACTACCGTCTCCCCCGCCGCCGCGGCGGTGATCAGCCGTCCGTCGAGCATCCCGAGGACCGCCTTGCGGACCTGCTGCGAGCGCATGGTCTCCGACCGCGAATTCGCATTCACCGCGAGCGCCCTCGTGGTCGGCAGCCGGCTGCTGACCACCCCGGGGATCGCGCCCAGCTCGGCCGCCGACGCCGCTCCGCTCGGCAGCGCCGCGAGAGTGGAGTCGCCGTTGCGGATGGTCTGCGCCATCTGCTGCGGCGTGCCCGCCTTGCGGAGGACCACCTGGTCCACCTCCGGCGGCTTGCGCCAGTAGCGGTCGTTGCGGATCAACCGGACCTCGTCGCGGGCCCGGTCGATCGAATAGATCTGGAACGGGCCCGCCGTGACCGGCTTTCCCTTGTCCATGCCGACCTGGAAGCCGGTCGGGTCCGACCGCAGCGTGTGGCTCGGCAGCAGATTGTCGAAGAGCTCGCGCCACGCGGGGTAGGCGTTGTTGAAGGTCACGGTGACGACTTTGCCGCCGCCGGAGGTCTGCACATCCGAGATCGCGCGGTAGCCCGCCGGGCCGATCACGTTGGGCTGCCGGGACATCTGCTCCCACAGATAGTGGAAGTCGTCGCCCGTCACCGGCAGCCCGTCGGACCACTGGGCGTCGTTGACAATCTTGTACTCGACGGTGAACGGGTCGTACGAGGTGACCTCGGCCGAGGTCAGCAGTGCGTCGTTCATCCGCCACTGGACGCCGTCCTGGGTGTTCACCGGAACGAACGGACTCGGGAGGGTCATCGCGGCGATCGCCGTGGTGACCGTTCCCTGGTCGGCTCCGAGATGCGGATTGAAACCCGAACCGATGCTGTCGGTCGCGACCGTGACGGTGCGTTCGTCGGGGTACTCGTTCGGAGTGTGCGTCGGCAGCGTCTCCCGCACCGGCGGCGGCGGATCCGCCATGCACGCGGTCGCTGAGAGGCCGATCAGCCCCGTCACTGCGATCGCGGTGATGCGCGTCCGCACGGTCCTCATCCGCACTCCCTCTCGCTCCTCCAGTCGACGGTCCGGCGTCAGGCCCCTCAGGCGTTCGCGTCGCGCGCCTTGGCACGCGAACGCTCACGCGCGCGGGTCGACGCATCGAGGTTGACCTTACGCACCCGGCACACCTCGGGCGTCACCTCGACGCACTCGTCGGCCGCACAGAACTCCATGGCGCCTTCGAGGTCGAGCTGCATCGGCTTGGCCAGGGTCTCCATGACATCGGCCGACGACTGCCGCATGTTGGTGAGCTTCTTCTCGCGGGTGACGTTGATGTCGAGATCCTCCAGTCGCGGGTTGATTCCCACGACGTGGCCCTCGTAGGTGTCGTCGCCGGGATCGACGAAGAAGGTGCCGCGGTCGGCGAGCTGAATCATCGCGAACGGGGTCACGGTGCCCGCACGGTCGGAGACCAACGAACCCGTGTGGCGGGCGCGGATCTCGCCGGCCCACGGCGCGTACTCGTGGAAGACGGCATTGGCGATGCCGGTGCCGCGGGTCTCGGTCAGGAAGTCGGTGCGGAACCCGATCAGACCGCGAGACGGGACCACGAACTCCATGCGGACCCAGCCGCTGCCGTGGTTGTTCATCTGGTCCATCCGGCCCTTGCGTGCGGCGAGCAGCTGCGTAACCGCGCCGAGGTACTCCTCGGGGACGTCGATCGTGAGGTGCTCGAAGGGCTCGTATGTCTTGCCGTCGACCTTGCGGGTGACCACCTGCGGCTTGCCGACGGTCAATTCGAAGCCCTCACGGCGCATCTGCTCGACGAGGATCGCGAGCGCCAGCTCACCACGGCCCTGGACCTCCCAGGCGTCGGGGCGGCCGATGTCCTGCACGCGCAGCGAGACGTTGCCGATCAGCTCCGAGTCGAGGCGGTCCTTGACCATGCGGGCGGTCAGCTTGTGCCCCTTGACGCGGCCGGCGAGCGGCGAGGTGTTGGTGCCGACGATCGCCGAGATGGCGGGCTCGTCGACGGTGATGCGCGGCAGTGCGACCGGGTTCTCGGGGTCGGCGAGAGTGTCGCCGATCATGATCTCCGACATGCCCGCGACGGCGACGATGTCGCCGGCCACGGCTTCCTCGGCCGGTGCGCGGTCGACGCCGAGAGTCACCAGCAGCTCGGTGATCTTGGCGCGCTCGACGACCTGCTCGCCGTCGACCTCACGCATCCAGGCCACCTGCTGACCCTTGCGGAGGGTGCCGTTGTGGATGCGGACCAGGCCGAGACGACCGAGGAACGGCGATGCGTCGAGGTTGGTGACATGCGCCTGCAGCGGAGCGTCCTGGTCGCCCTTCGGCGCCGGGACGTTGTTGATCAGGACGTCGAACAGCGGGTCGAGGTTGTCTCCCGCCGGAACGGTGCCGTTCTCCGGCATGTCGGTGCTCGCCACACCCGCGCGGCCCGATGCGAACAGCACCGGCAGGTCCAGCGCCAGCTCCGCGGCCTCAGCGGCCTCGTCGTCGAGGTCGGAGGCGAGGTCGAGGAGCAGGTCCTGCGATTCGCTGACGATCTCACCGATCCGGGCGTCGGGTCGGTCGGTCTTGTTGACCACCAGGATCACCGGCAGCGACGCCGCGAGCGCCTTGCGCAGGACGAAACGCGTCTGCGGCAGCGGCCCCTCGGAGGCGTCCACCAGCAGCACCACGCCGTCGACCATCGAGAGCGCGCGTTCCACCTCGCCGCCGAAGTCGGCGTGACCGGGGGTGTCGATGACGTTGATGACGTACTCGCTGCCGTCGGGCTGACGACGGTGCACGGCGGTGTTCTTGGCGAGAATGGTGATGCCCTTCTCGCGCTCCAGGTCGCCGGAGTCCATGACGCGGTCCACCAGTTCGGCACGTTCGCCGAACACTCCGGACTGACGCAGCATCGCGTCGACCAGTGTGGTCTTGCCGTGGTCGACGTGCGCCACGATCGCGACGTTGCGGAAGTTGGTGACTGCGCTCACTAAGGTCTCTTTCGTATCTGTTCAGGTGCGGTATCCGGCGGCCGATGGCGGAGCCGGTCACTCGATCTGCGGAGCGACTCCTGTTCGGCCGCGCCAGATCAACCCGTTAAGGGTACGGCAACCTCAGCCGAGGTCGCGACGAGAGCTTGCGTGAATATGGTTAGGCTGCGCTAAAGTCTTGCTATGGGAAAGACCTCGCCGGCGAAGGTGGCGCAGCTCAAGCCGAAGAAGAAGTGCTGCAAGAAATCGACGCGCTGCCTCCGTTGCCCGGTCGTCATCCATCGGATGAAGAAGATCGACTGCGATCACCTGTCGAAGAAGCAGGCCAACAAGGCACTCAAGAAGGCTAGAGCGGCCTGACCTGCAGTTCTGCGGTGAGTTCCCGGATCCAGCCGATGTCATTGGGCACGATCTGACTATTGCGGTCCAGCTCCGCCAGCCGCTGCGCGTCGACCCACGCGATGGCGCGATGCTCCACCGCGCGCGGTGTCCCGGAGACGATCCGGGCACGGTGCGCGACCAACTTCAGCCCCTCGCGCGGTGTCACGACGTCGGCCAGCGGCGCCCCGACAGAAACCCGAACGTCGAGTTCCTCACACAGTTCACGAATGAGCGCCTGCGTGGGCGTCTCGCCCGATTCCACCTTGCCGCCCGGCAGCTCCCAGAGACCGGCCACCTCGGCCGGATAGTCACGCTGCGCCAGGAGCACCCGCGATCGGTGGAGGACCGCGCCCGCGACCACCAGGACATCGCCGGTCATCGTCCGATCACCGCCACCGCGCCGGGCTCCAGGGTCGGCCGTACCCGCGCTCCCGGGCGCACCGGCCGATCGCCGACGCACTCGAAGACCTCGTCGCCCATCCGGATGCGGACGCGCCATCCGGCGACCAGCGCGGCCGCATGCTCCACCACCGCATCGCCCTCCGGATCCGGTCGGACGCTGACGGCCTCCGGACGCAGAGCCACCGTGCAGGGGCCGTCTCGCAGTTCGCCGAAGTCCGCGCTGCCGGTCAGCCTCGCGTCGCCGAGCGCGGTCGTCAGAACACCGTCCCGGACGGTGCCCGGGACGCTGGCCCGGGCGCCGAGGAACCGCGCGGTCTCTTCGTCCACCGGCCGGCGCCACAGCCGCGACGCCGTGTCGGTCTGGACGATGTCGCCGTCGCGCATCACCGACACGGTGTCGGCCACCAGCGCCGCCTCGCGGTGGTCGTGTGTCACGAGGACCGTCGGTGTGCCCGCGCGGCGCACGATGTCGCCGATCGCTTCGGCGAGGGATTCGCGGAGTTGCGAGTCGAGCGCGGCCAGCGGCTCGTCGAGCAGCAGCAGCCGCGGTCGCGGGGCCAGCGCCCGCGCCAGCGCCACCCGCTGCGCCTGACCGCCGGAGAGCGCCGACACCGGCCGATCGCCGAATCCGTCGAGTTGCACCAGCCTCAGCATCTCCGCGACCCGATCGGCCGCGGCGCGGCCGCGGACATGGCGCCGAGCGAGACCGTAGGCGATGTTCTGCGCCACCGTACGGCCGGGGAACAGTTGACCGTCCTGAAAGACGACGCCGAAGTCGCGGCGATGCGGTGCCGTCGTCGCCAGATCGACACCGTCCCAGCAGATCGATCCGGCTGCCAGCGGTTCGAGGCCGGCCACCGCGCGCAGCAACGTCGACTTGCCGCAGCCCGAGGGACCGAGGAGAGCGGTCACCGTGGACTCTCCGGTGCCCACGGACCACTGCACACCGGCCAGCGCCTCGAATCGCCCGTACCGGACGGTCGCTCCCTCCACAGTCAGCATCTATCCCTCTCCGTCCGTGCGTGAGCGCGTCCCGACGATGGCCTCTATCGCCGCGATCACCGCGGCACTGACCGCCACCAGCAGCACCGATGCGGCCATCGCCGTGGCGAGGTTCGCGGTTCCGGGGCGGCTCATGAGCGATCCGATGAGCACCGGCAGGGTGGTGGTGTCGGCGCGGGCGAGGAAGGTGGTGGCACCGAACTCGCCGATCGCCATCACGAAGGCGAAACCGGCCGCGGCGCACAGCGCCCGCGCCGTGAGACGCAGATCCACCGACAGGAGCACCCGCCACGGCCGTGCTCCGAGCGTGCGCGCGGCGTCGCGGAGCCGTTCGGGCACCTGGGAGAGCGCGGGAATCATGATCCCCGCCACCACCGGCACCGCCAGCAGCGCCTGCACGGCCGGGATCACCAGCGGCGACTGCGCCACCTGAACGGGCAGGGTGCCGATCACCAGCAGATAGCCGAATCCGAGGGTCACCGCGCTCACACCGAGCGGCAGTACGGCCAGCAGCGCCGTGAAGCGGGCGGGCAGGCCCCCTCCGCGGGTCACCGGGACCGCGATCAGCAGCCCGCCCACCACCGCCAACAGGGTCGCTCCCCCGGCGCTCGTGACGGAGTAGCGCATCGCCGACAGCGCCGAGTCGCCGTAGGACCCATCGGTCAGGCCGCGGTAGCCGTCGAGGGTCCAGGCACCCGCGGGGCGCAGCGACGAGAGCACCAGCGCCGCCAGGGGCAGCAGAAGCCACAGGGCGGTCCACGCGAGTGCGAGGAGGGCCGCCGGCAGGCGGAGCCCGCGGGGCCGTCGCCGGTGGCCTCCGGCCGGAGCCGTACCGGCGCCCACGGTGGACGATCCGCCGACCGCTCGGGTCAGCAGCAGCGCGCAGGCGACCACCACGATCTGCAGGAGGGAGAGCGCCACCGCCTCCGGGATGCGGAAGTACCCGATCGCCTGCTGGTAGATCTCCGTCTCCAGTGTCCGGGCGGTGCCGCCGCCGAGGACCACCACGACACCGAAGCTGGTGGAGCAGAACAGGAAGACCAGCGCCGCGGCCGAGGCCAGCGCGGGCGCGATCCGCGGAACCACCACGTCCCAGAAGGCCCGCGGCGCGGTCGCGCCCAGGGTTCGCGCGGCCTCGACGGTCCTCGGGTCGATCTGCTGCCAGGCGGCGCTGACGACACGGACGACGACCGCCACGTTGAGGAAGATGTGGGCGGGCAGGATCGCCGCCCACCCGTCGGTGACGCCGAGGAAGCCGAGCGGCCCGGTCAGCAGCGCCCGGAAGGCCACCCCCACCACCACGGTCGGCAGGACGAACGGGACCGTCACGATCACCCGGAGGATCGCCGTGCCCGGCAGGTCCACGGTGGCCACGAGCCACACGATCGGCGCCGCGATCAGCACTGTCAGGACCGCCGACGCCGCCGCCTGGGCGAGGGTGACCGCCAGCAGATGCCAGCCAGCCGTACGGTCGATCAACTGCCAGAAGCCCGCACCGTCGTCATCGGCCACCGCCCGCCGGGCCAGGGTGACCAGCGGCCATACGAACATGACCACGATGAACGCCGCGGGCACGACCGTCGCGACCCGAGCGGCCGTCGACGTGCGGCGAATCGGCGCCGGGGTCCGGCGCGCCGGCACGGACACGGTCAGCGCTTGACCGTGGCGCGCCACTCGTTCAGCCACTGTTCACGGTGTGCGTCGATGTACTCCGGCGACATCGTGACGGTCCACGCGGGCATCGGCGCACGCTGCCGCCAGTCGGCGGGCAGCGGGATGTCTTTCTGCACCGGATAGACGTACATGGCCGTGGGCAGCGCGGCCTGCACCTCCGGGGTCAGCATGAAGTCCACGAGCTTGCGCGCACCCGCGGTGTTCGCCGCACCGCGCAGGACGCCGATGTACTCCACCTGCGCGAAGCACGCGTTCAGCAGTGCGCTGGTACCCGGCGTGGCGGCCGGACTCGACGCGTACGACACCACGATCGGCTTGTCGCCGTGCCCGGCGCCGGCGCTGAACAACTGGTTGTAGGCCACTTCCCATCCGGAGACGATCTCGGCACCGTTGTCGACCAAGCCGCGCCAGTAATCGTCCACTCCGCCCTTGAACCGCCCGATCGTGGTGAGCAGGAAGCCCATCCCGGGCGACGACGTCGACGGGTCGAGGAGGGCCGCCATGTCCCGGTACCGGGGCTGCGTGAGCTGCTCGAGAGACGTGGGCGCCTCGATGCCGTGCTTGTCGAACCAGGCATCGTCGACGTTCAGGCACACGTCTCCCCGGTCGACGGCGGTGAGTTGCCCGGGCGCGCCCTGAATGTCGTACTTCGCCGAGCCGTCGACCGCGGCGGGCGAGGTGTAGGGGTCGAGCGCCTTGGCTTCGATCGGCCGGGCCGCGAAGGTGTTGTCGATACCGAACACGGCGTCGCCCTTGGGCGATCCCGGGGTCAGCGACACCACTGAGGAGAGCTGCCCGGCATCGCCCGAACGCACGATCTTGAGTTCGGTACCGGTCTGCTTCTCGAACCGGTCGATCAGGTTCTGCGGCAGTTCGAACGAGTCGTGCGTCAACAACGTCACCTCGTCGGCACCACCCGATCCGGAGGTGCACGCCGACGTCGCCACCAGCACGGCTGCCAGTGCCGCCGCGACGACAGCGCGGTTGCGCCGCGCGCTGCCGAAGCGCGCGTTGCCGAAGAAGGCCATCTGCTAACCCACGTCCCCTCGATAGAGAAGCCCCCAGATTTCGCCTGCGGGCCAGTTGTTGCTCACCTGAGGCGAATCTAACCAGTTGACGGTGCGTATCCGCATTCGGAGGGCATCCGCAGTCGGAATCCCTCTAACCTCTTGTGTAACAATTTTCGCACACGCCTCAGTAGTTTCATGGGATTGTGGCTACACTCGCCTCACTAGACAACTGTTCGTCGACCGAAGAGGATTCAGCCGTGCGACTCGCGCGCTCCCGCCGCACCGCCGCAGCCGTCGCTGCGGCAGCAGTCATCGCCCCCGCTCTGCTCGTCCCGTCGACCGCATCGGCCGAGCCCGCGAAGGACGCTCCGGCCGCGCAGCAGGAGCTTCCGATCCCGGACGCCGCTCACGCGCCCACCGTGGAGCCCAAGGTCCTCGAATCCCTCGGGGCACTGACTCCGGCCCTGATCGGCTCCGCCGCCACCCGCGACTCCGACGGCAAGGTCAACACCGAGCTCCTGGCCCAGGTCCGCAAGCTGGCCGACAACCCGGCCGTACCCGCCGAGGCGCAGGACGTCTGGCGCTCGCTGATCGATTTCCTGGGCGAGCCCGGGGCCAAGGAGGCCGCGAAGACACTGTCGCTCGAGGCGACCCCCGCGGCCGAGAAGAAGAAGAGCGACGCGCCCGACATCCCCACCGGCCCCGGCAAGCCGCGGATCCAGCAGTTCCTGTATCCGACCCTGGGCTTCGGCTGCATGCCCGGCGGCGGCAATTCGGTCGGCATGGCCCTGGTGACGGCCGGACCGCAGGCCGCACCGGCACCCGGCCCGAAGCGCGGCCAGGCCGGCTACGTCTACACCAGCCTCGGCACCGGACCCGCGGTGAAGTCGGCACAGAAGCTCTTCGTCACCTGGCTCAACATCGACAACGGCCGCACCGGACAGCAGGCGCTGCTGCCCAATCCGAAGATCAACGCCACCAAGGGCCCCGGCACGTTCACCGGCATCGCCAACACCGGCCGCGGCCGGATCGTGTCGACGATCTACGGAACCGTGACGACGAAGATCAAGGGCAAGAACGTCTCATGCATGATCGCTCCGACGATCGGCACCGCGATCATCTGAGCCCCTCGACCCGAGTTCGATCAGAGCCCTGGACCATCGGAGGTCCGGGGCTCTGATCGGTTTCGGGGACGCCGCCGCAACTTGTGACGGACATCGCTATGGCAACGAAAAGCTTTGTGGCGCAACGGCTCCGACATCTCCAAAGGGTCGCATCCAGGTAACGACTCGGACTCGCTCCTTGAGAAATCCAGCGGTTGATTCTCATTATTAACTTAAGAAACTTTAGTCACATCAGCCACAGCGGTCACGGCCGCCGTGGCCGTTGCGCAGCTGTGGAGGTAAGCCAGTGAGTCCACGCACGTACCGATCGATGCGGTTCGGCATCGCCGGGCTCGCAGTCGCCGCCGCAGCACTCGCTGTGCCGGCCGCCGCCGGGGCCGATCCGGCGGCACCGTCGCCCGAGGCGAGCACTCCGGGCACCGCCGTCCCCGAGACGAGCGCCCCGCAGAGCACAGTCCCCGACTCCACGGCACCGTCGGCACCCGACTCCACCGCACCGCAGACGGCCGCACCGCAGGCCGATCAGGTGCGCACCCTGCCGACGATTCCGGGCGACGCCGCGCTCGCCGATCTCTTGCGCAAGCTCAAGGCCACCGGCGGCGACGAGAAGGCCGTCGAGGCGATCACCGCCATCCTCTCCTCCGACGGCCGGCTGGATCTGTCGAAGTACCTGGACAGCGCGAGTGTTCTCAACGGCATCGGTCTCGACGGCGCCGGCCTCGAGAAGCTCGGTCTGGGCAAGCTCGGACAGAGCGACCCGCAGACGCCCGCCCCGGTCGCAGCCACCGTCCCCGCGGCGCCCGCACCGGCTCCCGCCGCCGACGTGCTGACCGTGCTGCAGAAGGTCACCGGAACGTCCCTGCTGTCCCCCGCCGTGGCTCCGCTGTGCGCCGAGCCCACCCCCGACAACCCGCTCGGACTCACCACCGCCCCGGTTCTGGCGGCACCCGGCCCGTGGCCCACCGTCGCCGCCGACCGCACCGGGGTGCTCACTGCGCTCACCTCGCTGTTGCCCGCCGACAGCAAGGAACTGCTGACGGCGATCGGTGAGGATCAGACGGCCTTCGCACTGGTGCCGCCCGGCAAGCCCGACTCGGACCAGTTCCGCGTCGCGTGGTTCAACACCACCACGATGAAGGGCGGCCTGGCCGATCTGAAGCCGCTGTCGGAGGCGGCGTCCGCCGGACCGCTCAAGCAGTTGCTCACCGACACCGAGAACTTCCACGGCGTCCGTCTGGCCCGCGTCGACACCGGTAAGGGCCACATCCTCTCGGCGGTCTTCGGCACCACGACCACCGCCGGCCGCACCTGCTTATTCCTGCCCGCGCTCGGCACAGTCCAGAACTGACTGGTTCAGGACTGACGCCGATCCCTACTGTGCCGGCCGCACCGGCACTCTCTCACTCCGCCGCAGCCCGGCGGCCCGTCGTAAAGGACCGAATAATGATCACCGCCCGGAAGCGGCTCGCCCGCACCCTCGTCGTGACCGCCGCGGCAGCCGCGCTGACGGTCGGCGGCGTCACCGGCGCACTCGCCGTCGCCGATCCGGAGGACGCCCCAGCCCCCACCGGCGGTCAGACCGCGGGATCGGTGTTCGCCAACCGGACCATCGACGACCGGGCGCTGGTGCCGGGTGCCGCCGCCGGCCAGCAGTACAGCTACTGGTCCGTCGGCGCCGACGAGCGTCTGCATCTGTCCACGGCTGTGCTGCTCGAGCCCCGGGGCAAGGCGCCGGCGGCCGGCTGGCCGGTCGTCGTCTGGGCCCACGGCTCCGACGGCTGGAACGATTCATGTGCCCCGTCGGCCAAGCGCGATGCCGACGACCGCTCGACGCTCAGCCATCTGCTCGGTCGCGGCTACGCCGTCATCGCCCCCGACTACGCGGCCGTCGGCGCGCCGGGTTCACCGCAGTACTCCGACGTCGACGCGACCGCGCACAACATCGTCGACGCGGTCCGTGCCGGAGCCGACGTGGGCTCGTCCTCGCTGTCGCCGAAGTGGGCGGTGGTCGGCTCCACGCAGGGCGCCGCAGCCGCCACGTCGCTGGCCCGCAACGCGACCGCGTGGCAGACCGGTGAGCTCGACTTCCGCGGCGCCGCCGCGACCAGCATTCCGGCCGGCTACGACGACGTGGTCGCCGGCCTGAGTCCGTCGTCCTCGGCGGTACCAACGGCCGTGGTGGCCGACGTCCTCTACACCCTGGCGTCTCAGAGCACCGAGGACCTGGGCACGATCCTCACCCCGCGCGGCGAAGCCCTGGTCCAGAAGGCTCAGAAGCTGTGCACTTCGGCGCTGATCAAAGAGATCGGCGGCACGCAGCTGGCCGACCTGGTCTCGAAGCCGCTCGCGTCGAACGCCGCACTCGCATCATCGCTGCGCAAGTCGCTCGCGATCCCGGCTCGCGGCTTCAACCGCCCGATCCTCATGAGCCAGCGCCTGGTGGACGAGAGCGTCGTGGTGCCCGCATCGCTGCGGTACGTCACTCAGGCGCAGCTCTCGAGCAACAAGGTCAAGATGAGCACGTATCTCACCGGCGACGAGTCGGCGGGCAAGCGTCAGGAGCAGGCCGCCGTCGACAATTTCCTCGGCGGACTGTTCTGAGTCAGCCCATCTCCTCCAATTCCATGCCCTTCGTCTCCGGCACCTTCGCGCGCACGTAGAAGAACGAGATCCCGGCGCACAGCGCGAAGAAGCCGTAGACGAAGGCCGGGCCCACCCAGCCCATCGCGGCCGGGAACAGCAGCGAGATGGTGAAGTTGGAAAGCCAGTTCACCGCGGTGCACAGACCGAGAGCCACCGCTCGGTAGCGGTTGGGGAACATCTCACCGAGCATCACCCACATCACCGGTCCCCAGCTGGCGGCGAAGGCGATGACGAACAGATTCGCGCCGATCAGTGCCAGCACGCCCCAACTCGTCGGGAGCCGCGAGACCGTATCGCCCGAATCGTCGACGGCGTCGTAGACCTGCGTGAAGGCCACCGATGCCAGCACCAGCCCCACGAACATGCCCACGGAGCCGAAGAGCAGCAGCAGTCGGCGTCCCACCCGGTCCACGAAGCCGATCGCCACAAAGGTCATCACCACGTTGATGACCGCCGTGATCACCGAGGTGACGAACGACGCCGACTCGGAGAAGCCGACCGACTGCCACAGGGTGGTCGAGTAGTAGAAGATGGCGTTGATGCCCACGAACTGCTGGAACACGGCGAGCCAGATACCGACCCACACCAGCGGGTGGAGACCGAATGCCGGCCCGGCGAGGTCGCGCATCGACGCCGCGGACTCGAGCTTCACAGTGCGGCGGATCTCCGCGACCCGGCCGTCCGGATCGGGTTCCCCGGTCACGTGAGCGAGAATCCGCGAGGCCTCGCCGTCTCGTCCGCGGACCACCAGATAGCGCGGCGACTCCGGGATCGTCAGCGACAGCACGCCGTAGACGACGGCCGGCACCACACCGACCAGGAACATCCACCGCCACGCCTCGATGTCCAGCCAGAGGGTGTTGGCGGCGGCGCCGGCACTGTCGGCGAGCACCGCGTCCGACAGCAGCGCCGCGAAGATGCCCAGCGTGATCGCGAGCTGCTGCATCGAACCGAGCGCGCCGCGGAACCGGGCGGGCGCGATCTCGGCGATGTACGCGGGAGCGATCACCGACGCGATGCCGATGCCCAGACCCCCGATGAGCCGCCAGAGCATCAGATCCCACACCGTCTGAGTGAGACCGGCGCCGATCGACGAGGCGATGAACAAGGCGGAACCGAGCAGCATCACCTTCTTGCGGCCCCACCGGTCGGCGAGTCCGCCCGCGAACCACGCCCCGAGCGCGCAACCGACCAGGGCGATGGCGACCGCGACGCCGGTGACCAGGTCCGACAGCCCGAACTCGCCCTGGATCGCGTCCACCGCACCGTTGACGACCGAGCTGTCGAAACCAAACAGGAAGCCGCCGACCGCTGCGGCGGTCGAGACTCCGAGGACTCGCATCAGCGGGACGTCTGTGCGCCCGGTCTCCGACGCGGTCATGCGACTGCCGTTCCGGTGCACGACGAGTACTGCGGATTCACCATCGGGTTGAAGGCCATCGCCCCGATCTTCTGATGCACGGTGAACCGCACGGCGCCGCGACCCGGGTGGAGCACGACGTCCCAGTCGGCGGTGTGCGCGCGGGTGGGCACCCGCACGGTGCCGGTCCGTCCGGTCGACAGGTTGCGCCAGGTCACAGTCGTGAGCATCGTCAGCTCGAGCACCGGACCCACCCCGCCCGGATTGTTCGACGAGAGCGTGATGGCCGGCCCCGGCAGTCCGTCCGTCGGGAACGGGCCGCCCGTGTACACATCGACCACGATCCGCAGCCGCGCACCGGGCCACGGATTGGCGCTGTCGCACCGGATGGACCGCACGTACTCGGCGCCGTAGGGCGACGCGTGCGCCTGCGGGACGGCGACGCACCCGGCGGCCAGCACCGCCGCGCTCGCGCCCGCCGCCGCGACCGCCCTCCCCCGGCGCCGTACTCCCCGAACCGATCTCCTGGCTGAGCAGTCTGCAGTACGCATGCTTGGGAGTGTGCCAGCCGGGAGCCGCGAGCGCCGGGACTTCGACCGGGGCGCCGCCGGAGAGGGTCTCGGAGTTCGCCGGCGACCGGCGTGCCGATGACCGCGGGCGACTAGCATGAGCGGCATGGCTGACCTCCAGATCGCCCAGGACCCGGTCGCGGACGCACTGCTCTCCACGGACGCCTTCGCACTCGTGACGGGCATGCTGCTAGACCAGCAGTTTCCGATGGAACGGGCGTTCGCCGGACCGGCGAAGATCCTGGAGCGGTTCGGCACCCTCGATCCGGTGGCGATCGCCCACGCCGACCCGGAGGCCTTCGCCGAGTTGTGCGCCACTCCGCCCGCGATCCACCGCTACGGGCGGTCGATGGCCGGCCGGATCCAGGAGCTCGCCCGAACGGTGGTGGACGAGTACGACGGCGACACCGCCGCCCTCTGGACCACTGCCCGTACCGGCGAAGAACTGTTCGGGCGTGTCCGCGCGCTGCCCGGTTTCGGCGAGCAGAAGGCCAAGATCTTCGTGGCCCTGCTCGCCAAGCAACTGGACGTGAAACCGCGCGGGTGGACCAAGGTGACCGGTGATTACGGCCGCAAGGGATACCGTTCCGTGGCCGATGTCACCGATCCGGAGTCGCTCCAGCGGGTTCGGGACTTCAAGAAGGCCGCGAAGGCGGCTGCCAGGAAATGACGACCGCTACAATCGTCGACCATGAATAGCAGCGCGAACGAAGTCCGGATGGCCGTCAAGCTGCCACTGCGTCTCGGCTTCGCCACGGCCGGTATCGCACTCTCCACGGTCGAGTCGGTCGTCAACGTCGCGCGGCTCACCGCCGAGAGCATCGAGTCCGAGGTGAACTCGATGCTCGGAATCGACGAGAACAGCGAGATCGCCACTGTCCGGGCTCCGCTCGCGATCCTCAGCCAGGTGGCCGATCTGCTGAGCCCCGACCGCCCCTTCGGCCGGATTCTGGCCAACGGCGGCCCCCTCGACCGCTTGATCCAGCCGGGCGGCGTGATCGACCGTCTCACCGCTCCGGACGGTCTGCTCGAGAAGCTGACCGAGCGCGGTGGCCTGCTCGACCAGATGACGGACGAGAAGGGGATCCTGATGCGGCTGGCCGCTAAGGACGGACCGCTCGACCGGCTCACCCGGGAAGGCGGCGTGGTCGACCAGTTCACCGAGAACGAGGGCATCCTCGAGCGGCTGACATCCGAGGGCGGCATCGTCGACAAGCTGACCGCTCCGGACGGTGTGCTGGAGAAGCTGTCTCAGCCCGGCGGCGTGCTCGACCGCGCCGCCGGCGACGAGGGCCTGCTCGATCAACTGCTCGGCGCCGACGGTGCCCTCGAGAAGCTGATCGCTCCGGGCGGACCGCTCGACAAGTTCACCGAGCTGTCCGAGACGCTCGCCTCGCTGCCGCCGAATCTCGCTGCGATGCAGGAGACCGTCGACCACCTCAACGAGGTCGTGGAACTGCTCAATGCGTCCGTGGCACCGATCGGCGGGCTGGCCGACCGGCTCCCCAAGCGCCTCACCCGCGCCGGAACCGCGGCGACCCCGCAGACACCGACGCGGCCGCAGCTTCCCGGGGACCCGACCGACGACGCCGTCAGCCGGTACCCCGGTCGCTCCTGAGCTACTTCGCGGTCCGGCGCAACCGCACGTTGGCGAACTCGCCGAGACCCCACTGTCCGAGTTCACGGCCGTACCCCGACTGCTTGACGCCGCCGAAGGGCAGGCCGGGCAGCGAGGTCCCGTGCTCGTTCACCATCGCCATGCCGACATCGAGCCGGTCGGCCACGGCCTGCGCGGCCTCGACGTCCGAGCTCCACACCGAACCGGAGAGTCCGTACTCGACGTCGTTGGCCAGATCGACGGCCTCGTCGACCGACGAGAACTTGTAGACCACCGCCACCGGGCCGAAGATCTCCTCGCGGTACGCGTCCATCTCCGGCGTCACATCGGTGAGGACCGCGGGAGCCATGAACGCGCCCGGCCCGTCGAGGGCCTCTCCGCCGGTGTGCAGCGTCGCGCCCTGCTCCACCGCCTGCGAGACCTGCTTGACCACGTTGTCACGCGCGGTGACCGACGACAGCGGCCCCACCTTGGTCCCGTCCTCGGCCGGATCGCCCACCGCGAGCCCGGAGATCGCCGCCGTCAGGTTCGTGACGAAGTCGTCGTAGATCGACTCATCGACGATGAACCGCTTGGGCGAATTGCACGCCTGGCCCGCGTTCATCGTCCGCATGGCTGCGGCGCCGGCGGCCAGCGCCGCGACATCCGGGGTGTCGAGCACGATGAACGGGTCCGATCCGCCGAGTTCGAGCACCGACTTCTTGAGATTGCGCGCCGCGACTTCCGCGACCGCCGCCCCGGCGCGGCTCGATCCGGTGAGTGAGACGCCCTGCAACCGGCGATCGGCGATCATCGTCGCGATCTGCTCGTTGGTCGCGAAGACGTTGATGTAGGCGTCGGCGGGAATCCCGGCGGCGTGCGCGATCTGTTCCATCAGCTCCGACGACGCAGCGCAGATCGGGGCGTGCTTGAGGATGATCGTGTTGCCCAGCAACAGATTCGGAGCCACGAACCGGGCCACCTGGTAGTAGGGGAAGTTCCACGGCATGATGCCGAGGATCGGGCCGATCGGCGTGCGGGTGACGATCGACTCCGCGGCTCCCTGCGGATCGAGTTGCTCGGTCTCCAGCAGAGCCGGGCCGTTGTCCGCGTACCAGTCGTAGATCATCGCCGTCAGTGCGAGTTCACCCAGACCCTGCTTGGTCGGCTTCCCCATCTCCTTCGTGATGACCGCGGCCAGTTCGGACGCCCGGTCGCGGTACGCCGCGGCGGTGTCGCGAAGCATCTGTACGCGCTGCTCGATCGGAGTCTGCCGCCACTGGCGATATGCCTTCTCGGCGCGTTCCAGGATCGGATCGATCTGGTCGTCGGTGATCGTCGGAAACTCGCGCTCCACGACGCCGGTGGCGGGGTTCTGGGTCACATAAGCAGTCATATGCGAATGCTACGCGTGCGAAGGTGGCGTCGCCGGGCTTCCTCCGAAGGCCGCGCGCACGGCTGCGGCGTACTCGTCGACGGTCCGCGCGGCGGTTCCGCGAGCGGCGATCGACACGGTCACCGTGGCACCGATTCCGTGCACGCCGTGGGTGAGTCCGTGGACCGCGGACAAGGCCGGGAACCCCGCGGTGAACAGCACTCGACCGCCCGCCAGCCGGAGGTCGCCGTCGCCGCGGTTCACCGACGAGACCACGGTCGCACCCGCCACCCGCTCCGGGACCGGCGCCGCGGACGAGAGCCGGACGGCCAGCGATCCCAGTACCGACGGAGCGCGGTCTGCCGCCCAGCGGTCGACGCGGGCGGCCGCAGAACGGTCTCGCCGCCGCGCCGCGTCGAGCTGGCTCGCGATCGCCTCGGATCGAGCACGCCGATCGAGGTCGGGGCGCAGATCGACGCCGACGGAGAAGAAGTCGTTCCGGCGCCGAGCCACCGGTTCTCGGGTCGCCGGTTCACGGGAGACGGCGACCTCTGCGACCACCCGGCCGTCAGGACTCGTCCCGCCGAAGCGCCCGAGCACCTCGGCCAGCCCCACCAGTGCCCCGACGGTGACCGAGGATCCCAGCCGCCGGACCGACGATCGCGGCAGCGTCACCGTCCGCAGCTCCACCGCGCCGGGATCCGGACGATTGAGCACGGTCGGCTCGATCACGTCGGCGCCCGGTGTTTCCGCTGTGCCGCAACGGGATCGGAGCATCCACGCGGCCGCACCGGCGACGGTTCCGGTCGCCAGTCGCGGCGCAATGGCCGCGGCGCCCGCGGCGGCGGCCACTGCGGAGGCCACGGCGGAGGGAAGCGGCGCGCTGCTGCGCACCCGGTCGGGCCGACCCTGCGTCAGCAACCGTCGTGCGATCGCCGAGACCCGCCGCCCGCCACCGAGCGCATGCGAGATCTGGAGCACCACGATGTTGGCCGGGCCGTCGGCGTCGGGCACATCCGTGAGCGATTCGAACAGATGCAGCCGCCACAGCGGCCCGGCGGTGCGGTCGCCGCTCGCCATGAGATACCCCAGGGCGGCCAGGCATTCGGTCCACGTGGTGGCCGGGTGTCGGCAGAACTGCTCGGGACGGGGACGCGACGCGCGCCAGCGCGGATACCCGAGATCCCACGGCACGCGGGCGACGCCGAGACGCAGGTCTGCGATCTCGGACGCGCGGGGCGCGAGTTCGGCGAACGGATCGGCCGACGGGTCGTCCGGCGCGTCGAACGCATACAGCAGGAACTGATCGTTCGCCGTGGTCAACGATCGCCAGTACATCGCCGCGTCGGGCGGCGTCAACGCGCTCACGAGACCTCCTTGCCATCGCTCGATGGCAACGTGGGCATAATGCGGTGCAGTGTCAGGCGTCGCGGCCGCGGCGCCGGAAAGGCTCCACCCGTGTCCAGTGCCCCCACACCCGCACAGCCCACTCCCGGCGCATCCGCGTCCCGGCCGGAGTGCGTGTACCGCCTCGATGACATTCCACCCACCACACCGGTCATCGTAGGGGTCGGCCAGGCAGCCGAACGCATCGACGACGCCGACTACGCGGGCCTCTCCGAGGCCGACCTCGCGGCCCGCGCGGTGAGCGCGGCGCTCGCCGACACCGGGGCCGACGACGTGGCACGCCTCGTCGACACCGTGGTGGCGGTCCGATCGTTCGAGCGGTCGAGCCCGGCGTCGTCGTCGCCCTTCGGCCGGCCGGACAACATGCCGCGCGCGGTGGCACGCCGGACCGGCATGGATCCGCGCAGGGCCGTCGAAGAGGTGACCGGCGGGCAGAGCCCGCAGCATCTGGTGAACGAGTTCGGCGCCGAGATCGCCGCCGGGCGTGCCGACGCGGTGGTGTTGTTCGGGGCCGAGGTGATGTCGACGGTCCGCCACGCCCAGCGCTCGGGCACCGCACCGGATTTCAGCGAGACCGTCGGCGGGCAACTGGAGGACCGTGGCTACTCGATCGGCGGCCTCACCTCGATCGACGAGGTGAAGCACGGGGTCGTCATCCCCATCTCCCAGTACTCGATCGTCGAGAACGCGCGGCGCCACCGTCTCGGACTCGGCGCCGCCGAGTACGCGCGGTCGATGGGCGAGCTGTTCGCACCGATGACGCGTGTGGCGGCGCGGAACCCCTTCGCCGCCGCCCGAGAGGAGTTCACCGCCGAGGAGTTGGCGACCGTCACCGACCGCAACCGCCGCGTCTCGGTCCCCTACCCGCGCCGAATGGTGGCTCGCGACCACGTCAACCAGGCCGCGTCCGCGGTACTGATGTCCGTCGCGGCCGCCCGGTCGGCGGGGATCCCCGCCGACCGCTGGGTCTTCGTCCACGGCCACGCCGACCTGCGGGAGAAGCCGCTCCTGACCCGGCCGGACCTCTCCCGCGGACCCGCGTCGGTCGCCGCTGTCCGGGAGGCACTGCGCCTGGCGGGCACCGATGTCGACGACGTCGCGCACTTCGATCTGTACAGTTGCTTCCCGGTCGCGGTCTCGCACGTCATCGACGAGCTCGGACTCTCGCCCGACGACCCCCGCGGACTGACCGTCACCGGCGGGCTCCCCTACTTCGGCGGGCCCGGCAACAACTATTCGATGCACGGCATCGCGGAGATCGTGTCGCGGGCGCGGCGCGAGCCCGGCTCGTTCGGCCTGGTCGCAGCCAACGGCGGCGTCTTGAGCAAGTACTCGGTGGGCGTGTACTCGTCCATCCCCGCTCCCTGGCGTCCGAGCACCTCCGCCGACCTGCAACGCGAATTGGACGCCGCACCGTCGGTGCGGGTGGCGCACTATCCGAACGGCCCGGCGACGATCGAGTCGTTCGTCGTCATCGATCCCGACGGCGAGGCCCCCGGAGCCACCGTGGTCGGTCGGCTCGCCGACGGCGCCCGGTTCGTCGCGGCCGTGGACGACCCCGCCCTGCTCGATCTGCTGCGCGCCGACGACGACCCCATCGGAACGCCGATCTTCGTCCGCGCGTCGACGAACCAGAACCACGCGGCACGCACACGCGACGTCCTCGATGCGCGCCATCCGCGCGCGGCGGTCGGATTCGCCGAGCGGTACGAGCATCTGCTCGTCCGGCGCGAGGGACGGGTGCTCGAGGTGACGATCAACCGGCCCGAGGTCCGCAACGCGCTGAATCCGGCGGCGAACGCGGAACTGGACTCCGTCTTCGACGCGTACTTCGCCGATCCCGATCTGTGGGTCGCAATCCTGACCGGCGCCGGCTCGGCCGCGTTCTCGGCGGGCAACGATCTGAGCGCCGGCGCCCAAGGCGGCCTCTCGATGCCCGCCAACGGCTTCGCCGGACTCACCGCGCGGCGCGACCGCGCCAAACCGGTGATCGCCGCGGTGAACGGTTTCGCCCTCGGCGGCGGGCTCGAGATCGCCCTGGCCTGCCACGTGATCGTCGCGGACGAGCAGGCCACCTTCGGCCTGCCCGAAGTGAAGGTCGGCCTGGTCGCCGCGGCGGGCGGACTGGTCCGCCTCCCCCGCGTCGTCCCGCCCGCCCTCGCCCGCGACATGATCCTCACCGGACGCCGCATCGACGCCGCGGAGGCGCTGGCGTACGGCCTGGTGTCGAGGGTGGCACCGCACGGTGAAGTGATGTCCGCCGCCCGCGCCGTGGCCGAGGAGATCCTGGCCGCGTCACCGGTCGCCGTTCGCGCCTCCCTGGCGGCGATGGCCGGATCCGAATCGCAGCCGGACACGGTCCGGGCCGTGGACGAGAGCCTCTCGGTCCTCGACACCGTCCTCGTCTCGGAGGATCTCCGCGAGGGTGTCACGGCCTTCGCGCAGAAGCGCGAACCGCAGTGGAGAGGATGCTGACTCCCCGCTGAAACCGTCGCCGACCTGCAGATGTCCGGCTTCCTCTTGAATTACTTGGATGTCCAAGTATATCGTGGTTCACGTCACGAACGGATGCCTCTGGAAGGACGGCGCATGACTGCACTGCGGACCATCGATCACTACCTGAACGGCGCACACGTCGCCGCGACTGGCGCGACCGCCGACGTCTACGACCCCAGCACGGGTCAGGTTCAGGCCACGGTGCCGCTGGCCACCGCCGCCGAAGTCGACGCCGCCGTCGCCACCGCCAAAGAGGCCCAGAAGACGTGGGCCGCCATGAACCCGCAGCGCCGCGCCCGCGTGATGATGAAGTTCATCGAGCTGGTGAACCAGAACATGGACGAGCTCGCCGAGCTGCTCTCGAGCGAGCACGGCAAGACCGTCGCCGACGCCCGCGGCGACGTACAGCGCGGACTCGAGGTGATCGAGTTCTCGGTCGGCATCCCCCACCTCCTCAAGGGCGAGTACACCGAGGGCGCGGGCACCGGCATCGACGTCTACTCGATGCGGCAGCCGCTCGGCGTGGTCGCCGGCATCACCCCGTTCAACTTCCCCGCCATGATCCCGCTCTGGAAGGCCGGCCCCGCCCTGGCCTGCGGCAACGCCTTCATCCTGAAGCCCTCGGAGCGCGACCCGTCCGTTCCGGTCCGCCTCGCCGAGCTGTTCACCGAAGCCGGCCTGCCCGACGGTGTGTTCCAGGTGGTGCACGGCGACAAGACCGCCGTGGACGCACTGCTCGTGAACCCCGACGTCAAGGCCGTCGGCTTCGTCGGGTCGTCGGACATCGCGCAGTACATCTACGAGACGGCCGCCGCCAACGGCAAGCGCAGCCAGTGCTTCGGCGGCGCCAAGAACCACATGATCATCGCCCCGGACGCCGACCTCGACCAGGTCGTCGACGCCCTCATCGGCGCCGGCTACGGCTCGGCCGGCGAGCGCTGCATGGCGATCTCGGTGGCCGTCCCGATCGGAGACGCGACCGCGGACGCTCTGCGCGCCAAGCTCGTCGAGCGGGTCGAAGCGCTGCGCGTCGGTCACAGCCACGACCCCAAGGCCGACTACGGTCCGCTGATCACCGCCGCCGCACGTGATCGCGTGGTGGACTACATCGAGCAGGGCGTCGCCGCGGGTGCCGAACTCGTCGTCGACGGTCGCGGCAAGGGCGCCACCGAGGCCTCGTTCAACGGCACCGATCTCGGAGGCGGTTACTACCTCGGCCCCACCCTCTTCGACCACGTCACCAAGGACATGTCGATCTACACCGACGAGATCTTCGGCCCGGTGCTCACCATCGTCCGCGCGCACGATTACGAGGAGGCGCTGGCGCTGCCCACCGAGCACGAGTACGGCAACGGCGTGGCCATCTTCACCCGCGACGGCGACACCGCGCGCGACTTCACCTCGCGCGTCGAGGTCGGCATGGTCGGCATCAACGTGCCGATCCCGGTGCCGGTCGCGTACCACACCTTCGGCGGCTGGAAGCGCTCCGGCTTCGGCGATCTCAACCAGCACGGCCCCGCGTCGATCATGTTCTACACCAAGACCAAGACGGTCACCTCACGTTGGCCGTCGGGCATCAAGGAGGGCGCCGAGTTCTCCATCCCGACCATGCACTGAGGCCCGTCGCGGAACCAGAGAACAGGCGTATCAGGTAACGACATGCCCTATCCGAAATTGCCCGACGACGATCGGATCGTCGTCGAAGCGGCCCGCGACTTCGCCCGTAAGCGGCTCGCCCCGCACTCTCTCGAATGGGATGCCACCGAGCATTTCCCGGTCGATGAGATGCGCGAGGCGGGTTCGCTCGGGATGGCCGCGATCTACACCAAGGAGGACGTCGGCGGCTCCGGTCTGCGGAGGATCGACGGTGTGCGGATCTTCGAGGAACTGGCGAAAGCCGATCCGGTGACCGCGGCGTTCCTGTCGATCCACAACATGTGCACGTGGATGGTCGACACCTACGGCACCACGGAGCAGCGCAAGCGCTGGGTTCCGAAGATGGCGTCGATGGAACACATCGCGAGCTACTGCCTCACCGAGCCCGGCGCGGGGTCGGATGCCGCGGCGCTGTCGACGTCGGCCCGCCGCGATGGCGACGAATACGTGCTTCGCGGCAGCAAGCAGTTCATCTCCGGCGGCGGTGTCTCGGACGTCTACGTGGTGATGGCGCGCACCGGTGACGCCGGCCCCCGCGGAATCTCCACGTTCGTCGTCGAGAAGGGCACGCCGGGGCTGTCCTTCGGTCCGCCCGAGGCCAAGATGGGCTGGCACAACCAGCCCACGGCCCAGGTGATCTTCGACGACGTCCGGGTCTCCGCCGATGCGATGCTCGGCGGCCCGGACGGCGAGGGCACGGGATTCTCGATCGCGATGAACGGCCTGAACGGCGGGCGGCTGAACATCGCCGCGTGCTCGATGGGCGGTGCGCAAGCCGCGTACGACAAGGCGCTCGTCTACGCCACCGAGCGTGAGGCCTTCGGCAAGCCGCTGATCGCCGAACCCACCATCTCGGCGACGCTCGCCGAGATGGCGACCTCCCTGGAGGCCTCCCGACTGCTCCTGTGGCGGGCGGCCGAGGCACTCGACGCCGACGATCCCGACAAGGTCGAGTTGTGCGCGATGGCGAAACGATTCGTCACCGAGAGCTGCTTCACCGTCGCCGATCAGGCGCTGCAGTTGCACGGCGGCTACGGATACCTGCACGAGACGGGTATCGAGAAGATCGTCCGCGACCTGCGGGTGAATCGCATTCTTGAAGGAACCAACGAAATCATGCGGATGGTGATCGGTCGCGCCGAGGCGCAGCGGGTCACCGCCGGAAAGGGCAACCGATGAGCACGATCGCTTTCCTCGGACTCGGTCACATGGGCGGACCGATGGCCGCCAACCTGGTCAAGGGCGGACACGAGGTGGTCGGCTTCGACCTCGTCCCCGAACTGCTGGAGGCGGCCGTCGCCGACGGTGTCCGCGCAGCGAAGTCGGCGGAGGAGGCCGTCGCCGGAACCGACGTCGTCATCACCATGCTTCCCAGCGGCGCAGCGGTGCGGGCGGTGTACGACACCGTGCTGCCGCACGCGACGCCGGGTCAGCTGTTCATCGACAGTTCCACCATCTCGGTCGAGGACGCGCGTGCCGTACACGATCTCGCCGTCGCCGCGGGCATGATGCAGCTCGACGCCCCCGTCTCCGGCGGGGTCAAGGGAGCGGCGGCCGGAACCCTGGCCTTCATGGTCGGTGGCGACGACGCGGCACTGGCCGCGGCACAGCCGATCCTGGCGCCGATGGCGGGCAAGGTGGTGCCGTGCGGCGGACCGGGCAACGGCCAGGCCGCCAAGCTGTGCAACAACATGATCCTGGCCGTGCAGCAGATCGTGGTCGGTGAGGCGTTCACTCTGGCGGAGAAGCTCGGGCTCTCGGATCAGGCGCTCTACGACGTGGTGACCGGCGCCACCGGCAACTGCTGGGCACTCTCGGCCAACTGCCCGGTGCCCGGGCCGGTCGAGACGGCACCGTCGGCCAACGACTTCCGGCCGGGGTTCGCCACCGCGCTGATGAACAAGGATCTGCACCTGGCGATGGACGCCGTGTCGACCACCGGCGCCACCGCACCGCTCGGCTCACACGCGGCCGAGCTGTACGACGCCTTCGCCGCCGAGCACAGCGATCTCGACTTCAGTGCGATAATCGAAACCCTGCGCTGATCTCGAGTTCGGCGCAGCCGTAGACGATGGGAGTGGTGTGGCCGGGGTGGATCATGAGTCGAACGAGCGCGACCCGATCGCCCTGGCCCGCCGCAACTGGGAAGACGCAGGCTGGGGCGGCGACATCGCCGACGGCATGGAGGCCGTCACGTCGGTGATGCGCGCGCACCAGATCATGCTCGCGCGCGTCGAGCAGGAGCTCAAACCGTTCGGCCTCACCTTCTCCCGTTTCGAGCTGTTGCGGCTGCTGGCCTTCACCCGGCACGGCGAACTGCCGATCTCCAAGGCGAGCGACCGGCTTCAGGTGCACGTCTCCTCGGCCACCCACGCGATCGCACGCCTCGCCGACGCCGGGCTGGTGAAGCGGATACCGCACCCGAGCGACGGCCGCACCACACTCGTGTCGATCACCGACGACGGCCGGGAGTTGGTCGAGAAGGCGACGGCGGTGCTGAACAATGGCGTCTTCTCCCATGTCGGAATGACCAGCGCCCAGGCGCGTCAGTTGGTGGAGTCGATCCGGTCGCTTCGGCGTGACAACGGAGATTTCTAGACACTCGCGTTTTCGGACGGGACACCGTTCGGTGTGGTCGTGGTCTCCATCCGTCATCGGCGTCTGGCCGTCGTGCGACCGGGTGGGTAGCCTTCGTGGCGACGCCCCGTGGCGGGGCGCCCGGACGAGCCCGCCGTACCCGGTCTGCGACAAGACGGTGGACGAGGAGCACTCATGCACTGGCTCGTTCTGATCCTCTCCGGCGTCTTCGAAGCGGTGTGGGCCACCGCCCTGGGACGGTCGGAAGGTCTTCACCGCCTCATCCCAACCATCGTCTTCTTCGTCGCGCTCGTCATCAGCATGGGCGGCCTCGCCTACGCGATGCGCGAACTGCCGACCGGCACGTCGTATGCGATATGGGTCGGGATCGGCGCCACCGGAGCCGTCGTCTTCGGCATGATCACCGGCACCGAAACCGCGAGCATCGCGAAGATCGTGTGCATCATCGCCATCGTCGGAGGCGTCATCGGGCTGAAGCTCGTCAGCTGACGGCCACCGCACTTCCGTGCTCCCGGCCGGGTGTGTCCGGTCAGGCGGCCAGGAGGGTGTCGAGGTAGTTCTCGATGCGAGATTCGCTGGGTTCGGGCGGCGGCTGCGGTTCGTGGCCCGGTAACAGTTCGGCGTGGTGGATCTGGTTGATCCGCCACCCGGGCGGTCTTGTCCCGCCGCGGCTGGTGTTGGGGGTGGGTCGCCAGGCGACGCGGCCGGCGTGGGGTCCGTCGATCAGGATGGTGGTCTGCCATTGGCCGGGGCGGGGTCCGACGGAGCGGTTGTGGCGCCCGCATGCGGCGCCGAGGTGGTCGATGTCGGTGGGTCCGCCGTCGGCCCAGTCGGGGAAGTGATGGGCTTGGGTGCGGGTGAACGGGGCGTCGCAGCCGGGGGCGGTGCAGCCGCGGTCGCGGGCGAAGAGCATCAACCGCTGTGCCCGCGACGCCAGCCGGCGTCCCCGTCCGAGGTAGAGGGCTTGTCCGGTGTGGGCGGAGAAGACGGCCAGATGCGGGGTTGCGGTGGCGGCGACCTCGATCAACTCCGCCACCGGCAGCCGGGTCCCGGTCGCGGTCAACGCGATCCCGGCCCGCTCGGCCAACTCGTGGTCGGTGACGGTGATGACCAGATCACCCGACCGCCGACCACGCCCAGCACCAGTGTGGGAGGCGCGCAGCAGCGCCTGCAGACCATCATGGGTGCGCTGCCCCGGCGTGCGAGTATCACGCTCCACCGCCGCCGCCAGAGCGGCCGGGTCCGCCGACTCCACCGTCCCCGACGGGGAATCCGGGTCGTCGGGATTGTTCATCCCCGGAGCCGCCCACGACGGCAGTGCCGCCTCCATCTCCGCCCGCAACGCCGGAGTCAGATACCCGCGGACTTTGCTCATCAACCGCAGATCCTGCGGCAGCACAGCGAAGCCGCGCAGGCGTTTGCGGTCGCGTTCGTCGGTGACGGTCCCGTCCGGGTCCAGGTGCGCGAGCAGTCGGATGCCGGCGGTGCGGACACCGGCCGGACTCAACTCGCGGGCGACCCACGCCAGCTGTGCCTCGGCGCGTGCTCGGGTGTCGGCGTCGATGGCGGTGGGGATCTTGTCCATGACGGCGTCGATTTCGCGGACGTGGTCGGCACCGATCGCACCCTCGCCCACCGCGACCGCAGTCGCCGGCAGTACCGGCGGGCGGGTCTGGCCCTGCAGGTCGGTGAACCGTCCGATCCCGGCGGCGCTGACGCGCCGGCGTCGGGCGGCACCGTCACCGAGCCGCAACCCCTGCGCCAAATACTGATGCACCGACAGGTACCCGACTTTGCGATACACGGCCCGGTCGGAGACCTCCACCAACACTGCCGCGTCGACACCGTCGAGACGACGATGAGTACGCTCCAATGTCTCGACGGTTTCCAGCAGGGTGTCTTCTGGGACCGCGGACAGTGGCAGGGACGCGAACTTGGTCGCCGCAGCTTCCAACAGGCGCGCGAGGGCGGCCGGATCGTCCGGCAGCACTTCTGACGCGACCATCGAACCCACCCCCCTCCACCTGCACAGTGCCCGAGAACACTCCTGCTGTGCTTCTATGTTCGAATCATACCGCCGCCCTCTGACAAAGCCGCCGCCTCACAACTCGATGCCCGATCGTGCCGCCAGCACAGCGGCCTGCACCCGCGACTGCACGCCCAGCTTCATCAGCACCCGCGAGACGTGGGTCTTCACCGTCGCCTCCCCGATCATCAGGCGGCGGGCGATCTGCGCATTCGACAGTCCGGCGCCGAGACCGCCGAGGACTTCGATCTCCCGCTCGGTGAGGTCACTCAGATCCGGAGCGGGCTCGGCGGGACGTGATCGCATCGCGTCCACCACCACCCGGGTCACCGCGGGATCGAGCACCGCGTCGCCCTGCGCGACACGTCGGACACCGTCGACGAGTTCCGCGCCGGACGCCGACTTCAGCAGAAACCCGCTCGCTCCGGCCGCCAGTGAGCCGAGCACGTATTCGTCGATGTCGAAGGTCGTCAGGACGAGGACGGCCGCGTCGGTACGCGCCATGACTTCGGCGGTGGCGGCGATTCCGTCCGTCCCCGGCATGCGGACGTCCATCACCACCACGTCCGGCCGCAGCCTCTCGGCCGCGTCGACGGCATCGGCACCGTTCGACGCCTCGCCCACCACGCTGATCTCTCCCGACGACTCCAACACCAGCCGCAGGCCTTCTCGGACCGCGGCGTGATCGTCGGCCAGGACCACTCGCGTCCGGCTCACGCCCGCACCACCGGCACCCGCACGCGGACCACCCATCGTCGACCCTCCACACCGGCGGTCGCGGACCCGCCGATGCTCTCGGCGCGAATCATCATGTTGCGCAACCCATTTCCTCCCGATCCGTCGCCTTCGCCGCGCGCCATCGCACGTCCGTCCGTGAGACCGTTGCTGACCGTCATCTCGACGAGGTCTCCGGCTGAGACCAGTTGCACCGCGACGGGCTGTCCCGGCTCGTGGCGCGTCGCGTTCGCCAGCGCCTCACCCGCGATCCGGGTCAACACCGTCTCGATCGCGAGCGGAAGACCTTCGGTGTCGCCGTGCACCTCGACGGCCGAGCCGACCGCCTCCGCCGCCGTCACGAACGGAGCGAGTGACGACCAGCGGACAGTCGGAGTGTCATCGCCGTCGGCGGCGAGCACGTCGATCATCTCCCGCAGCTCCGACAGCGCCGCCAGGCTGTTGGAGCGCATCGAGGCGATCACCGGCTTCGGGTCCGGTGCCTCACGTGCGGCCTCGGCCAGGATCGCGATCGCCGACACGTGGCCCGCCACCGTGTCGTGCAGTTCCCGCGACACCCGGCGACGTTCCTCCGCCAGCGCCGCGGCGTGCTCGGCTGCGGCGGCCGACTGTTCGGCCCGCGCCGCCCGGATGGTGGCGTGCACCGACTGCGCGTAGCCCAGCGGCGAGACGAGGAAGGCCACTCCGAGCAGGCCCACCAGCACACCGGCCCGCGGATCCGCCGCGAGCGCCACAGCCACCGCACCCGCGACCGTCACCGCGAAGCAGGCGACACCGACGAACCTGCGCAACCGCGCGGACCCGACCGTCATGACCGCGAAGATGACGTCGGTGAAGGAGATCCAGAGCGGAAGGGACGCACCCGACGGAAGGTCGAGCGCGATGAGAACCACCATGATCGCGAGCGCCGCCGACGGTCGGCGAGGCGCCGCGAGTTGAACGACGAACGCCGCCACCAGGATCGCGATCTTGACCGGAGCCGAATGCCCGCCCCAGCCCTGGATCAGCGTGAACGCCCCACTGACCCACAGCAGCAGACCGACGACCAGTGTGCCGAGAGCCGACACCGTCGTCGACGAGAATCTGGGAATCGACATCATCAGACATCACTACAGCACACGTCGCGGGGCTTCGGGTCCGCCGAAGGGATGACGCCGACGAGCCGGATGAGGGATGTGCCTTCGGGCGATCCGCCCGATGCTGAACGCATGAACGATCTGACCGACCCGGTACTGCTGACCATCGCCGGCTGTGAAGTCGGCTTCTGGGTACTCGTCGCCGGCGGACTGTCGTTGCGCTACCTGGTCCGCGCGCAGCGCCTCTCGACACTGGTACTGGCGGCCGTCCCGGGGCTCGACGTCGCGCTCCTCGCGGCCGTGGCACTCGACCTCCACTCCGGCGGCGACGTCGGGTTGGCCCACCGGCTGGCGCCGATCTACTTGGGCGTGACCGTCGTCTTCGGACCGCGGCTGATCCGGTGGGCCGATGTCAGGTTCGCGCACCGGTACGCCGACGGCCCGGCACCCGTCCCGGTGCCCAAGCGGGGACCGGTACGGCTCCGGCACGAGTGGGCCGAGTTCGGCCGGTGGCTCGCCGCCGCCGCGATCGCCGGAGCGGTGGTGCTCGTCCTCGGTTTCACGGTCGCCGACGCCGGCCAGCGCGACGAATTGTTCAGTCTGTTCAAGACTCTCGGCGTCATCACCGCGATCTGGCTGCTCACCGGCCCGGTGTGGTACGCGGGGTCCGCGCGAGGAGCGTCGTCCGGCTGAACGGTGGCGCCGTCTACGACCGCCACACCGGATCCCTCTTGCCCAGGAACGCAGAGATACCCTCCTGGGCATCACAGGTGACGGCGTTGGTCGCCATCACCTCGGTCATCGCGGCGTACGCCTCCGGCTCGGTGCGATCGATCTGGTCGTAGAAGGCCCGCTTACCGATGGCGAGGGTGTCGCCGCTGAATCGGCCGATCCGCCCGGCCAGCTCCGCGACGGTGCTCTCCAGATCGGCGGCGGGCACGGCGGTGTTGACCAGGCCCCATTCGACGGCGGTCGCGGCATCGACCATGTCGCCGGTCAGCAGCATGTGCATGGCGCGCTTGCGCCCGACGGCACGGCTGAGCGCGACCATCGGAGTGGAACAGAAGAGCCCGATGCGGACGCCAGGCGTGGAGAACCGTGCACTGTCGGCGGCCACCGCGAGATCGCAGGTGGCGACCAACTGGCAGCCCGCTGCGAGCGCCATTCCCTGGACCTGGGCGATCACCGGCTGGCGAACGTCGTGGACCGCCGTCATCAGGTCGGTGCAGGCCGCGAAGATCTCCCGCTCGTCGTCGACCGTGCGCTCGACCATCTCCGACAGGTCGTGGCCGGCGGAGAACGCCGGACCGTGCGCCTTGATCACGATCACCCGCACCTCCGGGTTCTCGCCGAAAGTGCGCAGGACTTCGGTGGCAGCCCGCATGGTGGCCAGTGACAAGGGGTTTCGGCGGTCGGGGTCGTCGAGGGTGAGGACACCGACGCCGTCGGAGACGGACGAGGACACAGCGGAATCAGTCATCTCACCATTGTCGTCCATCCCCGCCGACCGTACGATCGGTTGACATGAACGTGCCGACCGATCTGCTCCGGGATCCCCTCGTGTATCGGCTCGCCGCCGCGGGCCAGTCCGCCGATGCGATCATCTGCCTCGGCCCGATCCCCTACGTCGCGCGATGTCTGGACGACGTGGGCTATCCCGCGGACCAACGGTGGGTGTTTCCGGTGGTCAAGGCCGCGTCGGCGGCGGGACTCGCCGCGGCCCCGAGGTTCCCGATGCTGGCCCGCTTCACGGCGGTCATGCTGACGGTGTACTTCTGCCTCGCGGTCGGAGCACACGTCCGGGCCCGCGACCTCCGGCTGAACTTCGCCGCCGCGTCGTCGTTGCTTCTCTTCTACGCGGCGCTCGCCGCCACAGGTCCCCGCCCGGCCGAACGCCCGGGTCCCCGAGCCGAGCGCCGGTAACCGCCCTGATCGGCTACCGCGCCAGGGCCTTGAGCACGCGGTCGGCGTGCACGTTCATGTTGATCTCCGACGCGATCACGTCGGCGATGACTCCGTCGGAGCCGATTGCGAACGTGACCCGCTTGGTCGGCATGCCGACCTTCACCAGCAGCGATCCACGCCGGACACCGTATGCGGAGGCGACGGCGCCGTCGACGTCCGCCAGCAACGGGTAGTCGAGGGTGTGCTCGTCGGTCCAGCTCTTCTGCTTCGCGACGTCATCCCGGCTGATCCCGATCCGCTGCACTCCCGCGGCAGCGAACTCCGCTGCGAGGTCCCGGAAATGGCACGCCTCCTTGGTGCAGCCCGGGGTGAACGCCGCCGGATAGAAGAACAGCGCGACCGGCCCGTCGGCCAGCAGTTCGGAGAGCCGTCGCCGTCGACCGTTCTGGTCGGGCAGCTCGAAATCCGGTGCGGTGTCCCCGATGTTCATGGTCCCCGACCCTACTCCGTCGGCTCAGGTGAGTCCGGCGTCGTGGATCCGGATCGCGACCTGCACCCGGTTGGCGGCGTCGAGTTTGGTGAAGATCCGGGAGATGTGGGCCTTGACCGTCGCCACCGACATGTACAGCTCCGAGGCGATCTCGGCGTTCGACGCGCCCCGAGCCAGACAGACGGCCACCTCTCGCTCACGACCGGTCAGCGCGTCCACCGCCTCCCGGGCCGTGGACTCCCGATTTCCGTCCCGGCCGTCGACG
This sequence comes from Gordonia cholesterolivorans, assembly GCF_039531975.1. Lineage (NCBI taxonomy): Bacteria > Bacillati > Actinomycetota > Actinomycetes > Mycobacteriales > Gordoniaceae > Gordonia > Gordonia cholesterolivorans. The sequence goes on along the minus strand of NZ_BAAARB010000009.1, from coordinate 54,394 downwards.
ACCTGCTTGATGAGCGCCGCAGTGACCGACGGGCTCAGCGCCGGCTCCCCAGCCAGCACCCGTCCGATCGCCGTGATGATCTCCGCCGGCGGCGTGTCCTTCAACAGGAACCCGTCGGCGCCGACGGCCAGCGCTCGGACCACGTACTCGTCGGCGTCGAAGGTGGTGAGCACGATGACGGCGGGCGGATTCGGTGCCGCCTTGAACGCGGCGGTCGCGTCGATACCGTCCATCACCGGCATTCGCAGATCCATCAACAGCAGATCGACCGGATCGGCCGCGTACCGGGCCAGTGCCTCTCGGCCGTCTCCTGCCTCGGCGATCACCTCCAGACCGGGGTCGCCGCCGACCAGCAGCCGGAGCCCGGACCGGACCAGCGGATCGTCGTCGACGATCATCAATCGAGACGTCATGTCTGCCACGGTAGCCACACCCGCAGGACGAACCGGCCGTCGGCCGTCAGATGCGCCGACTGCCGCCCGCCGCGAAGCTCCACCCGCTCGGCGAGACCGACGAGTCCGAAGCCGGACTCCGGCACTCTCGACTTGTGGTCGCCGATGGGCAGCGGGTTGCTCACCACCAGGTCGACACCGCGGTCGGGTGCACCGTCGAGGCCGATCGCGACCGCTGTCGCCGGAGCGTGCTTGCGCGCATTGGTGACACCCTCCTGCACACAGCGGTAGAGCGTGCGCCCCACCCCGTCGGGGATCGCCGCCAGGTCGGCGTCGCAGTCGAAGGCGAGATTCATTCCGTGCCCGCGGTTCTCGTCGATGAGCTCGGGGATGTCGGCTGCTCCGGGCTGAGGCTGCTCGGGCGACGCGTCACCGGGATCGTCGCGGAGCACACCGAGCACCTCGCGCAACTCGGTCAGCGCCGTCGCCGACATCTGCTCGATGGTCCGCGCCGCATCGCGGACCTGATCGGCCGGCAGGTCGTCGCGAAATGCCAGCGCTCCGGCGTACATGTGCACGGTGGAGATCCGGTGAGCGAGCACGTCGTGCATCTCGCGCGATCCGGCCGCGCTCGGTGGCCCTCGCATGCCGGACCCTGGCCTCCTGTTCCGCCTCGGCCAGTTTGGCCCGAGACCGCCACGAGGCGAGAAGTTCACGCCGCGATCCGAGGTACAGGCCCCACGCGATCGTGAGCAGCAGGATCACCGCGACGACGAAGTAGTCGATGACGGTCGGCTCGGGTTCGTCGGGTGGATGCCACAGCTGCGAGAACAGCGAACACACCATCGCGACCGCCGCGACCGGAACGATCTCCCGCCACCGTCGCCGGGTCGACAGCGAGACCAGCGCCAGCATCGACGGTCCGGCCGCCGACGCGGACACCGTCGAAGCCACGTTGGTCGCCATCGCCACCGCGACCGGATACCTCCGACGCCAGTGCACCGCGATCAACGACAGCACGCCGAGGAGCAGATCAGCCGCGAACCACCACCTCGCGTACTGCCACTGGTAGCCGGCCCGCGTGCCCCAGACCAGTCCGGAGACGGCGAGCACCACCGCGAGCCGCCACGCATGGCTGCGCCACGTGAGCTGTGGCTGATAGTCGTCGGGGTGCACGTGTGTCACCGTATCCCGCCGCCCGCGGTGCTCCCTAGTGCGCCGGGTCAGGGTCATACCCTACTTTCGGCTGACCCGGAATCAGTCGGCGGACTGATGTGCCCGCCGCCGGTTCAGAGCAGAATCGTCAGTCATGATCACCGTCGAGCACCTCACGAAGAGATATGGCGACTACGTCGCCGTCGACGACGTCTCGTTCGCTTGCAAGCCCGGCCGTGTCACCGGCTTCCTCGGGCCCAACGGCGCGGGCAAGTCGACCACCATGCGGATCATCGCCGGACTCACTCCGGCCACGGCCGGATCTGCGACCATCGCCGGCGTCGAGTACCGCGACATCCACAATCCGGCGACTCAGGTCGGAGTCCTGCTCGACGCATCCGCCCAGCACGCAGGCCGGACCGGTGCCGAGATCCTGCGCCTGTCCGCGATGACCATGGGCCTCGACCGCAGCCGCATCGACGAGGTCCTGAACCTGGTGAGCCTCACGCCGCAGGAGGCGGGGCGCCGGGTCCGCAACTACTCGCTCGGCATGCGCCAGCGGCTCGGCATCGCCAACGCCCTGCTGGGCGATCCGCGGATACTCATCCTCGACGAGCCGGTCAACGGCCTCGATCCCGCGGGAATCCACTGGATGCGCACCCTGCTGCGCAACTACGCCGACCGCGGCGGCACCGTCCTGCTGTCGAGCCACCTGCTCCACGAGATCGAGATCATCGCCGACGATCTCATCGTCATCGGGCAGGGCCGCATCGTGGCGCAGGGCACCAAGGAGCAGTTGCTCGCGGGCACCGGCACCCGAGTCAAGGCCGTCGACGACGCCGCGCTCGGACGCGCGTTGGCCGCGGCCCAGGTGGTCGCGCACCCCGCTGCCGACGGCGGCTTCCACGTGGAAGCCGAACCGACCGTCGTCGGCCGGGTGGCGCTCGACGCCCAGATCCACCTCGTGGAGCTGCGGCCGGGCGACAACACCGGCTTGGAGGCGATGTTCTTGCAGCTCACGCAGCAGACCCAGCGTGAGCAGCCCGTCAACCAGGGAGTCTTCCGATGACCACCACGTATGCGGCCGTCGATCAGACGGCCAAGCCGATCCCGCTCAGCCGCCTGATCCGCGTCGAACTGCGCAAGCTCGTCGACACCCGCGCCGGCTTCTGGCTGATCGCGTCGATGGGTCTCATCTCGGTCGTGATCATGGTGGTCATGCTGATCACCACCGGCAACTCCACCGACAACGGTGACGGCGCCGGCTTCGCCGACTTCTTCGGCATCATGAACACCCCGACCGGCTTCCTGCTGCCGGTGATGGCGATTCTGCTGGTGACCTCCGAGTGGAGCCAGCGCGGCGCCCTGATCACCTTCACCATGGAACCGCGACGTGAACGGATCGTGGTCGCCAAGCTGGTGGCCTCGCTCGTCGCCGCACTGGCCGCAGTCGCCTTCGCCCTGATCGTCGGCGCCATCGGCAATGTGATCGTCGGGGCCGCATACGGCGACCCGAACGGTTCGTGGTCGTTCCCGGCCGCCGGGCTGACCGGCGCGGTGATCCTCCAGATCACGGGTCTGCTCCTCGGCTTCGGTCTCGCCGCGCTGTTCCTGAACACACCGGCCGCGATCGTCGCCTACTTCGTCCTGCCCAACGCCATCGGCCTGGTTCTGGAACTGGTTCCGGCGCTGCGCGACCACCATGTGGGCGACTGGATCAGCACGAGCACATCGTCCGGCCCGCTGATGTCCGACTCCTGGCCGACGGGAGCCGAATGGGCACACTTCCTGGTGGCTCACGCCATCTGGATCGGCATCCCCATCACCCTGGGCATCTACCGAATCTTGCGTTCGGAGGTCAAGTGACCTCAAGCGGTCACCTGACCTGGAAGAGCTGAACGCAATGCCGACTGGCGCACCCGAAACCTCTCCCCGGGTGCGCCAGTCATCTTTCTGCTGTCACCCCGTCTCCGCCGCCTGTCGGCCGGACGGGCGCACGACTTCGCGGTGACCGGCGTCGATCCGCCGCGTCCAGCCGCGCGCATCGAGGTTCTCGAGCAGCGGGATCGCGACACGGCGCGAGGTGCGCAGTGCCTGCCGCGCCTGCGAGGTGGTGAAAGGCTGCGGCAGCCGGGCCAGTTCGCGCATCGCCCGCGCCGGCGCGGTGGGCAGCAATACCAGCCCGTCGCCGAGCCGGAGAAGCCTCCCGGCGCGGTCGGCGGCGGCGAGTTCGCGCACGCCCAGCCCCAGAGCCGCCAGGTCGTCGGCCTCCGGAGCCGCGAACGGATCGGCCGCGAGACGCTTCTCGAGTGCGCAGACTCCCGCTTCGGCGGGGCCGAGATCGGACCTGCGCTCCGGAAGCGACAGCAGACCGCCGCGGGCCGCCACGCCGGCCCCGTCGACCACAGCGCCGAGCAGCGCCGGGTCGGGTAACGAGAGCAGATCCCGCGCCGCGCCGTACGACAGTCCCGCCGCCAACGGGTCGCGGTCATGCAGTTCCGTGACCGCGCTACGCAGTCGCATCTGCCAGTGATGCATCAGCCGCGTCGTCACCCACCACTCGCCCACCGCCTCGACCCCGTCGGGCACCACCCCGGTCTCCAGGCCGAGGTCGTCGAGTCGGGTACGTCGGACCGCGCCCCGCCGCTGCACCTCGGCGAGGGCGGCGGCGTCCTGTGCCAGACCGGCGAGCGCTCCCGCCCGCCGCCGCGCGTCGCCGCGCCGGACGAGTTCGGGCGGATCGACGTCCAGTACCCGCACGCCGCCGAGGATCCGTCCCGCGCCGGGATCGCGCAGCGCCAGGCGGTCGTCCCGCTGGAGCGGGAGTCCCCTCGCCAGGGTGAGGCGAAGGTGGTCGCCGTCGAGCGGGCGCACGCGCACCGGCACCGCCACCGTGCCGATGTGCGCTGTGAGCCACTCCGGAAGTTCCCGCGGGCCCATCCCCGGCCCCACACGGCAGACGTCGACGAGAGTCGTCACCGGCCAGGCGCCCGGAGTGAGCAGTGCGTCGCCGCGGTGAATCGCATCGTGGGCGACGCCGCGGAGGTTCACCGCGGTACGGCTCACCGGCCGCGCGGCGTCGAGCGGCCTGCCGTGCGACTGGAGTCCGCGGACGGTCACTTCACGACGACCGTCTCTGCCGAACAGGTCCAGACGCTCGCCCGAAGCGAGTGCCCCGGCCTCGAGTGTCCCGGTGACCACGGTGCCCGAGCCGGTGACGGTGAATGCACGATCGACCCACAGCCGTACTCGTCCGGACCGCGGCTGCGGCAGTGCCGAGAGCATCCGGTCCAGCGCGCCGCGCAGATCGTCGAGCCCGGTGCCGTCACGGGCCGAGACGGCGACCGCCTCGGCGTCGGCGAGTCCGGTGTTCGCCAATTCGTGCCGCGCCTGCGCGGTGACCTCGGCGATCCGGTCCGCCGACGCCCGATCGGTCCGGGTCACCACGATCAGTCCGCGGTCGACGCCGAGCGCGGCAAGCGCATCACGGTGATCTGAGGACTGTTCGCGCCACCCCTCGTCTGCGGCGACCACGAAGCACACGGCGGGGGCCGGTCCCAGCCCGGCGAGCATGTTCGTCAGGAACCGCTCGTGGCCCGGCACGTCGACGAAGCCCACCTCCCGACCCGAGGGCAGCACGGTCCAGACGAAACCCAGGTCGATCGTGAGACCGCGCCGCCGCTCCAGTTCCCAGCGGTCCGGCTCCATCCCGGTCAGCGCTTTCACGACAGTCGACTTGCCGTGGTCGACGTGTCCCGCGGTTGCGACGACGAACACTGGGGTCAGTCCGCCCGCATGGCGGCGCGGACGGCCTCGGCGAGCCGCGAGTCGTCCGCCTCCGGAACGCAGCGCAGGTCGATCAGTGTGAACCCGTCGTGCACGCGCGGCAGCACCGACGGCGTCCCGGTCCGCAGCCGCGCGGCTATCGACTCCGGCAGCCGGACCGCGTAGCCGGGCAGCGGAACTCCCGGAGCACCGCCGCCGCCCACGCGGCCGTCGTGCTCGACGACGGTCCCGTCCACGGCCGCCGCCAGCGCCTGCGCTCGCGCCCGCAGACGCTCCGGATCGGCGTGCAGGTATTCGACCACCGGCGCGGTGGGTCCGGCGACCGTCGCTTCGAGCGCGGCCAGCGCCAGCTTGTCGATTCGCACCGCACGCGCCAGCGGATGCCGCGACAGCCGCTGCACCAGATCTGCCCGCCCCAGGACCAGGCCGGCCTGCGGCCCGCCGAGCAGTTTGTCGCCGCTCGCGGTCACCAGATCCGCACCGTCGTTCAGCATCGTCGCCGCATCCGGTTCGTCGGGCAATGTCCGATCCGGCGCCAGCAGTCCGGAGCCGACGTCCACGACGAGCGGCACGCCCCGGTCCCGCGCCACCTGCGCCAGCTCGCTCACCGGCGCGGCCGAGGTGAATCCGGACACCGTGAAGTTGCTGGGGTGAACCTTGAGCAGACACCCGGTGTCCGGACCGATCGCGTCGGCGTAGTCGGAGAGATGCGTGCGATTGGTGGTGCCGACTTCGCGGAGCCGGGCCCCGGTCGACGCGATCAGGTCGGGCAGCCGGAACCCGGCTCCGATCTCGATCAGTTCACCGCGGGAGACGACGACTTCACGGCCGGCGGCCAGCGCCGTGGTCGCGAGCACCAGTGCCGCCGCGCCGTTGTTCACCGCCAGTGCGTCACCGGCCGCCGGGCACGCGGCGAGCAACGCGGAGCGGGTCCGGGCGCCCCGTTTGCCTCGGACCCCCGATTCCAGGTCCAGTTCCACATCGACGTAGCCGGCGGCATCGACCATCGCCGACACCGCGGCCCGGCTGAGGGGGGCGCGCCCGAGATTGGTGTGGACCACGACGCCGGTGGCGTTGAGTACCGGCGTCTGCGCCGAAGCCCGCGCTCGGGTGAGGTCGGCGATCACCGCGGCAGCCACTTTCTGCGGCGGCAACTCACCTCGGCGTGCCCTCTCCTGTATCGCGCGGACACGCTCGACGACTGTGTCCGCCGACAGGCGCCGACGAGCCGCCGCTACCTCCGGCAACGCCAGCAGAGCATCCGTGCGCGGAATCAATCTGCGCGGGTCGTGCTGCGGCGCAATCTGATTCACTCAGTCTCCTGGTCACTCGACGAGAGAGTTGGCGGAGACGGACGGGAATCGAACCCGCCAGACCGAGATACTCGACCTCACCGGTTTTGAAGACCGGGGGGCCCACCAGGAACCCAGACGCCTCCGCAGACCAACATAGCCGTCTACGCTCGGCCGTGTGACTCAGGTTAAGCGACTGACCGACTACGCCCACGGCGGAGGGTGCGCCTGCAAGATCCCGGCGGGCGAGTTGGAGGACGCGGTGCGCGGCCTCGTCGGACAGCGATCTCCCGATGTGCTGGTGGGTCTCGACGACGGCGACGACGCCGCCGCGGTCCGCGTCGCCGACGGTCTGGCGGTGCTGTCCACCGCCGACTTCTTCACTCCCGTCGTCGACTCCGCCTACGACTGGGGCGCGATCGCCGCGGCCAACGCCCTGTCGGACGTCTACGCGATGGGCGGGCGGCCGGTGGTGGCCGTCAACCTAGTCGGCTGGCCTCGCGAGGTGCTGCCGATGGAACTGCTGACGGAGGTGCTGCGCGGCGGGCTCGACGTCGGCGCCCAGGCCGGATGCCCGGTGATCGGCGGTCACACCATCGACGACCCCGAGCCCAAGTACGGCATGGCGGTCACCGGCGTCGCCGACCCCGACCGTCTCCTGCGCAACGACGCCGCCGAGCCGGGGCTCCCCCTCACGCTGACCAAACCCCTCGGCGTCGGCTTGCTGAACAATCGGCACAAGCGGACCGGCGAGGTGTTTCCCAACGCGATCGCGTCGATGACCGCACTCAACCGCGACGCGGCCGACACCGCCGTGGCGAACGGCGTCCGGGCCGCCACCGACGTCACGGGCTTCGGTCTGCTGGGCCACCTCTACAAGATGTGCCGCGCGTCCGGCGTGAGCGCCGTGGTGGAGGCCTCGGCGGTGCCGGTACTCGACGGCGCTCTCGAAGCCCTCCGCGACGGCTACGTCTCCGGCGGGACGCGACGCAACCTGGACTGGGTGCGCCCGCACCTCGGCGCGGGCGCCGGGGTGAGCGAAGACGATCTGCTGCTGTTGGCCGACGCCCAGACCTCCGGCGGTCTGCTGGTGGTCGGTGAAGTGCCCGGCCATCCGGTGATCGGGCACACCGTGGCCGGCGGAGCGCCGGGCATCACAGTCCGGTGATCGAGTCTCCCGTCACCCCCGCCGCACGGCGGGCCGCGAGCCTGCGCTTCTGCGGTTCGATCGTGTAGCGCGGATCGCGCGCCGACTCCAGGCCCGCATGAAAGACGCCGAACCGCGTGCACGTGGACGCCGCGACCAGCGCTCCACCGGCCGCCGCTGCCAGCGCCCGCCGGCCCCGGCCCTGCCGACCGCCCGCGATCAGCGCGCCCACGCCGCCGGCCACCGCGAGCCGCTCGGCCCAGCGCATCAGCTTCCCCGGCCCGCCGTGGTGGAGGGGTTCGGCGGCCACCGGGTCCATCCGCTGCTCCATCAGCCGCGTCGCCGCGACGTCGCCGATCACACCGAGAACGGCCAGATTGCGGGCCGGTCCCGCTTCCGCTGCGGGCGTGGTGATCAGTGCGAGACCGCCCGCGGCCAAGCTCGCGGAACTGACGAACACGAAGGGAAGATCCCGGTGCATCGCATTCCACGTCGGCATCGCGGTGTCGCCGAGCAGGACCGCGGTGTACGCGGCCAGCGGGGCACCCATCGCGGCCGCCCCCAGTCCCGCCGGGCCCTCGAGTGCCCGGAGCAGCGGTCGGAGCCGGCCGAGCGGCAGCCGATCACCCGTCAGAGCGTCGACCTCCGACGCGGCGGCCACCCCGATCATCCCGCTGTACCCCATCAGAATCCATGAGCCGACGCTCATCGGCGAGGTGACCTTGAAGGTCCTCATCATGTGCAGGAACCGCTCCGGCCGGCCTAGATCGGCGACGAGCGCCAGAGCTCCGGCCCCCGCGGCGCCGAGCCCCGCCAGTCGCGCATTGCGGCGCAACACCTTCCGTCCGGTGAGCTGAGCACCCGCGGCGAGCAGTCCGGAGCCGCCGGCGATCCCGCCGAGCACCAGATACGCACCGACGGGCGTCTCCCAGGGCGGCGCCTTGACGACGGGGTGCCCGTAGTAGCCGTTCTCATCGAGATGCTCCACCTGCGCCTGCGGCACCATCAACTCGTCGCCGCGGCGACCGCCGCCCCCGCGACGCCTCCCCCGCTGCGGACGCTGCGGACGCGGCGGACGCGGCGGACGGAACTGGCCGTATTCGGAACTCGTCACGCTCGCCGGTCCCTTCGCGAGCCGAGGAACGACAGCACGGCGGCGCCCACCATCCCGGCCACCGCCGTACCGGCGCGCCGGTACATCCGGGGCAGATCGGCGGTGCACACGCGGGGATCGGGCGGCAGTCCGTACACCTCCGGCTCGTCGAGCAGCAGGAACACCGACCCGGTGCCGCCGACGCCGTCGTCCTCGTTGGCGCCGTACAACCGCGCCTCGGTCATCCCCTCAGCGTGCAGTTGCGCCACTCGCTCGTGCGCTCGCTCCACCATGTCCGTGCGCCGGCCGAAGGAGATCGACGTGGTGGGGCACGTCTGTGCGCAGGCGGGCGTCTGGTCGTCTCGCAGGCGGTCGTAGCACAGCGTGCACTTCTGGGCGACGCCCCGATTCGGGATCTCGGGCTGCTCACCCTTGCGGTCGCCCTCGCGGACGGTCGGCGCCACCGTGCCGTCGCTGCGGCGCTCCACCACCCCGAAGGGGCAGCCGGCCACGCAGGTGCCGCAGCCGTTGCAGATGTCGGCCTGCACCACCACGGTGCCGAACTCCGTCCGCATCATCGCGCCGGTGGGGCACACGTCGAGGCAACCGGCGTGCGTGCAGTGCTTGCAGACGTCTGAGGACATCAGCCATCGGAATTCCGGCGTGTCCGGCGGCGTCGTGTCCGGTGACGGCGAACTCGGCGCCGGCGGGTCGAGGGGGTCGGCACCGCGGACCTGCGGCATACCCAGGTCCGCCAGCCCGGCGCCCGAGGCTCGTGCCGTGGCGATGCGGTCCGCATCCTGCTCGACGAAGGCAACATGCCGCCACGTGCTGGCACCGAGAGACACGGAGTTGTCGTACGACATTCCGGTGAACTCGAGGTCACCGTCTCTGGGGTTGCCGTTCCACTCCTTGCACGCCACCTCGCAGGCTTTGCAGCCGATGCAGATCGAGGTGTCTGTGAAGAAGCCGCGCCGGTCCTCGTGAGGATGCCAGTGCGCATCGGCGCTCGGATCGGTCGGTCCGGTCAGCTGGCCCATCACTGCTCCTCTCGCGGTGTGAGACGGCTGTTGTCCGTCTCGACGGTGGCCCCGGACCGTCGCTGGTAGTCGCGTACCAGCGCATCGGCGGCGGCACCGCGCGGACGACGCCCCGCGATGACCGCACACGAACCCACCTTCGACTCCTGAATGAAGACGTTCGGATCCATCGTGACACCGACGAGGTCGTTGGCGGCGTCACCGCTGACCACCGCGTCGTTGCCCACACCCCAGTGATACGGCAGACCCACCTGGTGCACCACGCGGCCGTTGATCTCCAGCGGCCGCATCCGGTCGGTGACCAGCACCCGGGCCTCGATCACACCGCGCGGCGAGACGATCGTCGCCCATCCCTGCGCGGTCAGCCCGCATTCGGCGGCCAGTTCCGGAGAGACCTCGCAGAACATCTCCGGCTGGAGTTCGGAGAGGTACGGCGACCATCGACTCATGCCGCCCGCCGTGTGGTGCTCGGTGAGCCGATACGTCGTGAAGACGTACGGGTAGACGCCGGCGCCCGGGTCGCCGGCACTCGGCGCGTCGAGATTGTCCTCGCGGGGGAGCATCACCCTGGCGGGCGACTGCTGCTGCGGATACAGGGCGTTGCGGACCGGCGACTCCTGCGACTCGTAGTGCGTCGGCATCGGACCGTCGACCAGACCGTTCGGCGCGAACAGCCAGCCCTTCCCGTCCGCCTGCATGATGAACGCGTCGTCGCCGCCGATGGCGTCGGCACCGATCGCCCCCTCCGGCGGCACCGTCCCCGGCGCGCGGTCGATCGGGAAGTCCGGAACATCCGATCCGGTCCACCGTCCGGCGTCCGCGTCCCACCAGACGTACTTCTTGCGTTCGCTCCACGGCCGGCCCTGCGGGTCGGCCGACGCCCGGTTGTAGAGGATGCGGCGGTCGGACGGCCACACCCAGCCCCAGTCGGACTGCGTCACACCGCCACCGCCGCCGGGGGTGCGCCGCGCGGCCCTGTTGACCCCGCCGGCGTAGACGCCCGCGTAGATCCAGCACCCGGAGATCGTGGAGCCGTCGGAACGCAACTCGGTGTACGCGTCGATCGGTTCGCCGGCGTTCGGCCCCGTCAAATGACGGCCGTTGATCTCGGCGAGCACCGCCTCCGGGTCCACGTCACCGTGTTCGTTACGGCGGTAGTCCCAGGTCAGATCCTGGAGGGGACGGTCGCGCGGGTCGGTCGAGTCGGCCACGCGTTCCCGGATGCGCCTGCCGAGTTCGTAATAGAAGTCGAGTTCGCTCTGCGCGTCGCCGGGTGGGGCCACCGCCTGGTGGCGCCACTGCACCATGCGCTGCGTCTGAGTGAACGAGCCGGCCTTCTCGACGTGGGTGGCGGCAGGCAGGAAGAAGACCTCGGTGGCGATGTCCTCGGTCTTCAGCTCACCCGAGTCGATCTCGGGCCCCTCCTTCCACCAGGTGGCGCTCTCGATCATGTTCAGATCACGCACCACCAGCCACTTGAGCTTGGACATCGCCATCCGCTGTTGACGGCTGTTGGCCGATCCGACGGCGGGGTTCTGACCGACGATGAAGTAACCGTCGACATTGCCCTCCAGCATCTCCACCACGGTCTGGTATGTGCCCGCCGGTCCGGTGAGCCGCGGCAGGTAGTCGAAGCACCAGTCGTTCTCGGCGGTCGCCGCCTCACCCCACCACGCCTTGAGCAGACTCACCGTGTAGTCCTCGGCATACGCCCAGAATCCCTTGCCGGACGCCGGCCGCACCGTCGCGAGGTAGTCGTCGAACGTGTTGTGCTTGCCCGCGGACGGCATCGGCAGGTAGCCGGGAAGCAGATCGAACAGCGTCGGAATGTCCGTGGAGCCCTGGATGCTCGCGTGACCGCGCAACGCCATGATTCCGCCACCGGGACGTCCGACGTTGCCGAGAAGCAACTGCAGAATGGCAGCCGTGCGGATCACCTGGGCGCCCATCGTGTGCTGCGTCCACCCGGTCGCGTAGCCGAAGCATCCGGTGCGTTCGGGACCCGAGTTGTCGGCCAGCGACCGTGCGAGGTACTCGAACTCCGCTTCGGCGATGCCGCACATCTGCGTCACCATCTCCGGGGTGTAGCGGGAGTAGTGCCGCTTCAGGATCTGGAACACGGTGCGCGGATCCTGCAGCGTCTCGTCTCGCCCGCCGGTGTACTGCCAGGTGGCGCGATCGTAGGTGCCGGACTCCTCGTCGAAGCCGGAGAAGAGACCGTCCAGGTCGTCGGTGTCCCGGTAGTCCTCGCTCACCAGAGTCGCCGCGTTGGTGTACGCGACGACGTACTCGTGGAAGTAGCGCTCGCGGGTGATCATGTAGTTGATCAGCGCACCCAGCAGCACGATGTCCGATCCCGCCCGGATCGAGATGTGCTTGTCGACCACCGCCGACGTGCGGGTGAAACGCGGATCGACGTGGATCACGCGGGCACCGCGCGCCTTCGCCTCAGTGACCCATTGGAATCCGACGGGATGCGCTTCCGCCATGTTGCCGCCCATGAGCACGATGCAGTCGGCATTGGCCATGTCCTGCAAGAACTGGGTGGCACCACCGCGGCCGAACGAGGCTCCCAGACCGGGAACCGTGGCGGAGTGTCATATCCGCGCCTGATTCTCGATCTGAATCGCGCCCGCGGCGGTGAAGAGCTTCTTGATCAGGTAATTCTCTTCGTTGTCTAGCGTCGCCCCGCCGAGTGAGGCCACACCCATGGTGCGGCGCAAGGGGTTTCCGTGCTCGTCGACGTCCTGCCAGTGCCTGCGACGGGCTTCGAGGAAGCGGTCGGCGATCATGTCGATCGCGGTGTCCCGATCCAGGTCCTGCCACTGCGTGGCGTACGGGGCGCGGTAGCGGACCGTGGTCTGCCGGAGCGGGTTGTTCACCAACTGCTCGCTCGACGCCCCCTTCGGACAGAGTCGCCCGCGCGAGATCGGAGAATCCGGATCGCCCTCGATGGCGATGACCCGCTCATCCTTGACGTACACCCGCTGACCGCACCCGACCGCACAGAACGGGCAGACGCTCTGCGCCATCCGGTCCGCCGTGGCGGTGCGTGACTGCATCGCCTTGGTGCGCGGCGACTCCACCGCGGGGCCTCGGCCCAGCACGTCACCCGACCGCAGTTGCCGGAACACCGGCCACTCGAGGGGACTGAACCTGGACACGTCCCCAACCCTATCGCGTCGGCGCGCTCGGGCCGGCCGGATCGATCCGGAAATCGGCCGTCATCGTCGCTCGACGCGGCTCTCGGTCTCGACGGGCTCTTCCCGCAGCGGCATCCGCGACCAGAACACGTAGCCGATCACCACGCAGGCGAACCAGACGGCGCCGACGATCAGGGCGATCCGTCCGTCCTCGGTGAAGAACAGCAGAACGAAGACCAACGCCAGGAACGCCAGTGCCGCCCACGTCGTGTAGGGCGCTCCGGGCACCCGGTAATCGGATTCGGGCAGTTCGCCGCTCTTGACCTTCGCCCGGAACCGCATCTGGCAGATCAGGATGGTGGACCACACGACGATGATCCCGACGGTCGAGACCGAGGTGATGTACGAGAACGCGTGATCGGGATCGATCGCGTTCACGACCACGCCGAGGACCATCACCAGGGCACTGAGCACGATTCCGGCCACCGGCACCTTCCGGCTCGACAAGCGGTCGAGACCGTGCGGCGCGTCACCGCGCTGTGCCAGCGAACGGAGCATCCGGCCGGTGGAGTAGATGCCGGAGTTGCAGGACGAGAGCGCCGCGGTCAACAGGATGAAGTTGACCAGACCGGCCGCGCCGGGCAGGCCGATGTACTGGAACACCGCGACGAACGGGCTCTCTCCGGCGTGGAAGTTCCGCCATCCGCGGACCGACAGGATCACCAGGATCGCACCGACGTAGAAGATGCCGATGCGGAAGGGCACCGAGTTGATGGCCTTGCGCAGAGTGACCCTCGGGTTCTCCGCCTCACCCGCGGTGACGCCGACCAGTTCCACACCGACGTAGGCGAACATGACGATCTGCAAACTCAGCAGCGCATTGGTGAAACCGGTGGCGAAGAACCCGCCGTCGTTCCAGAGGTTGGTCACCGAGGGCCCCTCGGCCGGACCGAAGCCGGCGATCGGCAACAGGACTCCGATGCCAACGATGATCATGCCGAGGATCGCCGTCACCTTGATCGCCGAGAACCAGAACTCGGCACGGCCGAACAGGCCGACCGAGATCAGGTTCGCGCCGAACAGGATGACGAGAACCGTCAGCGCGGTCACCCAGCCGGGGATCGCCGGCCACCAGTAGTTGACGTACTTACCCGCCACGGTGATCTCGGCCATGCAGGTGGTGGTCCACACCGCCCAGTACGTCCAGCCCTGGCTGAAGCCGGCGAACCGCCCGAGGAATTCGTCGGCGTACTCGCTGATGCCGCCGGACACCGGCCGGTAGATCAGCAGTTCGCCGAGTGCGCGCATCACGATGAAGATCGCGAGGCCCGCGAGCGCGTAGGCGAGCAGCAGCGCCGGCCCGGCCTTCTCGATCGCTCCGCCCGAGCCGTAGAACAGGCCCGTGCCGATGGCACCGCCGATGGCGATCATCTGGACCGTACTCGCGGTCAGTCCGCGCTGATATCCCTCGTCGGGAGCGCGTTCTTCGCTCGCCACCGTCATTCGGTCACCCCTTCCAGCGTCACACCGTTCAGGGGGACAATTTACGACGTCCTTTGACCCTCGTCACAATCGGACAGCCGCAGGGCCCTCGGTAGGCTCGACCCATGAGCTTCACCGGATTCCCCGAGGCTGCGCTCGACTTCTACGACGATCTCGAGATCGACAACAGCAAAGTGTTCTGGGAAGCACACCGCGACGTCTACCAGTCCAGCGTCGCCGCGCCGATGGTCGCGCTGACCGACGAACTCGCCGACGAGTTCGGTCCGGCGAAGGTGTTCCGCCCGTATCGGGACGTCCGGTTCTCGAAGGACAAGACCCCGTACAAGACCCATCAGGGCGCATTCGTGGCGGTCGGACCCGCGACCGGCTACTACGTCCAGATCTCGGCCCCGGGAGTGCGCGTGGCCGCCGGCTTCTATCACGCCGACCCCGACACTCTGGCCGCCATTCGCCGCGCCATCGACGACGACCTCCACGGAGCCGAGCTCGAGAAGATCGTCGGCACCCTGGAACGCAAGGGGTGGGAGGTGGGCGGCGACCGTGTCAAGACCTCGCCGCGCGGCTGGAGCGCCGACCACCCGCGGATCGACCTGTTGCGGTACCGGTCGTTGACCGTGAGCCGTGACTACGGTTTCGACGAGGTGATCCACTCCCCCGCGCTGGTCGACCGGGTTCGGAAGGACTGGCGTCAGACGAGGCCGCTGGTCGACTGGCTGGTCCGGCGCGTCGGTTGACCGACGGCCGGCCGGGGTTCAGAGATCGAGCATCGCGGCAGCGACCTCGCCGCTCGCCTGCTCGGGCAGTCCGGTACCCATGTCGTCCAGGATGAGCAGCCGTGCGCCGGGTATCTCCGCGGCCAGGGCTCGACCGTTGCCCACCGGGAAGAACGGATCGAGCCGGCCGTGGACGACGAGCGTCGGCATCCGGATCTCGCCGAGGTGCTCACGCCAGCGCGGTGCACAGTCGAGCCGGGCGAAGACGGTGGCGCGCTGGTTCGCCATGTGCCCGGCAGGAGCCTTCGACGGCGTTCGATCCCAGATCCGACCGGCGAGACGGCCTGCCTGATCCGGGTCGTTGTGAAGGAGCGGCGCGCTCTCGGCTGCATGCGCTACGACGGCCGTGCGATCGGCCCAGTCCGGGCTCGGTCGCGAGAACAGCGCCGCCATCACGTTCGCGTCGTGATCGGGCAGATCGTCGTCGACCGGACCCGGCGCGACCGCCCTGGTGCCGACGAGGGTGAGCGCGGTGAACACATCCGGGAAGTCGAGTGCCGCGACCTGAGCGACCATGCCGCCGACACCCAACCCACCCATGTGCGCGTTGTCCGCTCCGAGCACCCGCACGAGCGCTGCTGCGTCGCCTGCGAGATCGCGAAGGTCGTAGTCGGGGGCCTCGGGGTCGCTGTCGGCACGTCAGCCCCGCTCGCGCATCACACCGAAGTGCCGGACCGAGCCGGACAAGCCGGGGAGCTCTCTGACGGGCGACCACGTGCGCATTCCGTCGGTGCTGTCGGAGTAGACGTACTTCCCCGCCTTGTACGCGTCGAGATAGATGCGCCAGGCGCCGTTCGGCAACTGCGTCACCGCGGGTCCCTCCACGAATGAACCCCAATCGCCGGGTGCCACGAACCGGTACGGCCCGGCGAGCTTCGACGACACCGCGTGCTGCACGTACTTGTGCGTCTCGTTCTTGGTGAAGGCGTGGTAGGTGGCCCCGACCTTCACGATGGTGGTGTCGATGTGGTCGGCGCCGATGCCGGCGATCGGCACCGGCATGCTCCACAGACGCAGAGACGGCTCCAAAGCGGTCATGACGTAGGGCACGAAGCCGCCGCCGGTGGACATCGACAGGACGACGTGGACCCGCCCGCCTTCGACGAACCATTCGGGCGCCCACGCCTTCGTCGTGAAGGGCGACAGTGACGGAGCGCTCTTCAACGCGGCCGAGCCCGACGATCCCGGAATGTTCATCGACCCGGTGCCGTCGCCGGTCCCGGGAAGCAGTGCGCAGCAGAACGGGACCGGATAGTTGCCGATCGGCGTCCAGTTCACCCGATCACGGCTGCGGGCGAAGCCGATGTTCGCGCCGTCTGCGGTGGTGTACGTGACGTAGTACATGCCGTCGGTGTTCCGGAACACGCTCGGGTCGCGGACCCGGCCGGTCGGCGGACGGTAGGCCGCCTTCCGCACCGGCTTGAACTGTGTGCCGTCGCTGGACCCGTACACGTCCATGGCTCGGTCGGTGCCGTTGCTGAACCCGACCATCGTGTACTTCCAGCCGGTCGGCGCCGCATCGCTGCGGCCCGGGCCTGCCAGCAACTGCCCGACCGCTGCGAGCACGACGACCGACACGGCGAGGAGACGAGTGCGCTTCACTGACATCACTGAAGCAGTATGTCCTCCGGTCGCCGGCGGCGGGTGCTCGTTGGCTCAACATCGCGGACGGATCTCGGTACAGTGAGTGCGTGCCCGTGAGGATGGACAACGTCGGCATCGTCGTCGAAGATCTCAGCGCGGCCATCGAGTTCTTCAGCGCCCTCGGACTGTCGCTCGACGGCCGGACCGTCGTGGAGGGTCCCTGGGCGGGCCGGGTGACCGGTCTCGGCGAGCAGCGGGTGGAGATCGCGATGATGGCGACCCCCGACGGGCACAGTCGGCTCGAACTGTCGCGGTTCATCGAACCGGACGTCGTCGCCGATCACCGGAGGGCTCCGGTGAATGCACTCGGCTACCTGCGCGTGATGTTCGCGGTCGACGATCTCGACGAGACGCTGGAGCGCCTGCGTCCGCACGGCGCCGAGATCATCAGCACCGAGATCGTCCGGTTCGAGGACAGTTACCGGCTCTGTTACATACGCGGGCCCGAGGGCATCCTCGTCGGCCTGGCGCAGGCCCTCACCTGACCGGCCCCGACGGCTCAGAGCTCTCGTTTGAGACCGACGTGCTCGGCCCGGTAACCGGCCCGGGCGTAGAAGGCACGCGCACGGATGCGCGCCTCATCGGTGGCGAGTTGGGCCAGGTGCGCCCCGTGCGCGCGACCGTGAGCGTGCGCCCAGTCGAGCATCGCACTCCCGAGTCCGCGGGAGCGCTCTGCTTCGGCGACGCGGAGACCCTCGATCTGCAGCCGCGTGGTGCCGCCGCGCGAGAGGCCGCCGATCACCGTCAGTTGCATCGTCGCGACGGTCCGATCCCGCTCGTCCCGGACCACAGCGAGGTAGTGGGCACGGTCTCGGACCAGGACGTCGAACGCCGCTTCGTACCGTTCCAGTTCGGCGCCTTCGCGATCGCGCCCGATCTCGTCGTCGGAGAGCAGGTCGACGATCGCCGGGACGTCCGACCGTCGCGCCCGCTGAATGCGGAATGTCCGACCGCTCACGCGCAGCACGTCGCCCGCGGACGATCGTGACCTCTCCTGCAGGCGCGCGACGAGCAGATCCAGCCACCCGCCGACGTTGGTCCTGGCCTCCGCGGTGTCCGGATAGCGGCACCTCAGATGCAGGCCGGCCTCGTCGAGGATGAACCACAGCATCACACCGTCGGTTCGGATCACGGCGCCCACGTACTGGGCGTCGATCCGCGCCGAATCGATCCGAACCGGCAGCCGGCGCAGGTCGAGCCACGACACCGCGAACATCCCGGGTGCCTCGGGCATGTCACCGCCCCACGGTTCCAGAATCTCTCGCAGCGGCCAGGATCCGAGGCGGACCGCTTCGCGGACGGCTTCGGCGCAGGCCGACGGGGCGGGGTCGCACGATTCGATGACGGAGTTGGTGATGAACCAGCCGACCGACTCGTGCCAGGCCGCGTCGTAGCGGCTGTGCACGGGGAACACGGCGCGCAGTGGCGTTCCCGCCAGTTCCCGCGTCACCGACGTCATCACCGACACCGCGGCCGAGAGCGTGGACACGCCGTCGGCCCGAGCCTGCGCCGAGAACGCGGCGCTGTCGTCGACGTCGAACACGTCGCGGACCTCCACGCGTTCGGCGCTCGGTTCCGCCGTGCCGAGCGGCAACGGGAAGCGCGGCATCACGTCGCCGCCGGCGGCGAGGATCTGCGCCCATCGCGTCCGGACGTCCGACGGAGCCGCGGGCCGGTTCGCCATCGCCCGAGTGTGCTCGACGAACGCGGGCACCTCGCCGTCGAGCGAGCCGGCCAGGGCGGCGAGCAGGTCGCGCGCCACCACCAGCATCGACCACATGTCGACATGCGCGTGGTCGGCGGCCACGACCACGGTGGGACCCGCGGCCTTCTCCAGCACGCACAGGCGGTGGGACGGTCGCGAGTAGGGCCTGCAGTGCGCGTCGAGCACCGACCGGAGCGCGTCGTTGACGGCTTGGCCGGGAGCCACCGGATGCTCGATCCACGCTCCCGCTCCGATGCGGACCTCACGCAGGCGCGGTCCCTCGCCCCCGTCGACGACGACCGTCCGCAGCGTCCCGTGCCTGTCGACGACCCGCAGCCAGGCGTCGGCGAGGCGGTCGCGCGGAATCGTCTCGGCGAGTTCGAACGAGAGCGCCATCCACGATCCCGGACGGTCGCCGGCACCGACGTGCCTGCGCTGGTCGAAGGAGAGCGGCAGGTCGTCTCCCGGAGCGGACACGGCGACGTCGTAGCCGTACAGTCGCCCGAACTGGAGACGGAGGTGGCCGACGTTGGTGAGCCGCATGAGCGGCTACGCTACCCCTCATCGCGGCGGCCGCAATCCCAGAGGAGAGCCATGACGACGTTCACCGTTCCGGGAGCCGACCTCGACGTCGAGTTCAGTGATGAGCACGGGTGGCCGGTAGTCCAGCTGCACGGCCTCACATCGAGTCGCTCGCGCGACCGGACGCTGGGACTCGACCTGGGCCGCGGCCTCAGCGGCACCCGCCTCCTGCGCTACGACGCGCGGGCGCACGGTCGTTCGACCGGGCGGCCGGAGCCCCGCGACCATCGATGGCCGGTGCTGGCCGACGACCTGCTGCGGCTGCTCGACTCCTGGTTCCCCGGCGAGCGGGTGCACGGTGTCGGGCCGTCGATGGGCACCGGCACTCTGTTGCACGCCGCCGTCCTCGATCCCGGTCGTTTCTCCGGGCTCACGCTGGTGATCCCACCGACCGCGTGGGACAGCCGGCCCGCGATGGCCGAGATGTATCGGGCAGCCGCCGACACCGTCGAGACGGAGGGGATCGACGCGTTCATCGACGCGGGACGCACTGCACCCCGGCCCCCGGCGCTCGCGGGCACCCGCGAGACGGTGCCGGCCGTCGCCGCAGACCTGCTGCCGTCCGTTCTGCGCGGGGCCGCCCTCAGCGACCTCCCCTCGCCCGCTCACGTCGCGGCGATCGACGTCCCGACCTCGATTCTGGCGTGGACCGACGACGCCGGACATCCGCTGTCGACCGCGGAGGCGCTCGTCGACCTGCTGCCGCACGCGACTCTGACCGTGGCACGCACACCGGCAGAGATGGCACTGTGGCCGAGCCTGCTGCACCAACAGGTCGCGGAGCGACGGTGACGCGGCACGCTGAGCGCGGACCGTCAGCCACCGAGTCGGGCAGCACCGGATCGGGTAGCCTGACTCGGTGAACGACGTGCTGGACGAGGGACCGTTCTTTCACGGGACGAAGGCCGACCTCGACATCGGAGACCACCTCACCGCCGGGTTCCGGTCCAACTACCGTCCCGAAGTGGTGATGAACCACATCTACTTCACCGCGCTGCAAGACGGCGCCGGCCTCGCCGCCGAACTCGCGGCCGGCGACGGCGAACCACGGGTCTACCTCGTGCAACCGACAGGCGACTTCGAGAACGATCCGAATGTCACCGACAAGAAATTCCCCGGCAATCCCACCCGGTCGTATCGCAGCGTCCACCCGCTTCGCGTGGTCGGCGAGGTCACCGATTGGAAGCGTCTCACGGCGGACGAGCTCCGAAGCTGGCGCGAGCGGCTGGCCGCGACTCTCGAACACGGCGGCGGCGAGATCATCAACTGAGGTCGCGCGGCGCGAGGGACCGTCACCGGACCGCGTGGACGAGGCGTACCAGCCGCATCGGCGACAAGTACTGCTGCCGGTCGAAGAAGCCGTCGTCGGTCGCGTCCGCTTCGTCGATATCGGCCTCCACCCGCCACCCGTACTCGGTGAGCCATTGCGCGACCGAGTCCGGGGACGCCGCGCATTGCCACGGCTCACCGCTCGCGCCCGCCATCGCCGCGACCGCACGTGCGTAGTCGCGGCCGGCGTCGTCACGCAGTTCCCGGCTCAGGTGGTAGTCGAAGACGAGCGCGGATCCGTCGGCCAGCGCGCTGACGTCGCCGAGGAACCTGCGGCACTCATCGGGTGCGAGGTACATGCTGACACCGAGCCAGAGCACGGTGACAGGGCGGATGAGGTCGACTCCTGCATTGTCGAGATCGCCTAATCGCAGACCGTCGGCGAGATCAGCGGCGACGCTTGTCGCGGTGTCCGCGAGGTCGGCCTGTGCGAACAGCCGCGCCCGCCACTGCAGCACTCCCGGACGGTCCACCACCCACACCCGGTGTCTGCCGGTCGGGAGCCGCAGCGCAGTGGCGTCCAGACCGGCGCCGACCACGACGACTTGGTCGTTTCCCGTCTCGGCGAGCAACGTCTCCGCGTAGCGAGATCGCGCGCACGCGGTCAGGCGCGCGGCGGCGAGGATGGGCGCCTCGGGTTGCGCCAAGAGTGCGGTCCGGCTGAATGACGATTCTTGTTCTGTCATCGCAACTAACTACCAGGAAGAAGGCCGATATGCCAGCAGCCACGCCGATCGACGGCCCTGGACGGCGCGAGGACGGTCGATGTGCCGGTCCGCCTCAGCTGCCCTGGGTCGTGTAGACGCGCTCGATTCCGGCGGTCATCCGGCCCCACTCGCTCGACGCGACCCGCCTCTGGTGCGCTCGGAACGCCGCCGCGTCGACGAACGTCTCGTCGACCGCCCACACGCCCGGCTCCGACGTCGGCAGCACCGAGAACGCGGCGCATCCGGGTTCGGCCCGGGTGAGTTCGACATGTCGCGGCAGAAGTCGCTCGACGATCGCGGTCTGCGCGTCATCGCCGCAGATCAGCCTGCCGCTGACGACGACCTCAGTCATGCCGGACGACTTCCGTTGCGGGTCGAGTGCTGCTCACGTGACGAGGTCATCGGGCGCACCACATCTAGCCGAATACCAGGACGGCCTTGCCGACCGCCTTCCCTGAACGAAGCCGTTCTGCGACCTGCTGGAAGTCGGCGACGTCCACGACGGAGTCGATGACGGGCTGGATCTCGCCGCGGGCGACTGCGGGCAGCACGTCAGCGCTCAGACTTTCGAGGATCGGCACGGTCTCCCAGTCGCGGGAGAACCCGAACGAGACGCCGTGGACGGTCAGGTGCCGGTAGGACAACGCGTCGAGGTCGATCGTGGACGCGGGACCTGCGAGGCGACCGATGTTGACGACGTGACCGTCCTCGGCGGTCGCGGGAAGGCATTGCGCGAAGGTCTCGCCGGCGACATGGTCGAGGACGACGTCGGCGCCCTTGCCGCCGGTCGCGGCGAGTGTTGCCTGAGTCAGGTCCTCGTCGCCGGTGACGATCACCGTATCCGCGCCGAGACCGGCGAGAACTTCACGCTTGCCGGAGGTACGTGTGGTCGCGACGACCGAGGAAGCGCCGAGCACCTTCGCCATCTGCACGCCGACCAGGCCGATGCCGGTGGTCGCGCCCGTGATGAGAACACTTCGCCCCGGCACGAACCCGGCGACAGTGAGAGCACCGAACTCGGTGAGGAGCGCTGTCGGCAACGCGCAGGCGATGTCCGCGGCCAACCCCTCGGGACGGGGCAGCACGAAGCGGTGGTCCGCGATCAGGTAGTCCGCGAACGCGGACGGAAAGGTGCCCATCACCGGGTCCCCGACCTGCCAGTCGCCGGCGTCCTCTCCGAGAGCTGCGATCTCCCCCGCGTACTCGAATCCGGCGATGAACTCACGGCCGTGTCCGCCTCTGGTGGGGTCGGCCTCGGCCAGCATCGGGAGATCGGCGTTGTTGGTCGCCGCGGCGCGGTTGCGAATGAGCACCTGGCCCGGACCGGGCTCGGGAAGCGCCGCATCGGCGAGAATCCACTCGGGTCCGCGTCCGGACACAAGGGCACGCATCGTCTCGGTCATCTGCTCTCCGTTCATCACTCGGATCGTCACTCGGCGTAGACGTCCTCAACCATGTTCATGGTGGTCGAGGACCCGGGCAAGCCGCACAGAAGGTGCAGCGCCCCGGGCTTGATGCCGCATCCTCTTGAGTTGGAAGGACGGTGTCGGGAACGAGTGCCTGCGTGGATGGGTCGCCCCAGCCGAGATCGGCGCTGGTGACCCGAGGGTGTCACCAGCGAACCGGACTGCCTGTCATTATCGCTAGACGTTAAACCGGAACTCGACTACGTCGCCGTCGGCCATCACGTAGTCCTTGCCCTCCATGCGAACCTTGCCCGCGGCCTTGGCCGCGTTCATCGAGCCGGCGGCGTCGAGGTCGGTGAACGACACGATCTCGGCCTTGATGAAGCCCTTCTCGAAGTCGGTGTGGATGACGCCCGCGGCCTTGGGCGCGGTGTCGCCCTGGCGGATGGTCCAGGCGCGCGCCTCCTTGGGACCGGCGGTGAGGTAGGTCTGCAGACCGAGCGTGTGGAAGCCCGCGCGGGCGAGCTGACGCAGACCGGGCTCGTCCTGCCCGATCGAGTCGAGGAGTTCCTGAGCGTCCTCCTCCTCGAGTTCGAGGAGTTCGCTCTCGACCTTGGCGTCCAGGAAGACGCAGTCGGCCGGTGCGACGGCGTCGCGGAGTTCCTGCTTGCGAGCCTCGTCGGTGAGGACGGCCTCGTCGGCGTTGAATACGTAGAGGAACGGCTTAGCGGTCAGCAGATGCAGTTCGCGCACCGACGACAGATCGAACGAGTCCTTCACCGAGAACAACGTCTTGCCGCTGTCGAGAACCGCCTGCGCCTTCTTGGCCGCGTCAAGCGACTCCGCCTGGTCCTTGTTCTTCTTCGCCTCCTTCTCGAGACGCGGAATCGCCTTCTCGAGAGTCTGCATGTCCGCCAGGATCAGTTCGGTCTCGATGACCTCGATGTCGGCGCGCGGATCGACGCGGCCGTCGACGTGCACCACGTCGTCGTCGGAGAACACGCGGACCACCTGGCAGATGGCGTCGGCCTCGCGAATGTTCGCGAGGAACTGGTTGCCCATGCCCTCGCCCTCCGATGCGCCCTTGACGATTCCCGCGATGTCGACGAACGACACGACGGCGGGGAGGATCCGTTCGCTGCCGAAGATCTCGGCGAGCCGGTCGAGCCGCGCGTCAGGCAGTTCCACGACACCGACGTTCGGCTCGATGGTGGCGAACGGGTAGTTCGCGGCGAGCACGTCGTTACGGGTCAGGGCGTTGAAGAGCGTCGACTTTCCGACATTGGGCAGGCCGACGATTCCGAGGGTAAGACTCACGGGAGGTCAGTCTATCTGCGTCTGCGCGCCCGACCTACCCGGCCCGCGCCTGCGCTTGCGGGACTCCTGCTGCGCCGCCCGGGCCGCCTCGTCCTCAGCGGCTATCTCATCGCCCGCGGCTCTGCCGATCTGTTCGAGGATGTACCTCAGGGCGACGGCGAGACACGACGCCGCGGGCACCGCGAGGAACGCTCCGGTGATGCCGAAGAGACTGCCGCCCAACGTCACCGACAGCAGCACGATGACCGCGTGCAGGTTCATCGACTTGGCCTGCAGCCACGGCGAGAGGACATTGCCCTCCAACTGCTGCACCGCCAGGATGATTCCGAGCACGATCAGGGCAGAAGTGAGCCCGTTCGACACGAGCGCGATCAGCACCGCGAGCGCACCGGCGACGAAGGCACCCACGATCGGGATGAATCCGCCCATGAACGTGATGACGATCAGCACTCCCGCGAGCGGCACGTCGAGCACCACCAGGCCGATGCCGATCAGGGCCGCATCCACGAAGCTGACGATGGCCTGGGTTCGGATGAAGCCGCCCAGCGTCTCCCACATCCGCCGCAGGATCTCGCTGATGTGAACGGCCCCCTCGGCCCCCATCGTGCGGTTGAGCCACGGCAGAAATTTGGGCCCGTCCTTGAGGAAGAAGAACACCAGGACGACGGTCGTGAACAGCGTCACCAGCACCGAGGTCGCGACGCCGACGCCGCTGAACACACCCGAGGCGATCGTGGTCGCACTCTTCTGCAGCTTGCTGGTGATCTCGTTGACGAGAGCATTGATCTGATCGTCGCCGACGTTGAGCGGCGGACCCTGGATCCACTCCTGAACCCGATGCACACCGTCGACGGCGCGATCGGCCAGCTGCGGCGCCTGGTCGATGACTGACGGCACGATGCCGCCGATGACGCCGCCGATGACCGCGATCGCCGCCAGCAGCACCACGAGGGTCGCCGCCGCGGGCGGCACCCGCTTCGAGAGCAGCCATCGGACAGGCGGCCACAGCACCGTCGCGACGACGATGCCGAGGATCACCGGCAGCAGGATCACCCAGAGCTTGGACATCACCCACAGCAGCGCGAACAGGAACACCATCACCAGCAGCATCTGCAAGGACACGATGGACGAGGACCGCAGGCCCGTCAGGAACACCCTGCCGCGCGTCGGATAGGGCTTGCCGGTGACCGGGTTCAGCAATCGCTCCGGGGTCGGCTCCGCGGCGGCTGCGTCGGCGCGGTCGCTCGTCCCGGTGTCGGGTTCCGGCGAAGATTCGTCGTTTCGGTCGCTCACGCGCCAATCTTCACATACGCCTCCGACATCCGCGGTCCGCCGCGCGAGGGGTCGTCCGACTGTCGTACGCGCCGGGAGACGGGAATGGAACCGAACCACGGTGCGGTGCGTCCAATTCAGTAGACGTCAGTCTGATCCCGGCGAGTCCATCACCTCGCCGGCCGACACCGGGAGGTCCGATGACCATGCCAACCGCCCCAGCCCTCGGCTGGACCACCGTCGCCACCGCCGACGGCCCGTTCACCGTCCTGTACGACGACGCGGACACCGTGCACGCCGCCGGCTGGACCGAGTCGGCCGAGTATCTCGCCGGGCTCATCGCTCCCGCATTGCGCGGTGGTCAGCTCAGCCGGCGCCCGGCGGGCCCGGTCGCCGACGCCGTGACCGCCTACTACGACGGCGACTTCGCCGCTCCGTCCGGTGTCGCGGTGCGTCAGATCGCGGGCCCGTTCATCGCCGCGGCGTGGTCGGCATTGCGGCTGGTGCCGGCGGGATACCCGGTCACCTACGGTCAGCTCGCCGAACGCGCGGGGCGTCCGGCAGCGGTCCGCGGCGCCGCTCAATGCTGTGTGCGCAACGCCGCCGCTCTGTTCGTTCCCTGCCACCGCGTCACCAGGGCGAGCGGCGGTCTCGGCGGGTTCCGCTACGGGCTCGATCTCAAGCGGAACCTTCTCGCTCGTGAGGAGCCGCCGCCCGACCTCGAAGACTGAGCCGGCCACCGACGCCGCGGTCCGGACGACGAGTAGCCCGTGCGCCTCGAGCCGGCGGGGAGCTGCCAGGCCGGGATCGACGCCCGGGATCGATGTCAGAGGCTCGCGCCAAGATGGCGGCATGACACCAGCAGCGATCATCGGCCCGCTCTGTCTCATCGTCGGCGCACTCCTCGGGTGGTTCGCCCGCGGTACGGCGACGGGCGGACATCACTCCGGCGGCGAACGTCCCGGGCCGTCGCTGGGCGCTGAGGTCGACCTCGTGGTGGGTCCGCTGCGCGAGACACTCGGACGGCTGTCGGAGGAACTGCGGCGGAGCGAGGCCGGACGTGCCCACGCCTACGCCGGCCTCGCCGAACAGATGCGCGGAGTGCACGCGACCTCGCAGCGACTACACCAGCAGACCAGCCAGTTGGCCAGCGCACTCCACGCACCGCACGTTCGCGGCCGCTGGGGCGAGATCCAACTCGAAAGAATCGTCGAACTGTCCGGGATGTCGCGGCACTGCGATTTCGCGACGCAGGTACAGGGGCAGTCGGACGCCGACCGGGCCGTGCGACCCGACCTGGTGGTTCAACTCGCCGGTGGACGACGGATCGTGGTGGACGCCAAAGTGCCGCTGCACGCGTACCTGGAATCGACCTCCGGCGCAGTCCCCGACAACCGCGAGGTCATCGCCCGGCACGCGCAGGCCGTGCGGGCGCACGTGAACGTACTGTCCGCGAAGTCGTACTGGTCCGCACAACCCGTGTCGCCGGAATTCGTCGTTCTGTTCCTGCCCGGCGACGGGGTTCTCGAATCCGCGCTGCGCGGCGACCCGGGGCTCCTCGACTACGCGTTCTCCCGTGACGTGGTGCTCGCCACGCCCAGCACCCTGATCGCCCTGCTGCGAACCGTCGCCCTGGGCTGGCGTCAGTATGCGCTCGCCGAGGACGCCGAGACCATTCATGCTCTCGGTCGCCAGCTGTACCAGCGGATAGACCAAGTGCTCGGCCACCTGGAGAAGACCGGTGCGTCCCTGCGCCGGGCCGTGGAGTCGTACAACTCGACGGTCGGAGCCATCGACAGTCGCCTCGGAGTCACCGCCCGCAAGCTCGCAGATCTGGAAGCCCTCTCGGGTACCGCCAACCCGTCGGTGCGGGTCAGCGACGGGATCAG
Source organism: Gordonia cholesterolivorans (assembly GCF_039531975.1). Lineage (NCBI taxonomy): Bacteria > Bacillati > Actinomycetota > Actinomycetes > Mycobacteriales > Gordoniaceae > Gordonia > Gordonia cholesterolivorans. Next base: position 27,219 of record NZ_BAAARB010000009.1, on the reverse strand, counting down.
CCCCGTCGATTCGGTGGTGAGATCAATATCACCGAGCCGATAGATTCAGGAAACTCACGGCTTCGGATCACGGCGATCGGCGGAGTTAACGGTACCGTTTAGTTGTGTTTTCGCGCTTGCTAGCCGGCTCTGCCGTGCCCGCCGACGAGCGGTCCGTCCTGCCCACCATCCGGGGTGTGCCCTGGTGGGGCGCCGTTCTGATCGCCGTCGGAGCCACGACTCTCGGCGCCGTCATCAGCGCCGATACGTCATCGTCACTGGGCCGGGCGTTCAAGGTGTGCTACCTGCTCGGGTGCGTTCTGGCCGCACTGTGCGTGCGGCAACGAGCACTGTTCACCGCGGCGGCACAACCGCCGCTGGTCGCGTTCGTGGTCGGCATCGTCACCCTCTACACCCTGAGTTCCGACAGCGCGCAGGGCATGCGGGACATCGTCCTGAAGGTGATCCTGCCGATCGCGACGAGCTTTCCATGGATCCTGCTGGCCTTCGTCCTGACCCTGGCCGTTGTGGTGGCGCGATTGCTCCTGGCTCGCCCCCAGGGCCTGGCCGTGTTCGGCAAGTTCACCGGGAAGTCGCGTCCGACCACCGCCGAGTCCGGTCGGCGGGCCGCCCCCGCGAAGAAGACCGCACCCCGCTCCGGGTCCTCGGGCAAGACCGGCTCCCCCAAGCGCGCCGCCACTCCGGCGGCGGCCGGCGCTCAGGCCAAGGCATCCGCAACGCGGCGAACCGGTGCGGCAGGCACCTCTGCGACGAAACGCACGGCCACGAGAGACGCGGCGGCCGGCACACAGCCCAAGGACGCAGCGACGCGCGAGACCAGGAGCAGAACTGCCGCGACCAAGCGGGTGCCCGCCGCGGCGGCGGCCCCGAAGGGCTCCGCGAACGCGAAGGACGCGGCCACCAAGCGTGCAGCCACTTCCCCCGCAGCCCCGCGAACCGCTGCTGCGTCGAAGGCCGCACCGGCCAAGCCCGCGCCCCAGCGCGCTGCCGGCGCCCGGCCCGCCGCCAAGCCCTCCGCCGATCCCGCGGCCGCTCAGCGACGGCCGGCAGCGGCGCAGAGCCCCGCTCCGTCCCCGACTCGCCCGGCGCCCCGGCCCCGACCGGCTCCGGCCGCCTCGCCGGCAGCCGCCGACGCACCCCGTCGCCGCGCCGCGCCGCAGACCATCCCGCCGCGCGATCCCAAAGGCCGTCCGCGTCGCACCGCGGGCCAGCTGCGGGACAAGAGCCAGATCGAGGACCTGACGGCCGGCGCCGACGAGCGCTGAGTCGATCCCGACCGCGAGCCGGCCGGGCGTCGAAGACCTCAGATCTCGCCGAACCGACTTCCGTCGAGCCAGTCGCCGAGGTCGCGTGCCGCGGCCGCGATGGCCTGCGGCCAGTCGAACGCCGAGTCGTCGGCATTGTCGGTGACGACCTTGACCACGCGGAGAGGCAGTCCGTACTCGGCGCAGACGTGAGCGATCGCCGCGCCCTCCATGTCGACGAGATCGGCCCGCAACGCGAGCCGGTCCCGGTGCAGCGGATCGTTCACGAATGTGTCCCCGGTCGCCAGCACGCTGCCGTCGCCGCCCGCCACGTCCCATTCGTCAACCGTGTGATAGCCCATTGCGGCGAGATCCGCGGCACTGATGTCGTGCTCGATGACTCGCGAAGGTGTGAAGAGTCCGGTGCGCCCGTCGCGCAGCGCCCCCGCGGTGCCGATGTTGATCACCCGGCGGTAGTCACCGACAGCCAGCCGGTGCGTCACCTTGCTGGCCGCGCGAACCTTCCCGATACCGGTGATGAGCAGATCGGCCCCCGGCGGCACATGCGCGGCCTCGGCGCGGGTGGCCGAGACCACCAGCACCCCGTCCGGCGCGCTCACTCAGCGCGCCGCGACGCCGCGGTTCCGGTCCGGTCCGCGGCACCTGCCGCGGAGGCGAGGTCGCTGAGGCGCGCCAAGTAGTCGAATCGGTTGTTCGCGATGCGCATCACCACCTCGTAGGGAAGCGCGAACTTCCGCGCCCACCAGTAGCCGAACCGGATGTCGAACGAGGTGTAGACCATGAACTTGTTGCGGGTGACTCCGCGGAGGATCGCCGATGCCGCCTTCTCAGGCGTGACCGCGATCTTGTGGAAACCCGCGATCTCGCGCTGGATGGCGGTGTTGCCGCGATCGAGACCGACGATGTCGACGGTCTCGACCAAGGGAGTCGCCACACCGCCCGGGCACACCAGCGAGACGCCGATGTTGTGGCGCCGGAGATCGAATCGCAGTACCTCCGACACGCCCCGGATACCGAACTTGCTGGCGCTGTAGGCGGCGTGCCACGGCAGTGCCAGGAGCCCGGCAGCCGACGACACGTTCACCAGGTGACCGCCGGTGCCGCGGCGGACCATCGCAGGCACGAACGACTCGATGATGTGGATGGGGCCCATCAGATTGACGTCCACCATCTTCTTCCAATGGCGGTGTTCCAAGCGCTCGACCGTCCCCCACGCCGACACGCCCGCCACGTTCATGACGACGTCCATCACGCCGACCTCCGCGTCGACGCCCCGCGCGAACGCCGCCACCCACTCGTAGTCGGAGACGTCGCCGGCACGGTGGTAGAGAACGGTGCCCCGCCGATCGAGAATCTCCGCGACCACCGCGTCGAGAGCGTCGGCCTGAATGTCGGTGAGCACGAGCTGCGCCCCGGCGTCGGCGGCCGCCAGCGCGGTGGCGCGGCCGATGCCGCTGGCGGCGCCGGTGATCAGCACTTTGCGATCATGAAGCGAGGGCACGGGAGTCGGCACCACGAACAGCTCCCGGACGGTCTGCAGGCTGGGAAGTTTCAGCGATGTCATGAGACCCATGACACAACCTTAGTCCACTCGTCAGATCGGGAGCTTGCCGCCGAACACCGCATAGACCACCGCGAGGATCGCTTTGAGCACGTTGGCCGAGACGTCCTGGCCGTCGGTCATCAGAATGCGCTGCGCCTCCTGCGGGCTCTTGGCCTTGGCGAGCTTGTCGATCAGCGGACCGATCGCCTCCACGCCGCTCAGCCCCGACAGGTCGGTGCCTTCGGACGGGCTCTCGGCTGCCGGTGCACTCGGCTGGGCACCGGGGTCCGGAGCCGGTGCGGTCGGATTGGCCGCGGCCGCGTGTCCGTCGAGGTAGGCCGAGATGCCCTCGGTGATCGCCACCGCGTACTTGGTGGCCCCCTGCGGGGACGACAGGACGGCCGCCTCGGCCGGATCGGACAGATTGCCCATCTCGATGAAGGCCGCCGGCACGCGCGTGAGATTGACCGCGGCGATGTCCGGCCGCGTCACGATTCCGTCGACAGCGCCCAGGTAGTTGGCCGGGGCGAAGCCGGCCTTCTTCATAGCGTCACGCAGGGTGTTCGACGCCTTGCGGCCCTCGCCCGACTGCACCGAGTCGACGGTCTTGTCCGGGATCGGCAGCGTCGGCACGATCATGTGGAAGCCGGTCTTGCTGGAATCGGCACCGGTGCTCGTCGAGTCCGCGTGGATGCTCACTGCCAGCGCGGCGCCCGACCGGCTCGCGGCCTCCGCCCGCTCGTCGACGCAACCGCCCCAGCCGGTGTCGTCGTTGCGACTCATCACCACGCGGGCACCCTTGCTCTCGAGTGCGGCCTTCACCAGCTGGGAGACGTCCCAGTTGATCGTGTGCTCGGCCTTGCCGGTGACCGCGGTGGCACCCGTGGTCTGGCAGTCCTTCTTGCCGCCGCGCCCGTCCGGCACCTGCTTCGCCAGATCGTGGCCCGCCGCCGATCCCTGATGGCCCGGGTCGAGGAACACCGTCTTGCCCGCCAACTCACCACTCTTGGGCGCCGCGGCCTTGGGCGCCGCTTCGGTGGGCGCGACCGTCAGCAGTCCTCCGACGAGGACAGACGACGCGAGGACGGACGACGCGATCAGCGCACGCCGGCGGAAACGTACAGCATTCATGGGCGGGTTGGGTGTGCGGGCACGGGGCGCACACACCACTCTCCTTCCGAGGATCCAAACACCATCTGTCACACAGACAACTTTGGTAACAGTGAACCAGTGCTTGAGGCTAGACGGCAAACGCAGGCTCGGATCTCACCGGGAATCGTTAGGTTGCTGTGACCAGATGACGCGTCAGATGGAGGATTCCGTTCACATCGTCGGGATCGGCGGGCGCGACGAGACCGTCGAGTGCTTCGCGGGTGGCCGCCGCATCGAGCCCCGCCCCGATGACGACGAGTGACGTACCCGGCGTCCGTCCGCGCCACGAGCCGGCATCGACTCGGACGAAGCCTCCGACAGCCTGAACCGTGTAGGCGGTGTCGCGGTGCCCGTCGAGATCGACCAGCACCGTTCCCTTGATCCGGTAAGCGCCGGCGGGCGGGCGTTCGAGGAACTGCGCGAGGCGCCGAGGGTCCACCGGCGCGGAGGTCTCGAGCGCCGCTGACTCGAAACCGGCGTGCAGATGATCGTGACCGTGGTCGTGGCCTTCGGGGTGGTCGTGGTCGTCGGGGTGGTCGTGGTCGTCGGGGTGGTCGTGGTCGTCGGCGAGGAGCAGTTCATCGAAGCTCAACTGACGAGGACCGTCGTCTCGGGCGATCTCCGCAGCGGGCTCGAAGAAGAGTTCCGGGTCCACCGCCGCGTCCGCCACCGGCAGGATCGGAGCGGTGGAGTTGATCATTCGAAGCCGCGCGATCAGCGATTGCACGGCGTCCTGGCCGGCGAGCAGATCGATCTTATTGCAGACCACCAGATCAGCGATCGCGAGATGCTCACCGAGTTGCGGGTGTTCGGCGATCGTGTCGTCGTAGTGAGCGGCGTCGACGACGTAGACGAGGCCGCCGTACGCCACGGTGGAGCTTCGCGCCGACAGCACCATCCGGATCAGTGCCTTGGGTTCGGCGATTCCGCTGGCCTCGATCAAGACCGCGTCGATGCCGTTTCCCGGGGCGGTCAGGCCGGCGAGTGTCTCGGCGAAATCCGACGCATCGGTAGTGCAGCACATACATCCGTTCTCAAGGCTGAGCGTGCCGCCCGACTGTCCGGAGACCAGAAGAGCGTCGATGTTGATGGACCCGAAGTCGTTGACGAGAACTCCGATCCGCCGGCCACCCGCGTGCCGGAGAACATGGTTGAGGAGCGTGGTCTTGCCCGCGCCGAGGAATCCCGCGAGCACCACGACCGGTGCGGCGGATGCGGTCACGCCGTCTGCTCACCGCGGCAGTCGGCGCAGAGCACTGCCAGATCGCGACCGTCGCCGTCCGGCAGATTGGCGACATCGCTCGTCGGAGTACCGCAGCGAAGGCACTTCCCTATCACCGCCGCTTCCGGACTGAAGTCGATTCTCATGCGTTTGTCGAAAACGTAGAGTGAGCCCTCCCACAGACCGCTGTCGCCGTACTGTTCTCCGTAGCGGACAATTCCCCCGTCGAGCTGATACACCTCGTCGAATCCACGAGCTTTCATCAATGCGCTGAGCACCTCGCAGCGGACACCGCCGGTGCAATATGTGACGACCGGCCGGCCTTTGAGATGATCGAGCGCACCGCTTTCCAGAAGCGGAAGGAAATCCCGCGTGGTGGTGACGTCGGGGACCACCGCATCCCGGAATCGGCCGATCTGCGCCTCGATCTTGTTACGGCCGTCCAGGAAGACCACTTCGTCACCGCGCCGGTCGACGAGCTCGTGCAACTGTTCCGGCGCCAGACGCACACCGGTGCCGACCACACCGTGATCGTCCAGACGCAGTTCTTCGGCGGCGCCGAAGGTCACTATCTCCGGGCGCACCTTCACGCTCAGGCGCGGGAAATCATCGCCTGTTCCGTCCGACCATTTGATGTCGGCGTCTTTGAATGCGGGATAGCTCCGGGTGGCACGGACATAACGTTTGACGTCGCGGATGTCACCTCCCACTGTTGCGTTGATGCCGTGAGATGACACGATGATCCTGCCGCGCAGTCCGGAGGCCTCGCAGACGCTCTGTTGCCAGAGTCGGATCGCCTCCGGGTCCGGCAGCGGAGCGAAGACGTAGAACAACACGATCTTGGGAGTCGCCACAGTGCAAGGGTACGGACCTCGAACACGCCTGCCCCTCGTCGCCCTGGTATGCCTCGGCGTCTCGGTCCTGACGTCGTGTTCGCTGCTGAGCACGGACGCATCACCCAGCAAGATCGTGATCCCGGGCACGAATGCGCCGAGCACCGAATCGCCGGCGCCTTCGCTCTCGCCGACATCCGCGTCCCGCACGGTCGGCATCCGCCGAACGGAGGCTCCGTGGAGCTATGAACGCGTCATCAAGGCGGCGCCTCGAGCCAGCAATTCCGGATTCCAGGTCGGCGCCACCTCGGCCGACGGCCGGACGTCCGATGTCTCCGGTTTTCATTTCTCGACGCCGGACCGCGGCGTGAGATGCTCCACCGGCAACAACGGCGCCGATGCTCTGGTGTGCGTCGGCGAGCACGTCCGAGGTGCCAAACGCGCCGCCGACGCCACCGCCGAGTGCGATTGGCAGGCCGATTACGTGGTGCTCGACGCCAACGGACCGAAAGCAGGCGCGTGCGCTAACAGTTATCCGGTGTTGTTCCGGTCACGCATCCTCGGCTCCGGTCGTGCGATCAATGTCGACCGTTTCGCCTGTCTCACCGATTCCGACGACCTCTACTGCGTAGAGTCCAGTTCCGGCACCGGCTTCGCGATTACCGCTAATGGATACAGTGCGATTAGGGCGGATGAACGCGCCCCCGCATCACTGCTCGGATTGGATTCCGACGCCGATAGCCCGACGGTCGATAATCGCAATTCCTCACCAGTGGTCCCGACCCGTTGAATACGTGTACGCTGAGCGCAGATAAACGCCGCGGCGCACTCGGGTGAGGACATGCGCGGCGGGCTCGAATCAACCGGAGGACCACAGATGGCCAAGAAGACCGTGATCCAGATCGTCGACGATATCGACGGCGCAGAACTCGACGAGTACGAAACCGTCCACTGGAGTCTGGACGGTAAGAACTACGAGTTCGACACCTCCCCCGAGCATGCCGAAGAGTTCCGCAACCACGTCGCCACGTACATCGCCGCATCTCGTGTCACCGGCGGTCGCGCCGCCGCTCGCCGCGCCGCGCCGACCGCAGCACGTGGCCGCACCAACACCCGCGTGATCCGCCAGTGGGCCTCCGACAACGGCTACACGGTCAGTGATCGCGGCCGCATTCCGGCTGACATCATCGCGGCGTACGAAGCAGCGAACTGACACTCGCCGACGCGTCGGCCACAGCGCCCCGGACCAGGTCTCACTGACCGGTCCGGGGCGTTTTGCGATCGGCGTCCGATCCGTCCGTTACACCGCGGCCGAGTTTTCTCACCCCGTGGTTTTAATTGCGGAATCAGCAGCGCGCCGGATTACCCTGTCCAATCATGACTCTGCTTTCCGCAGCCCGCCGGCGCTGGCTGCCGCTGCTGGCCGTCGCTCTGCTGGTGGCGCTGCTGGCATCCTGCTCCAGTTCGGCGTCCAGCGACGATTCCGGACTCTGCTCACCTCCCGGCGTGGAGAGCGCCTCCGCCGCACCGACGAATCTCGCCAGCGCCGCTGCGGCCCCCGACCGGTTCACCACCGAGTCGACTCGGCCGCTCGACGAGATCGACACCTCCAGGCTCGGCCTCATCAAGCCCGGAACCCTGGTGGTCGGCACGCTGTCGGATGCGCCGCCCAGTATCTGTGTGAATTCGCAGCAGCAGTACACGGGCATGGACAACGAGATGCTCAAGGCGATCGCCGCCAAGCTCGGTCTCAAAGTGGAGTTCATCGGCACGGAGTTCTCCGGCCTGCTCGCCCAGGTCGCCGGGCACCGGTACGACGTGGGATCGTCGTCGATCACCACCACTGACGAACGTCGCCAGACCGTCGACTTCACCAACGGTTACGACTTCGGCTACTTCGCTCTGGCCGGCCCGGCGAACGGCCGGGTGCAGAGCTTCGGCGATCTCAACCCGAGCACCCGGATCGGCGTCGTTCAGGGCACGGTTCAGGACGACTACGTCACGAACACCCTCAAGCTGAGCGCGGTGAAGTTCCCGGACTATGCGACCGCATACGCAAACCTGAAATCCGGTCAGATCGACGCATGGGTGGCCCCGAGCCAGCAGGCCGAGGGCACCGTTCAGGCCGCAGACGGAATGAAGATCCTGGAGAACACCTTCAGCATCAACAACTTCACCGCGTGGGCCGTCGCCAAGGGCAATCAACCGCTCGTCGACGCGCTGAACAGCGGGCTCGACGCGATCATCGCGGACGGCACCTGGGCTCGCCTGTACAGCGATTGGGCGCCGCGACCGCTTCCGGACGGCTGGAAGCCGGGCTCCAAGGCCGCGCCGAAGCCGGTGCTGCCCGACTTCGAAGCGATCGCGAAGGCGAATGAGGGCAAGCCGAAAACCGACGCCGCCGACGCCGCGCCGAAGAGCACGTGGCAGCAACTGCGCGAGACCTTCTTCAGCGGTGAACAGTTCACCAAGGCACTGCCCGAACTGATCAAGACCGGTCTGCCGAACACCCTGAAGATCGCGATCACGTCGGGAATCCTGGGCACCGTCGGCGGCATGCTCCTGGCGATGGCCGGGATGTCGCGCAGCCGGTGGCTGCGTTGGCCGGCCCGCGTCTACACCGATATCTTCCGCGGCCTGCCCGCCGTCGTCGTCATTCTGATGGTCGGCCTGGGATTCGGGCCGGTGGTGAAGAACCTGACCGGCGGCAATCCCTTCTGGCTCGGCTCGGTGGCCCTCGCCCTGCTCGCCGCCGCCTATATCGGCGAGATCTTCCGATCCGGCATCCAGAGCGTGGAATCGGGTCAGATGGAGGCCGCGCGGGCGCTCGGCTTCTCCTACCGCCGATCCATGCGACTGGTAGTGATCCCCCAGGGCGTCCGACGCGTCCTTCCGGCTCTGGTCAACCAGTTCATCGTGCTCATCAAGGACTCGTCGCTGATCTACTTCCTGGGTCTGACGCTGATGCAGCGGGAACTGTTCGCCGTGGGCAAGGACTTCAACGCCAACAGCGGCAATCTCACCCCGCTGCTGGCCGCAGGCCTGCTGTATCTCGTGATGACGGTGCCGCTGACCCACCTCGTCAACTACATCGACAACCGTCTGCGCACTGGAAAGGCGTGAGCATCGTGGCGAACTCGCATCCCCTCGTCGATCGCGGTGCCGCGGTCTCCCTCACCGGGCAGGACCTGCACCTGAGCTTCGGCGACAACCACGTCCTGCGCGGCGTGGACATCCATGTGGAGGCCGGCACCACCACCACGGTCATCGGTCCGTCCGGATCGGGCAAGTCCACGCTCCTGCGTGTTCTCAACCGGCTCCACGAGCCGCAACAGGGCGATATCTTGATCGACGGCCGCAGCGTCCTGAAGGACGACCCGGATCAACTGCGCCGCCGGATCGGCATGGTGTTCCAGCAGTTCAATCTGTTCCCGCACCGCACCGTGGCGCAGAATGTGGAACTCGGTCCGCGCAAACTGCTCGGCCTCGGCAAGGACGAGGCGCGGGCGCTCGCCATCGCCCAACTCGAGTCGGTGGGATTGGCGCACAAGGCCGACGCGCGGCCCTCGACCCTCTCGGGCGGACAGCAGCAGCGCGTGGCCATCGCCCGTGCGCTGGCCATGCATCCGCAGATCATGTTCTTCGACGAGGCCACCAGCGCCTTGGACCCGGAGCTGGTCAAGGGTGTGCTCGCGTTGATGACCGATCTGTCCGAACAGGGCATGACGATGATCGTGGTGACGCACGAGATGGGCTATGCCCGCGACGTCTCCGACCACGTCGTGTTCATGGACGAGGGAATGGTGGTGGAGACCGGGGCACCGGAACAGATCTTCACCGATGCGCGCAGCGACCGCCTGAAGACGTTCCTGTCGCAGATCCTCTGACGCGGGGCACTGCCTCAGCGGCCGACCAGCGCTGCGAACTCCGCAGAGGTGTAGAACGGGCTCAACCGGCGGCGCAGAGCCGCCTCGACGAACCCGTCGGCGTCGATCCGTGCGATGACGGGCGGACCGAACCGCATCGCCTCCTCCACCAGGTCGTCGCGCCCCACGCCCAACTCGTCGAGCAGATCCGACAGCGAGGTGGCGCCGTAGGTGTCGAAGACCTCGTCGACGCCCTCGTCGAGAATCGCCCGGAAGAACGGCGTCTCGCGGAACGTACGCCAGAACTCGAAGACCAGCACCACTGCGTCTTCGACATCCGAACTGCTCAGCACGTCGCGCACGTCACCGACGCTCTGATCGGCGCCGGCGAGCCATACCTCGCGAGCGGCGTCGAGCACGAGATGATCGGCTTCGGCGCGGTTGGCTGCGAGCACCGTGCGAGCGCAGTGTCTCGCGACTCGCTCGACCATCGAATCGACGACGGTCGCCACCGGGCCCGGCATCCGGGAGGAGTCGACCGCCCGTTGGATCGCCTCCACGCACGCATCCTCGGTCGCCGGACTGTCGAGGACGCGTTTGAGCATCCGCCGCGACAGACCCAACTCGGCGACGCCGGCCGCCAGTTCCTCGTAACGGCGCCTCTCGAGGACGTCACCGAGCCGGGTGTCGTCGCCAGTCGAGTACTCGTAGATCCGTGAGGCGACGGTGCCGACGAGACCGGGGATCGCGCCGTCGACCGGGAATGCGATCGCGTACTTGCGTGCGACGGCCTTGACCAGATCGCGGGAGACGGCATCTTCGAGCGGCAGCTGGTCTGCGGCGTCGAGGAACGCCGTGATCTCCTCCTCCACCAGCGCCGCGAACGCCACGGGGTCGGTGAGCCGGCGGCGCTCGTAATCGACGTGAGCGTCGAGGAGTCTCGCGGCGAGGTCTGCGGCGTCCGATGACATGCCACTCATGCTACGAAACCTCATCCGGGCTCGGCGGATCGTGCACGACGCGGGTCTCGCGCGCCGCGTGCCCGGCACTCGGCACGCCGAACCTCCCGGTCCGTCGCCGCACCGCGACGGTCGCGGACGTGACGACGAGCATCGCCGCGACGGAGATCCACACGGCCGAAGTCGGCCCGGTCAGATTGTGGGTGGCCGCCCCGATCATTCCGCCGACGGCGAGCGCGAACCACAGGGACAGGTTCCGGAGCCACAGCATGCGGGGACCGCCGGTGAACGCCTCGACGAGTTGTTGTCCGGCCTTCACGAGCGTCCCCGTCATGTAGGTCAGGCCGATGCTCACCTCGCCCTTCCTCAGGAAGGTGGAGTTCATCGCACCCATCGCCGCGGGCAGTCCGATCGCGAAGGCGGACGACGGAGCCACGAACACACAGGCCAGGGCGCTCGCCGCCAGCAGAACGGTGGTGGTGAGGAGAACGGTGGTCCGGCCGTCCCAGAACCGCGCGGCGATCGCACCGATCACGGCACCGCAGAAGAACATGGCGAGGATCGATGCCACGGTGCCCGCACCGCCGAGGCGACCGGTGCCGAGTTGCGTGGCGAGTTCGGTGGTGTTGCCGCTCATGAACGACACGAACGATCCCTTGAGTTCCAAGAAGCCGACCGCGTCGAGGTAACCGGCGATTCCGGAGAGCGTCACCGCGAGCGCGATCTCCCGCCGATGCGCGGACCTCACCGTCCGGCCAGCATCTGTCGGAGCACCGTGACCACGCCTGCGTCGACGTTGCTGGGAGCCCGGAACCGCGCACGTTCGAGCACGTCGGGGTGCGAATTGGCCATCGCGAACGACCACCGTGCGGCCTCGAGCATCTCGAGATCGTTCAGGTAGTCGCCGAAGACGACCGTGTGCTCGGGGCCCACGCCGAGAAGAGCCTGCAGTTCCCGGACACCGGTGGCCTTGTGTGTCCCCGGCGCGGTGATGTCGATCCAGTGGCTCCCCGACACGGCGAGTTTGTGGTCGCCGACCAGCGGAGCGAACAGTTCCGCGGCACTCGACTCCGCGTCGGCGAAGTCGTAGATCGCGAGCTTGACCACATCGCCGTCGACCTGGGCCTGATCGGCCACATGCTCCAGCCGAACGCAGTACCGGCGAGCGTGAACGACGAACTCGGCGTCGTCGGACTCGATGAAGGCTCCGTCGGTCCGGTGCACGAGCAGTCGGAGATCGCGCCCGTGCCGATCGGCCTCGCGGACGGTGTCGATGACCGAGGCGACCAGCGCGGGATCGATGGTCGACGACGTCAACAGACTGCCCTCGTGCATCACCATGCTGCCGTTCTCGGCGACGTACGAGAGTGTGCCGCGGTGCGGGGCGAAGATCTCCTCGAGGGTGTAGTACTGCCGACCGCTCGCCGGGACGAACGCGATACCGCGTCCGGTCAACTCATCGAGGATCGGCCAGAAGGCGTCGGGAACCCGGCCGGCGTCGTCGAGCAGCGTTCCGTCCATGTCGGCGACGACCATCCGGATGTCCGCTGACCGAAGCCCATCAAGCATGTCTCGATGGTAATGCCGACGGCACCGCCCTCAGGCACCCAGCGGGCCGATGCGGTGCGCCACCCCCGATCAGCTGCCGGTCAGAAGAAGTCGCCGCCCCCGAAAACACCGAAGTCCCCGCCGTCGAAACCACCGAAGCCGCCGTCGAAACCGCCGCCGTCGCCGAGGTCTCCGCCGCCGTCCCCGCTGTCGCCGCCGCCGTCCCCGCCGTCGGAGTAGTCGCCGCCGGCCATGTCGGCGTCGGCGACCCCGTGCGGGACACCCGCCATTCCGGAGAACAAGGAGCTGAACAGCAGCGCCGATCCCACGCCCCACGCACCGCCGATGAGCGCCGGACGCCACCACGGCTCGGAGTACCAGCCCGCGGGCACCGGACGTCCCGCCACGCGACCGCCCGGATAGTAGTTGGGCGTCTGGCTGGACGGCTTCGGCGACGCCTCGACGGTGCGGCCGTCGAACTCCACCGACCGCTCCTCGGTCACCGATCCGGCCGCGCGCTGTCCCTCGAGTTCGGGGATCGGGGGACCCGGATCGAGTTTCAGTGCGGTGCGGGCCGCGCGAATGTAGTACAGGCCTTCCACGGCGGTCTGCTTGGCGAGTCCGGCCTGAGCGGGACTGGACGCCTGCTCGATCTGCGAGCCGGCCGCGGTGAACCGCTCGCCCGCGTCGGCGAGTGCCTGCTTGGCAGCCGGGTCGTCGCCCGGGTCGAGCGAGTACACCTGGCCGCCGAGTCGTTCGATCGCCTGCCGCGCATCGGCCTTGGCGTCGTCGAGAGAAACGCGTCCGGATTGGGCAGTGGCGGTGCGGTTGCGCATCATCGAAAACACTCCGACGGCGATCAGCGCGATGACGAGGATGAAGAGGATCTCTAACACCCTCTCCAGCGTACGGATCGTACGGGCGGGCGGCGACGAGGCGAGTCAGCGGAGCCCGTCGAGTTTGACCGGATTCCGCACCGCGTACACCGCCGTCACCTTCTCTCCCATCACTTCGACCGAGACCACGCTGTCGAGATCCCCGTCGATCGTCACCACCAACGACGGCATGCCGTTCACGACCGTCATCCGCATCCCCACCTCACCCAGGGTCGGTGCCTTGGCGAAGAGTCCGGTCGCCATCCGCGCCACCCGGGCCGCACCTTCGATCGGCCGGCGCGCCGCCGCCACGACGCCGCCACCGTCGCCCATGTACACCACACCCGGAGAGAGCGTGTCCATGAGTTCCTGGAGATCGCCGGTGGCGGCCGCGGTCAGAAACCGCTCGGCCACCGCCCGCGCATCCTCGGGGTCGGCGACCGCGGCGGGGCGTCGGGCACGGACGTGGTTTCGTGCGCGATGCGCGATCTGCCGGACCGCAGGCTGTGACTTTCCGATCGCGTCGGCGATCTCGGCGTACCCGAAGTCGAAGACCTCGCGCAGCACGAAGACCGCGCGCTCGTCAGGAGTGAGCGACTCGAGGACGAGGAGCATCGCGGTCGTGACGGCTTCGCCGGACAGGACGTGGTCGAGTCCGGAGTCCTCGGCAATCGACTCGAGCGGTTCCGGCAGCCACGGACCGACGTATGTCTCGCGTCGTCGCGACGACGCCCGCGCGGCGTTCAACGCCTGTCGGGTCACGATCCGCGCCAGGTACGCGCGCGGGTTCTCGACCTCCGACCGGTCGCCTTCCTGCCAGCGCAGCCAGCTCTCGGACAGTACGTCCTCCGCGTCGGCGACGGACCCGAGGATCTCGTAAGCGATCGAGAACAGCAGGGGACGGTGCTCGGTGAACTCCGCGACTCCGGGTGGCTCTGGGGCGCTCATGCCGCGCCCGGCTTCCACGCGTACCGACCGGCACGGACGGTGTGCACCGTGCTGCGGCACACCTGCTCCTTGATCGCCGCGGCCGTGCGCCCGCGTAGCCAGAGGCTCGCCGGACTGTCGTCGCGGTGCACCCGCTGGATCACGCCGTCGGAGCGGCCGAGCGACACGCACTGCGCCACGAACGCGACGGAATAGGGCTTGTGCGACCGGCCCGTGAAGTCGGCGGCGATCAGATCCGCCGCGTACACCCCCTGCGGAATCGCGGCCTGGCAGCTCATGCGCGATCCCGGAACCGCCGCTCCGTCGCCGACCGCGATCACCCGCGGATCGCTGACGCTGCGCAGATGATCGTCCACCACGACGCGGCCGGCGTCGTTCACCTCCAGCCCGCTCTGCAGAGCCAGCTCGCCCACCCGGCTCGCGTTGGCCCACACCGTCAGCGCCGCGTCCCGTCCGCCCGACCACCGCTGTCGGACCACCTCGACGCCGTGCCCGGCGAGCACCTCGGCGACCTGCGCTCGGGCCTTCGCGCCGAGCGATCGGGCGATCGGCGCATCGCTGAAGAGCCGGATCCGCACGTCGCGGCGCCGAGCCGCGATCTCCGTCGCGGTCTCCACCCCCGTCAGCCCACCTCCGACGACGTCGACCGAGGCTCCGTCCGGCAGGGAGCGCAGTCGTTCGGCGGCCACGGCAGCCGACTCGGGCGCGCCGACGTCCACGGCTCCCTCCGGAGCGCTCGGTGCACCGCCGACCGCATAGACGAGGCGGTCGAACTCCAGCGCGCCGCCGTCGCTCAGGGCCACCGAACCGTCCGCGATCTTCGTCACCGCCGCGATCCGGGTCGTCACCGACTCGTCGAGCATCTCGGTCAACGGGTGGGCCGCGGTCCCGCTGCCCGCGACCACTTGGTGCAGTCGGATGCGTTCCACGAACTCCGGGCGTGGATTGACGACGACGATCTCGGCGCCGCGCGCCCGTCGCGCCAACCGGTTCGCGGCCATCGTCCCCGCGTACCCCGCTCCCACGATCACGATCTTCATGACGACCTCCCAGGTGTTGTTCTCGATCAGACACCCATGGGACACCGCGGGGCCGCCACCTGTGACACGCTCCGCCAGTGATCGCCGAGATCGGCGTCTCCGGTCACCGCCGCACCGCGGATTCGTCGCCGCTCCAGCGCAGACGCAGTTCACGCTTGAGCACCTTTCCGGTGGCTGTGCGCGGCAGCACGTCGACGAAGTGCACCGCCCGCGGGCTCTTGAAGTGGGCGATCCGCTCGCGGGTCCAGGCGATCAGCTCCGCTTCGGACACCTGTGCGGCCGGTTTGGCGGCGACCACCGCGGTCACCGACTCGCCCCATTTCTCGTCGGGCAGGCCGATCACCGCGACCTCCGCGACGGCCGGATGCCGGTACATCGTCTGCTCCACCTCCGAGGCGTAGACGTTCTCTCCGCCGGTGACGATCATGTCCTTCTTCCGGTCGACGATCCGGTAGTACCCCGCCTCGTCGCAGGTGGCGAGATCGCCGGTGTGGAACCAGCCGTCCTGCAGCGCCTCGGCCGTGGCCTCGGGCTTGTTCCAATAGCCGACGAAGACGTTGGGACCGCGAACCAGAAGCTCGCCGATCACGCCCGGCGGCACCTCGTCTCCCTCACCGTCGGCCACCTTCATCTCCATATGGAGCACCGGCTTGCCGACCGATCCCGCGTACGCGACGGCCTCGTCGACCTCCAGAACGCAGACGTTCGGAGCGGTCTCGGTGAGGCCGAAACCCTCGCAGAGCCGAACGCCGTGCCGCGTGAGACTCTCGATCAGCACCACCGGGCACGGCGCACCACCGGAGATGCCGAACCGCAGGGAACTCAGGTCCGCGGTCTCGACAGCCGGCGAGGCATCGATCGCGGCCCACATCGCGGGCACCGCGAACGCCACGCTGACCCGATGTTTCGCGACCGCGTCGAGCCACGCGTCGGGAGTGAAGGTCTCCAGCACCACGGTGGTTCCCCCGATGTAGAGCAACGGCAGCGTGATGACGCCCAGCGCACCGATGTGGAACAGGGGCGCCGAGGCGATGTTGACATCGCGCGGTCCGACGCCGTCGCCGGCGGTGAGGTTGTTGATGCCGTTCCAGTGGTGATTGGCGTGGGTCAGCATCGCTCCCTTCGGAAAGCCGGTGGTCCCCGAGGTGTACATGAGCATCGACAGGTCGTCGGCGGCGACGTCGACCGGCACCCGCTCGTCGCTGCCCTCGGCGATGAGTGCCTCGTACTCCGAGGGCTCGCCGGCGGCACGCTGCTCGCCCGACGGGATCTCGACGATCCCGGACACCTCGGTTCCCTCGGCCGCGGCACGGGCGAGGGCCGCAGTCTGGGGTGAGACGAACAGGAGGCGGGCACCGGAGTCGTTGAGGATGTACTGCACTTCGGGGGCCTGCAGTCGCCAGTTGATCGGTACGGCCACCGCACCGAGTTTGGCGACGGCGAAGACCACCTCGAGCATGTGGGTGCTGTTGAGAGCGAGGAGCGCGACCCGGTCTCCTCGGCCGATGCCGCGCGAGCGCAAGGCGTCGGCCAGCGCGTTGGTCCGGAGATCCAGTTGTTCGAAGGTGTACTCGGCGCCGGTCGTCGCGTCGATCAGTGCGACGCGGTGTGGATGCCGCACCCGGTGCAGGGTGGGCCAGTTGCCGATGCCGTTGTCCATATGACGATCCCATCGATTCGCGCGGCGGCGCCGCTGTGGTGCGTGATGTGGATCACCGTAACCTCACGAAGAAAAAGTCACAAGCGCTTGTTTTGTGTCGTCGGCGCGCCGCCCGAGTCACGCGCCGGCCGGGCCCGTGAGCAGCTCGATGCGCCGTTCGCCCTCCACATCCGCGAGCAGTGCCGATCCCGCCGGGCGCAGGTCGACGGCCGCACCGTAGACGATCGGCCAGCCGAGATAGCGACAGATGAACGACCGGGAGAAGTGCCCGTGCGAAACGACCACCACGTCACGGCGGACCAGTTCGGCCTCGACGTACCGCACTGCCCGATCGACGCGCTGCGTCATCTCCTGGACGGACTCACCTCCGGGCGCTCCGTGCGTCCAGATCGACCAGTCCGGCTCGTATTCCGCGCGGATCTGCGATCGGGTGATCCCCTCATAGTCGCCGTAGTCCCATTCGGCGAAGTCCTCGCCGACCTCGTCGGGCGCCAACTCTGCCAGTTCCGCCGTGCGCCGGGCACGGCGGCGCGGCGAGGAGATGACGTACGGATCCTCCAGCCCGAGACGCTGGGCGATGCCCGCCAGCGCACCCGCCTGCACCTCTCCCGTCTGCGTCAATCCGATATCGGTGCGCCCGGTGTGCCTGCCCGTCCGTGACCACTCGGTCTCCCCGTGGCGGATCAGCAGGATGCGGGGGTGACGGGTGCAGGTGTTCACCGCTCGTACCGTACCGATCGCATCGGCCGGACGCGTCCCGAGTTACTCGAACCGCTCCAGAGTCTGCGGGTCGTACAGCCGGAAGCCGAGCGAGCGCATCACGTCGATCACCACGTTGATGTCGTGCGGCTCGACGCCGTAGCCGGTGAAGACCACGAGTTGATCGTCCATGAAAACGTCGAAGGCCGGTCCGTCCGCGGCGGTCCCTCCCGGCGGGTAGAGCATGTTCTGATTGCGAGACCAACGGTCGAGGTCTCCGATGGCGCCCTCGACGGCCGCGGCGTCGACGGGGCGGACGGCCGCGACCCTCTCACCGCTGTTCAACCTGTTGTAGGTCTCGCCGCAGTCCGCGGAATCGCCTCCCGACCAGAACGCCAACGTGTAGCTCATGCCCCCGATTGTCCACGACTCCCCCACGGCGGACAGCGGTATTCGACGGGCGCTCCCAGCCCGGGCGGGCGCGTAGCCTGAGGCCATGCTCTTCGCTTTCTCCATCGCTCCCGGAACCAGTGACGACCCCGACGGATCGGTCAGCGCGGCCGTCGCGGAGGCGGTCCGGGTGGTACGCGCCTCCGGCCTTCCCAACGAGACGACCTCGATGTTCACCACCGTCGAAGGAGACTGGGACGAGTGCATGGCCGTCATCAAAGCGGCCTGCGAGGCCGTGGCCGCGCACAGTCCGCGCGTGAGTCTGGTGCTGAAAGCGGACATGCGCGAAGGATTCTCCGGTCAGCTCACCGAGAAGGTGGAGAGGATCGAGCAGCGTCTGCGCGCGGAGTCCTGAGCCACTGCCGAGATCATGCGCGTCGCGGGTCGTCGAGGGAAGATCGCCCTCGGGTGAGGCCCGCACGACTGATCTCCGCAGCACCTCGGTCAGAGTTCGCGGACACGACCGTCCTGGACGTCCCAACGGCGGTCGACGTGGACGTTCTCCAGCATCCGGCGGTCGTGGGTCACGACCAGCAGTGCGCCGTCGTAGGTGTCGAGCGCGGATTCGAGTTGCTCGATCGCGGCCAGATCGAGGTGGTTGGTCGGCTCGTCGAGCACCAGCACGTTGACGCCGCGGACCTGCAGCAACGCGAGCGCCGCCCGGGTGCGCTCGCCGGGCGAGAGGTCGGCGGTCGGACGCCCCACGTGATCGGCTCGCAGTCCGAACTTCGCCAGCAGCGTCCGCACCTCCTCGGTTGTGGACTCCGAGACGAGTTCCTCGAAGCGGTCCGCGAGCAACTCGGGTCCGGAGAACTGCGCACGCGCTTGGTCGACCTCACCGATGGCGACATTCGCGCCCAGGGCTGCGGTGCCGGAGTCTGGCTCGATGCGCCCCAGGATCAACCCCAGCAGCGTTGATTTCCCCGCACCGTTGGGACCGGTGATGCCGATGCGCTCACCAGCGTTCACCTGCAGTGACACCGGACCCAAAACGAACTCGCCCTGCCGGACGACGGCGTCGTTGAGAGTGGACACCACCGAACTCGACCGCGGCGCCGTTCCGATGGAGTACTCGAGAACCCACTCCTTGCGCGGCTCGACGACTTCTTCGAGGCGCGCGATCCGGCTCTCCATCTGCCGTACCTTCTGCGCCTGCTTCTCACTCGAATCAGTGGCCGCCTTGCGACGCACCTTGTCGTTGTCGGGATTCTTGCGCATCGCGTTCCGCACGCCCTGGCTCGACCACTCCCGCTGCGTCCGAGCCCGTGCCACGAGGTCGGCCTTCTTCTCGGCGTATTCCTCGTAGGCCTCGCGTCGGTGCCGGCGCGCCACTTCCCGCTCCTGGAGGTAGCTCTCGTATCCACCGCCGAAGACGGTGTTCGTGTGCTGTGCCAGGTCGAGTTCCAGGACGCGGGTCACACTCCTCGACAGGAACTCCCGGTCGTGGCTCACGAGGACCACGCCGCCGCGCATGCCGGCGACGACCTCTTCCAGCCGGGCCAGGCCGTCGAGGTCGAGATCGTTGGTGGGCTCGTCGAGAAGGACGATGTCGAAGCGGGAGCACAGCAGCGCCGCCAAGCCCACGCGCGCGGCCTGACCTCCGGAGAGACCGGTCATCAGCGCCGACTCGGGTGCGCCGGCGGTCGTGTCGAATCCCAGCTCGGCGAGCACCGCGGGCAGGCGTTCGTCGAGATCCGCAGCTCCGGTCGCGAGCCAATGATCCAGGGCCGCGGAGTAGGCCTCGTCCCCGGTCCCGTCGGCCAGCGCCGCCGCGGCCGCGTCCATCGCGGCCGTCGCCGCCGCGCAACCGGTCCGTCGGGCCACGTATTGGCCCACCGTCTCGCCCGGCACCCGCTCATGCTCCTGAGGCAACCAGCCCACGAAGGCGTCCGACGGCGCCCGCACCACCGTTCCCTCCAGCGGTGCGAGATCACCGGCGAGGATGCGGAGCAGCGTCGTCTTCCCGGCACCGTTGGCGCCGACCACCCCGACCACATCGCCGGGCGCCACCGTGAGGTCGAGATGATCGAACAGCACCCGATGGGCGTACCCACCGGAGACGTCCTTGGCGACGAGCGTTGCGGTCATCGGTCCATCGTCGCATCCGCGGGCGCGCGCTCGACGGGGCGGCTCACGGGTGCTCGTCGGTGGCTCGCGAATCGGTCAACGCCAACGCGCCCCACACGGAGACCACCCCGACCACCACCGCGAGCACCGCGAATGCGATGCGCTCGCCGCGGAAGAACGAGGCGACGAGGTCGCTGCCCCACACGCCCGGCGGCAGACTGGTCGTGACCAGCGCGGCGATCATCGTGCCGATCACCGCGGTGCCCACGCTGGTGCCGATCTCCTGCGCGCTGTCGTTGAGCGCGGTGCCGATCGACGTCCGGTTGCTCGGCATCGCTCCGACCAGCGCCACCGCGCAGATCGTCATCACCGTCCGCAGACCGATCGTCAGCGTCACCATGAAGACGGCGATCGCCGGGTAACCGTGGTCGACGGCCCACGCGAGTCCGGCGAGCGAGCCCGCGAGGAATCCGGCGCCGATCACACACGCGATCCGATGACCGAATCTCTTCGCCAGGTACTCCGAGAGCGGGGTCGCGAGAATCATCGTGATGATGAGGGGCAGGTTCGCCAGTCCCGCCCGCATCGGACTCCACCCGTACGCGTACTGGAAGTGCAGAATCAGGCCGAACATCACACCGGCCATCGCGATCGACGTACCCACCTGCGCGATCGCCGCTCCCCGCACGGTGCCGTCGGCGAAGACGCCGAGGTCGAGCATCGGTTCGGGGGTGCGGCGCTCATGCCACACGAAGGCGCCGAGGGCGACCGCCGCCCCGACCGCCGACGCCCATACCGGGCCGGACGTCCAGCCGTGCTCCACACCCGCGGTGAGGGTGTAGCACCCGAGACCGATCGCGAGAATGCTCAGGGCCGCGCCCGGCAGATCGAGACGATCTCCGGTGAGATCCTGCGGATCGTCGGCGGGGACCCCGAGCCGGACACCGATCCACGCGATCAGCGCGATCGGGGCGTTGACCAGGAGAAGCCATTCCCAGCCGACGTGTGCCAGCGCCGTTCCGCCCAGCACCGGACCGAGGATGAAGCCGCTCATGCCGACGACGATCATCAGCGTCATCGCGCGCATGCGGAGCGCCGCGTCGTCGAAGAGGCGGAAGACCAGCGAGTTGGTGATCGGGGCCATCGCGGCGGCGGCGACGCCGAGCAGCGCGCGCAGGGCGATCAGTTCGCCCGTCGAGGAGACGGCGAGAACGCCGAGGCTGATCACGCCGAAGGCGGCGAGCCCGACGAGCAGAACCCGTCGTCGCCCCAGTTTGTCGGCCATCGATCCGGCGGTCAGCAGCAGACCCCCGAAGGTCAGCGAATAGGCGCCCGTGACCCATTGGAGCGCGGTGGTGCCGCTGCCCAGATCACGCCCGATGGTCGGCAGTGCGATCGAGAGCAACGTGTTGTCGACCATCTCGACGAAGAACGCCAGGCACAGGGCGGCCATCGGCATCCAGGCGGCACGGACGGATGTGTAGGTCCGGGATCGTGCGGTCCCGGAGCGCGAGGTCTCGGCGACGTCAGTCATGAGACACCTCCTTATCGAACGACGTTCGGTTATCGAACCTTGTTCGATACAATAGAACGACGTTCGATAGGATGCAAGGGAGGAGGATTCATGACTGTTCCCGAGCACGACCGCCCGCAGCGACGAGTGGGCCGCCGCCGCGCTTCCCATTCGATGGACACGGTGATCGGAGAGGCCGTCGCACTGCTCGACGAGTCGGGCGAGTCCGCGCTGACCTTCCGCGCGCTCGCGGCACGCCTGGGCGGCGGCGTCGCAAGCATCTACTGGTACGTCTCGAGCAAGGAGGAACTGCTCGACCGGGCCGCCGACCACGTGCTCGGCGAGGTGCTCATCCGGACCAATGACTTCGACGACACCGACGATCCGATCGCCGACCTCCGGGCGGTGGCGGTCGCGCTGTTCGACACCGTGGTCGACCGGCCCTGGCTGGGCGGATACCTGATGCGCGACACCGGCACCCAGCCCAACGGACTGCAGATGTACGAGCGGCTCGGCCGTCATGTGATGCGGCTGGGCCTCGGGCCGCGAGAGACCTTCCACGGTGTCTCGGCCGTTCTCGGATTCGTCATCGGAACGGCCACCGACCTCGGACAGCAGCCGCCCGCGGCCGTGCTCGACGGCACGATGAGCCGCTCGGAGTACATCGAGCACTTCGCCGACCAGTGGCGATCCCTCGACCCCGATCAGTATCCGTTCATCCACTACACCGTCGACGAGTTCGCCGTGCACGACGACGCCGAGCAGTTCCGCGCCGGCCTCGACCTGCTGCTGTCCGGACTCCGGTTGCAGGCCGGCGGTCGCTGAGACGGTCTGGCGCAGAGACTGTCGGGCGCCGAAGCTGTCCGGATACGACGAAACCCCTCGGCCGGAGGGATTCCGGCCGAGGGGCTCCGTGCAGGTGTCGGCTAGCTGTAGTCGTAGAAGCCGCGGCCGCTCTTGCGGCCGAGACGACCCGCGTCGACCATGCGGCGCAGCAGTGCCGGCGGCGCGAAGTGCGGCTCGGCGAACTCCGCGTACAGCGACTCGGCGGCGGCCAGGCAGATGTCGAGGCCGACGGTGTCGCAGAGGGTCAACGGGCCCATCGGGTAACCGCAGCCGCCCTTCATCGCGGCGTCGATGTCCTCGGCGCTGGCGTAGCCCGAGTCGTACATCCGGATCGCCTGGCACAGGTACGGGATCAGCAGCGCGTTGACGATGAAGCCCGAGCGGTCGCCGGCCTGCACGGTGGTCTTGCCGAGCACGTTCTTGGCGTAGTCGGTGACCGCGGCGGCGGTCTCCGGCGCGGTGGTGAGCGCGGAGATGATCTCCACCAGCGGCATCACCGGGACCGGGTTGAAGAAGTGGACGCCGACGACGCGCTCGGGACGGCTGGTGGCGGCGGCGATCTTGATGATCGGGATCGACGAGGTATTGGTGGCGAGGATGGCCTCCGGCTTCACCACGGCGTCGAGCTTGGCGAAGATGTCGTGCTTGATCGACTCGACCTCGGGTGCCGCTTCGATGACCAGTTCGCGGTCGGCGAACTCATTGACGTCGAGGGTCACCTTCACACGGGCGATAGCCGCGTCGGCGTCCTCCTGCGAGATCTTGCCCTTGGCGACACCGCGCCCGATCGACTTCGCGATGCGCTCCGCCGCCGCATCGGCGAACTCCTGCTTCGTCTCGAGGACCAGCACGTCGCTGCCGGCCTTCGCGCACACCTCAGCGATGCCAGCTCCCATGGTTCCGCCGCCGATAACGCCGATGAGATTCACAAGTACTCCAAACCGCAGGGCCGCCGCGACGACGGCCGGAACAATACTGTCGACGCACAGCGTAGTTGCCTGCCGCGACGGGACGAGCAGGGGTCCGGATCGGCCTCACTTGCTCATCAGGCGCCGGATGTCGTCGCGGCCGCTCACCACGGTCACCCGGCCGCCCTCTCCGGGGTCGGGATCGGGCAACACGCGGTCGGGATCGATCAGGTAGACGTCGAGGCCGTCGAGAGTCAGTCGGCGCACCGCCTCCAGGATCATGCGGCGTCCCACGTCGCCGACCGAACTGACCCGCATGAGGTTGATCGCGACCCGCTTGCGCGTCGGCGGCGCGTCCGCCAACTCCCGGACGATGCGTTCGGCGCCGGCGAACCGGATCTCCCCCTGCAGCGACACCACCTCGACACCCGACGGTCCGTGACCGAACTCGCGCCGACTGCGCACCACCGACGGACCCGCGGGCGGCACCTCCATCAAGTGCATTCCCATATCGGATGTGAAGCGCCGGAACAGGTCGACGCCGCGCACGCTGTTGCCGTGCCGGTCGAGCCGAGGAGAGAAGGTCGCGATGCCGGCCTGACCGGGAAGCGCGCCGATCAGCCCGCCCGAGACGCCGCTCTTCGCCGGGATCCCGACGCGGGTCATCCAGTCGCCGGCGCCGTCGTACATTCCGCACGTGGCCATGACGCTCAACGTCTGACGCACCACCGCGGCCGACACCACCGGCGCACCCGTCACCGGATTGACGCCCCTGTTGGCCAGCGTCGCCGCCATCATCGCCAGATCCTCGACGGTGACCAACAACGAACACTGCCGCGTGTATCCGGCGACGGCCACCAGCGGCCCCTCATCGATGATCTCGTTGGCGCGCAACATGTTCGCCAGCGCCCGGTTGCGGTAGGCGCATGAGATCTCCGACTCGTACACCCGCTGGTCCACACTCAGGCGACGCCCGGCGAAGGCACTGAGCCCGTCCACGATCCGCGCGTTGCGCGCTTCCGGCGTCGCGTCGGGCGGTCCGACGAGGGTGTGCACGGTGATCGCGCCGGCGTTGATCATCGGGTTCAGCGGGCGGCCGGTGCCGGGTTCGAGCGAGAGTTCGTTGAAGGCGTCGCCGGTGGGCTCCACCCCCACTTTCGCGAGGACATCGTCGAATCCCCGATCGGCCAGGGCGAGCGCGTACACGAACGGTTTGGAGATGGACTGAATGCTGAACTCGACGTCGGCGTCGCCCTGCGAGTAGCGGCGGCCGTCCTCGGTGCAGAACGACACGGCCAGCCGGTCGGGGTCGGCGTCGGCCAGTTCGGGGATGTAGTCGGCGGTGGCGCCGGACTGGTCGAACTCGACCGAACCGAGAGCTTCGGCGAGATAGTCGGGGATCGGAGAGCGCACATGCGCAGCGTACGTCGACGCGGCGGTCAGCGCCGCCGCACGGCGTAACGGCTGCTCAACTCCGCGATCCGCTGCGCGCGATATTCGGGCCTCATGCGGCCGGCGCGCTCCAGGACCGTGATTCCGTGCAGCGCACCCCAGAAGACCTCGGTGGCCGCGCCGCCCTCGTCGTCGCCGATCGTCTCCGCCAGCACCTCGAATCCCGCCCGCAGGTCTGCCGGCGAATCGGCGCTGGCGAACTCGGCGTCGATGGCCTGCTGAAACATCGCTTCGTAGATCGCCGGGTGGTCACGGCTGAACTCCAGATAGGCCTCGGCCACGGGTTCGACCGCGCCGCGGTCGCCGCCCTCGTCGAGAGCGGTACGGCACCGCCGTGTCAGCTCGACGAAGCCCTCGAGCGCCACTGCCAGCATGATCTCCGCTTTCCCGCCCGGGAAGTGACCGTAGAGCACTGGCTGGGTGTAGCCGATCGCATCGGCGAGGTGCCGCGTGGTGACTGCTGCCCAACCGTCGGCGTCGGCTCTCTCGCGGGCCGCGTCCAGGATCGCGCGGCGCCGCTGTTCGTACCGTTCCTGACGCGACATCCGCTCAGCCATATCCGCTCCGCCTATTGCTCTCCGGCCCGACGAGGCCTACCCTAGCATTACTAGAAACTCTAGTGTCGCTAGATTTTGGAGTCGGCATGTCCCCTGTACTCGCAGTTCTCGCCACCACCGTCATCGGGGTCATGGTCGGGGTCGAATTCTCCGTCGCCTTCGTGATCAACCCGATCACGCTCGCCGTGCCCGCCGGCGCCTCGATGGCCGCCCGCGCGCACGGCGCCCGCATGCTCGGACGAGTGATGCCGTTCTGGTACTTCGGATCGCTCATCCTCGCCGCCGCTCTCGCGGCCGCTTCCTGGGGCGCGCCGGCGGCGGCACTGGCGCTGGCCGCTGCCGCGCTGCTCGCACTGAGCGTTGTCTTGTCGATCACGCTTCTCGTTCCCGTCAACAACCGCTCCGCGGGCTGGACCCCGGACGACCACCCCGACGACTGGCGGGAGCAGACCCGCCGCTGGGACAGCTTCCACTACGTCAGGCTCGCGGTCATCGTCGCGGCGTTCGTCTTGGTCGCCGTCGCGGCGACCGTCGGTTGAGGAGCGATCACTCACCGTCCAGTTGGAGGAGCGACACGCCTCGCTCGGCGAGACGGAAGCGCAGCGGTTGCCTCGTCACCGTCTCGATCGCCTGACGACCGGTCTCCTTCCGGGTCGAACGAACCTGTTCGATCTCGTTCGTCGCCTGAGTCTGGTCGGCCACCATCCGATGGAGGTAGTGACTGCATTTGTGTGGCACGCCCACTCGGCCCGAGTCTTCGATTCGAGGGCGTGCGCTCGATCAGCGACGGATCGCAGGCGTCATAAGGACAAACATCGCGTACTCGCTGGTGACAGATCGACTCAGAGTCCGGTGCGGCAGCAAATATCCATCCCTACGTCCGCGACAATAAGGAACCACGCATCGCCTGTTTGATCCAGCACTCTATGGAGATCAACTAGAGCCGAGCGGGCCGTGAGATTCTCAGCCGACGCGGGTGAACGACAGCGAGCCACCCGAAGGCGCTGCGCGATGTCGCAACCGAAGAAGTACGGGTCAGGTTGATACCTGACCTGAATCCTGAACCGCTCATCTGGTCGCGGCTCCGAAAACGGCCCGGTCAGGCCCTCGTGCGAGTAGCCGGCGTAGGTCGTGCTGTCGACGTCGTGAGGTCGCTGCGGGCCCTGAGCGGTGCGCGCGCCGACGCCTACCTCGCGGATCTTGCGAGCGGGTCGGCGGGAGCCGACTTGACCCGCCGAGCAATCGGCGGGTCCGTTCGTCATCGGTCAGGGTCGGCGGGCGGCGGTTAACGTCTCGATGTGCCGCCGGTCTGCCGGGTCGTGGCCGTCAGCCTCAAAAATTCGGATCGCCAGCGGCCACTGGACCTGGTCCGGGTCGACTTTCCACCACAGCTGTGTCATAGAGAACTTGGTCGAGGCCGAGTTGCTGCCGCCGATCCATACTGTTTCGCCCGCGAGTTCAGTCGACGCCGACACCTCGTAGCGAACGCCGCGAACGTCCGTTTTCGCGTAGATGCTGAAGCCCAACCCGAGGGGAGTGATGGTGATAGGCGACACCCATGCACGGACCCCTGGTAGCTCGCTGGCAATTTCGACTGCCTCAGTCCCGCTCAACATTGAATCACCCACGGCTCACGACACTATCCGCCGCCGGCCGCTGCCATGGGGCAGTACGTAGAACAGCCGTTAGCCTCGAAATTTCATCGGGGTGACGTCCTGGCCTGTGCGGTTTCGGATTGATGGTTGTGAGCTGATTGTGCCTGTCGGGTACGACAAGGCCGCCGATCGTCGGATACGTCCGGGTTCCACATCACCGG
>NZ_BAAARB010000008.1:0-168122 GCF_039531975.1 Gordonia cholesterolivorans | reverse complement strand
CTGGGCCGACGGCGGCCCCACCGACATCGACCACCTCGGCGCCGCATGCGGACGCCACAATCGCTCCGTCGGACCCCGCCCCGGGCAATGGCAGACGATGATCCTGATCGACGGACCCCACGCCGGCCGCGTCGTCTGGCGACCCAGCGACAACACCAGCCGCGGCGGGACAAGACCGCCCGGATGGCGGATCAACCAGATCCACCACGCCGAACTCCTACCGGACCACCAACCCCAACCGCCGCCCGAACCCAGCGAATCCCGGATCGAGAACTACCTCGACACACTCCTGGCCGCCTGACCGGACACACCCGGCCGGGCACAGGAGTGCGCGAACACCGTCGGTCACATGTCCAAGCCGAAGTCGAGGACCGTGACCGAGTGGGTCAATGCCCCGACGGCGAGGTAGTCCACACCGGTCCTCGCGTAGTCCATCGCCGAGTCCAGTGCCAGTCCGCCTGATGATTCGAGCTTCGTCTCGGGCGACCGCGTGTCTCGGCGCTGCACCGCCATCTGCGTCTGCCACGGCTCGAAGTTGTCGAGCAGAACCAGCTGGGGCGCGAGCTCGAGGACCTCGTCGAGCTGCTCCAGCGAATCGACCTCCACCTCCACCGGAACATCCGGCGCCGCAGCGCGGACCGCTTCGAGCGCCTGCGCGACACCGCCCGCGGCGACCACGTGATTGTCTTTGATGAGCGCGGCATCACCGAGACCCATCCGATGGTTCACTCCGCCGCCCGCCCGGACCGCATACTTCTGCAGCGCGCGCATACCGGGCAGCGTCTTCCGCGAATCCCGGATCTGTGCACGCGTGCCGTCCACGGCGTCGACCCACGCAGCCGTCGCCGTGGCGATACCGGACAGATGGCACAGCAGGTTGAGGGCGGTACGCTCCGCGGTCAACAACGAGGTCGCCGGGGCACGCAGCGCGAGAGCGACCGACCCGGGTTCGACGCGCGAGCCATCGTCGAGTTGCTCGGTGACTACGTAGTTATCGCTCCCGATCACCTCGTCGAACACGGCCCGGACCACCGGCAGGCCGGCGAGCACGCCGGGCTGGCGGGAGACGATCTTCGCGTCCGCGACCGTCTCCGGTGGCACGGTCGCCAGCGTGGTGATGTCGGGACCGTATCGAAGATCCTCCAGGAGTGCCGTGCGGATCAGAGCGATGAGTTCCTCGTCGACGACGAGATCCAGATCGCCGGTTGCCTGTTGCTGACCGATGAAGGAGTTCACTCCGCCTATTCTCCGCTACCGGGATTGCCGATCGCGATCATCCTCTCCACCGAGCGCCGTGCACGGGCGGCCACATCCGGAGCGACGTGGACTTCGTCCTTGCCCTCGGTGAGGCATCGCAGCAGCGCCGCCGGGGTGATCATCTTCATGTACGGGCAGGCTGCACGATCGTTGACCGGCTGGAAGTCGATCTCCGGCGCCGCACGACGCAGCTGGTGCAGCATGCCGACCTCGGTCGCCACCAGCACCTGCTTGGCGTGAGTGGCTCGCGCGGCGTCGATCATGCCGCCGGTGGAGAGGATCTTGACGCGCTCCTGCGGCACGACGCCCTCGCCCGACAGATAGAGCGCCGACGTGGCGCACCCGCACTCGGGATGAATGAACAGGTCGGCGCCGGGGTGACTCTCGGTCTGTTCGGTGAGTTCATCGCCGTTGATGCCGGCGTGCACGTGGCACTCGCCCGCCCAGATGTGAATGTTGTCGCGCCCCGTCTCACGCTTCACGTGGGCACCGAGGAACTGGTCCGGCAGGAACAGCACGTCCTTGTCCGGATCGATCGACGCGACCACGTCCACCGCGTTCGACGAGGTGCAGCAGATGTCCGTCAGTCCCTTCACCTCAGCGGTGGTGTTGACGTACGAGACGACGACCGCGTCCGGGAACTCAGCCTTCCAAGCACGCAGGTCGTCCGCGGTGATCGAATCGGCGAGCGAGCAGCCCGCTCGCTCGTCCGGGATCAGTACCCGCTTCTCTGGACTCAGGATCTTGGCGGTCTCGGCCATGAAGTGCACACCGCAGAAGATGATCTCGTCCGCATCGGTCTCCGCGGCGATCCTCGACAGTGCGAGCGAATCGCCGACATGGTCGGCGATGTCCTGAATCGCGGGCAGCTGGTAATTGTGAGCCAGGATCGAGGCGTTGCGCGCCTTCGCCAGCCGCTTGATCTCCTCGGCCCACTCGGCCGTCGGCTCCACGCCGCCGTAGGCGGGCGGAATACCGTGGCGGGGGTCGGGCATGCCGAGTTCGGTCTCGGTCCGGGTGATCACGGTTCCAGTAGTCATGACGACTGCTCTCCCATCGCGTGGTCTCGAGCGCGGGCTGTGCGCCAGAGGTTTTCGACCATAGATCGAAAACACCTCGTCATCGTAACACCTGTGATCGACGACGCATTCCCGCCCGGTCGTGACAGCGTTCGGGCGCGCTGTCAGCGGGAACGCCAAGGCCTGCCGGTGCAGTGGGCTACGGTGCTTCCATTCACGTGGGACGAGGCCGAAGAGGTGACTGCATCGATGGCGACACGACATGTGACGCGGATACTCGTGGCCGTTGCGGTTCTATTGGCGGTGGCTGTCGCGGTCGCGGTCACGATCGTCCTGATGGACCCTCAGCGATCGAACGACGCCGCAGCTCCGCCGGCGACCGTCACCGTGTCGGTCACGCAATCCCCGCCGTCCCAGACCGAGAGACCCGACCCGCCGGCTGTCGAGGAGCCGGTCACGGAGGAGGCACCGCCGGTCGTCGAGGGTTCGGAGTGTTCGGACTCGGAAGTACGCACTTTCCAGACAGACGCCTCCGGCCGCAGTCTGGTCTGCGGCTACTCCGGTAGGCCGACGCCGCACTGGCTCCAGCACGGAGACGACGACGGAAGCGTCCACAATGTCGGCGATCCCTGCGACAGCAGCGTCGATCGGGTGTCGCGGGATCCGTCGGGACTGTTCATCATGTGCGGCGGGAGCACCTGGGTCACTCACCCGTGACCGTCCACCGGGACCGAATGCGCAGCGGAACGACCGTCTCCTAATCTGGATCGCATGGCCGAAACCACCGTGCGCGTCGAGGTGCTCACCGCT
Organism: Gordonia cholesterolivorans; assembly: GCF_039531975.1. Taxonomy (NCBI): domain Bacteria; kingdom Bacillati; phylum Actinomycetota; class Actinomycetes; order Mycobacteriales; family Gordoniaceae; genus Gordonia; species Gordonia cholesterolivorans. The sequence goes on along the minus strand of NZ_BAAARB010000008.1, from coordinate 165,036 downwards.
GTCTTCCAGGTGCGCGAAACCGACGTCGACGTCCCGGCGCTGCATGTGCTGCTGCATCGGTGCGAGCAGGCCGGATGGGCGTTGCCCGGCGGACCGATCGTTGAGCGCGAGACGCTGGGGGCGGCCGCGCTGAGATGGCTCGGTGCCCGCGCCGGGCTCACTCGGGTGGCCCACCTCGAACAGCTGTCGGTGTTCTCCGACCCGGACCGCGTGCCCGAACAGCGAACCGTCGCATCGACTTTCCTGGCGCTGGTGCCGAGCGATATCCCCGCCGAGACCGTCGCCGATGCCGCATGGTTCGCCGTCGACGAGTTGCCGGAACTGGCCTACGACCACCGCGACGTCATCGACCTCGCACGGCATCGTCTGGCGGGCAAGCTCTCGTACACCAACATCGCGTTCGCTCTGGCGCCGAGCCAGTTCCCGATGTCCGAACTCTCCGAGATCTATGGAGCGGCGCTGGGCTACCCGGTCGACTCGACGAATCTGCTGCGGGTCCTCTCACGCCGCGGAGTGGTCGTGGCGACGGGAACCGTCGGCCGCACCGGCCGGACGGGTGGCCGTCCGCCCGCGCTGTATGAGTTCGCGGACGCTCGGATCAGGGTGACCGACGAATTCGCCGCGCTGCGCCCACCCATGTGACGGCCCGCACTTCCCCACGTCCCGCCTCAGCGTCCGCTCGGGTCTCCCGGTTGCGAGGGCGGCACGACCTCGCCGCCGTCGGATGCTCCGACCGCACCGACCGGCAACGGCTCGCGCATCTCACCGAACTCGTCCGCAGGCAGATCGCCCACGCCGAGATCTGCGTGCGCGCTCGAGAGAACGCACACGAGATAGACCAGCGCGCCGGCCGTCGGCGCACACAGCAGCAGCACCCAGGCCGGACCGACGTCGCCGTCGAGCCAGAGGTTCACCGTCCCGGAGTAGGAGCCCGGTACGGACCGCTCGATCTCGCCGTGCGACATCCGGCCGAAGCGGTCGGCCAGGTTCAGCGCGAGCGCCGACGTGGCGATGGACATCAGCACCACGAACGCGAATCCGCCGACACCCCTCGACGTGCGCAGCCCGAACCAGGTGGCGAGTCCGATCAGCACGCCCAGTCCGAGGCAGAGGAAGGAGAAGATCGCCACCCCGTCGAAGAGCTTCGCCGGGTCGGCCTCGGTCGCGAAACGCATCTGCCCGCCGTGTTCGACGACGACATCGGGTGCGGGAGCCAACAGCACCCACAGTCCTCCGACCGCCACCGCCGCGGCGAACAGCGCGAGTACGACCGCGACCACCCGGCGCGCGTTCATCGCTGTCCCAGCTCCGACGAGTCGACCGTTCCGTGCCTGGAGCACCGTGCATCCCAACCGTCCGGCCGCACCTGCACCACCATCCGGCGGCCGCACTGGCCGCAGAAGCGCGGCGGCTCCAGGCCGAGTCGCGCCGCAGTGGGAACCTCGTCCGCAGCCTGGAGTTCGAGCTCGATGCCGGTGTACACGCCGAAGCGCAGCGGCTGCTGCAGCGGACCGGGGATCACGCTCGTCATGGTCGACGCCTCCTGGAATCTGATAGCCGCGGCGGACGGGCCACGACCTTCGAGGCTACCGGCGCGGGTCACAGCGTGTCATTGAGGGCTTTGATGGGCATGCTCAGGTCGTCGAGCAGATCGAGATCGTCCTCCGCGGGCCGGCCGAGAGTGGTCAGGTAGTTGCCCACGATGACGGCGTTGATGCCGCCGAGGATGCCCTGCTTGGCTCCGAGATCGCCGAGGGTGATCTCGCGGCCGCCCGCGAACCGCAGGATGGTGCGGGGCAGCGCGAGCCGGAACGCGGCCACCGACTTCAGCGCCTCCGAGGCCGGCAGTACGTCCAGGTCGCCGAAGGGCGTGCCCGGACGCGGGTTCAGGAAGTTCAGCGGCACCTCGTCGGGCTCGAGCGCCGCGAGATCGGCGGCGAACTCCGCGCGCTGCTCGAGGGTCTCCCCCATGCCGAGGATGCCGCCGCAGCAGACCTCCATGCCCGCCTCACGCACCATCCTCAGGGTGCCCCAGCGCTCCTCCCACGTGTGCGTGGTGACGACCTTCGGGAAGTGACTGCGCGCGGTCTCCAGATTGTGGTTGTAGCGGTGGACACCCATCGCTGCGAGCTCGTCGACCTGCTCCTGCGTGAGCATGCCCAGGCTGCAGGCGATCTGGATGTCGACCTCGTTGCGGATGGCCTCGATGCCCGCGGCGACCTGAGTCATCAGTCGCTTGTCCGGTCCACGCACGGCGGCGACGATGCAGAACTCCGTCGCTCCGGTCTTGGCCGTCTGCTTGGCCGCCTCCACGAGCGACGGGATGTCGATCCAGGCGCTGCGGACCGGAGAGGCGAACAGTCCCGACTGACTGCAGAAGTGGCAGTCCTCGGGGCAGCCGCCGGTCTTGAGCGAGATGATGCCCTCCACTTCCACCTCGGGACCGCACCACCGCAGCCGCACATCGTGCGCGAGCTGCAACAGTTCGGTCAGGCGGTCGTCGTCGAGCTGCAGGACGCGCAGGACCTGGTCCTGACTCAGTCCCTCACCGCGCTCCAGGACCTGCTCGCGCGCGACGGCGAGGATGTCGGCGGTGTCCGCGGCTGCCGGAGCCGAGGTGTCGGCGGTCGTGGTCATGGGGAGATCTCCTTCGTGAATGGGTGTGAGGTTTCTAGGAACGTGCCGGTGACGCCCCGGGTGAGGGCGTATCCCCCTCGGCCGGCGCTGTGCGGCGCGTTCTCGGCGTCATGAACAGGTCGCGTCCACGTGGAACAGCGAGGCGTCGACCCACTTCGGTGCGGCGGCGCGGAAGTCGTCGGCCGGTGACCGCCCGACCCCTGCGGGGACGGTCGCGACGATCGGCGCTCCCGTCAGCCGTGGAAGGTCGGCGAGGTTGCACCGCATCGCGAGATCCGGTTCGCCGGGCCAGGAACCGATCACCAGACCGCGCAGCCTCACCCCGGCTGCGGCGATCGCCCGCGCGGTGAGTTCGGTGTGGTTGAGAGTTCCGAGCCCCGGGTCCGCGACCACCAGCATCTCCGCGCTGAGTCGGCGGGCGACGCCGAGCACGGTCAAGTCCGGACCGAGTCGCACCAGCACGCCGCCCGCACCTTCCACCAGCACCAGATCGGTGACGGCGGCGAGTCCCTCGGTCGCCGAGGCGATCGCATCGAGTGTCACCGGCTCCATTCCGGCCCGCGCGGCGGCGGTCTCGGGGGCCAGCGGCTCGGGATACCGTGCCGGCTCGCGCACCGGGATCGGTCCGGCCAGGCGGCGCACCTCGTCGAGGTCGCCCGGTTCGCCGGGCGCGACCCCCGTCTGCGCGGCCTTGCACACGCCGACGCGGAGTCCGGCGGCCTGGGCGGCGGCCGCCAGCGCAGCGACCGCGACCGTCTTGCCGACATCCGTCGACGTGCCGGTGACGACCATGATCCGCGCGGTCATGCGGCCTCCACCCGGCGCAGCGCGCCGGTCACGACTGAGGCCACGAAGTCGAGGTCGGCGTCATCGAGGTCGGCGCGGACGGTCAGGCGCAACCGTGAAGTGCCCTCGGGCACCGACGGCGGTCGGAAGCATCCGACGAAGACGCCCTGCTCCCGGCACAGCGCGGCGGCGTCGACCGCGGCCACCGGGTCGCCCACGATCAGCGACACCACTGCGGCGTCGGGGATCCCGCCACCGCAGGCGGCGGCGAGCCGGCGCACTCCGGCGCGGAGCCGGTCGGGCATCTGCGGATCGCCGCGCAGAATGCGCAGCGCCGCATGCGCCGCCCCGACGGCGGCCGGGTTGAGACCGGTGTCGAAGATGAAGGTCCGGGCATGGTCGATGAGATGCTCGCGGAGCAGATGCGTGCCGAGAACGATGCCGCCCTGTGCACCGAGCGACTTAGACCCGACCGTCGTGATCACCAGACCGGGAGCGCCGGACAGTCCCTGTTCGGCCGCGACTCCCCGCCCGCCGGGGCCGCGCACGCCCAGCGCATGCGCCTCGTCGGCGAGCATGATCGCGCCGTGCCGAGTGGCCGTGTCGTAGTACTCGCGGAGCGGAGCGATCCGGCCGTCGATGCTGTAGATCGAATCCGTCACGACCAGCGCGCGTTCCTCCGACCGTGCGGCGAGCACTCGCTCCACGGCATCGGCGTCGCCGCGCGGCACCACTTCCACGCGCGCCCGCGACAGCCGGCATCCGTCGATCAGCGAGGCGTGCGCTCCGGTGTCGCTCACGATGAGATCACCCCGGCCCACGAGCGCGGTGATCGCGCCGACGTTGGCCAGATACCCGGACGAGAAGGCCAGAGCGGCTTCGAAACCCAGGAACTCAGCGAGGTCGTTCTCGAAGTCGATGTGCGCCTGCGTGGTTCCCGCGACCAGACGGGAGGCGGTGGAGCCCGCACCCCACCGGTCGAGTGCGGCGTGTGCCCCGGCGATCACGTCCGGATGGCTCGACAGCCCGAGGTAGTCGTTGGACGCGAGGTTGATCTCGGTCGCTCCGGCCTGGCGCACCACGGGTTCCCGGTGCAGTCCTGCGTTCAGGGTCCGCGCGGCGATGTCCGCCAGCCACGGTGCGCTCATGATGCCAACTCCTCGTCCTCGCGGGTGTCTGCTTCCACCGACGCCTCCACCGACGCCCTCGCCGCCGCGGTCATGCCTGCTGTCAGCACGTCGATCTGTGCATCGGTGATGATGTACGGCGGCATGGCGTAGATCAGGTTTCGGAACGGCCGCACCCACACTCCGCGCGCGATCGCCGCGTCGGTGGCCGCAGCGACGTCGACCTCGCGATCGAGCTCGATCACCGCGATCGCCCCCAGTGTGCGTACGTCGGCGACGCCTGCCACCTCGGTCAACGACGCCAGCCCCGCGCTGAGCCGGCGGCCGATCTGCGGCACGCGCGTCCGCCAGTCCGATTCGGCGAGTACCTCCAGGGACGCACAGGCGACCGCGCAGGCCAGTGGGTTGGCCATGAAGGTCGGTCCGTGTGCCAGACCTCCCGCCTCGCCGCGGCTGATGGTCGCGGCGATCTCATCGGTGGTGAGGGTGGCGGCCAGCGTCAGGTAGCCGCCGGTCAGCGCCTTCCCCACGCACACGATGTCGGGGCTGACGGCCGCGGCGTCGACCGCGAAAAGGGTGCCGGTCCGGCCGAAGCCGGTGGCGATCTCGTCGCAGATCAGCAGCACGTCGTGGCGATCGCACAGTCGCCGCAGCCCCGCGATCAGCGACGGCGAGTGGAACCGCATCCCGCCGGCACCCTGGACCACCGGTTCGACGATCACTGCGGCCAGTCGATCGCGATGCAGTTCGAGTTGCGCGTCGAACATGGTCAGGTAGGCCTCGTCGGCGGACGCACCCGCACGCGCGTCCGGAGGCGCGGGGACGAAGACCTGCTCGGCGATCACTCCGCGCCACATCGAGTGCATGCCGCCCTCGGGATCGCAGACGCTCATGGGCGCGAAGGTGTCGCCGTGGTAGCCGCCCCGCCAGGTCAGCAGGCGGTGCTTCTCGCTGCGCCCGCGACTGCGCCAGTACTGCACCGCCATCTTCACCGCGACCTCCACCGACACCGAACCGGAGTCGGCGAAGAAGACCTTCTGGAGCGGATCGGGAGTCAGGCTCACCAGCGTCTGGGCCAGTCTCGCCGCGGGCTCATGTGTGAGCCCGCCGAACATCACGTGCGACATACGACGGGCCTGTTCGGCGAGCGCCGCGTCGAGTCGCGGGTGACGGTAGCCGTGAACGGCCGACCACCACGAGCTCATCCCGTCGATCAGTTCGGTGCCGTCGGCGAGCCGGATGTGCACGCCCGCGCAGTCCCGCACCACCAGCGGCCGCGTACTGGACGGGAAGCCGCCGTACGGGTGCCAGACGTGCTTCGCATCGATCTGCGCGATGGTGGTCTGGTCCATACCGGCCTCCTGTTCGTTGCACATCCCACACGGATTCCTCGATTCCTGGACACCGTACAGGACGTCCTGAACGATGTACAGGAGACGCCTGTACGACGTACAGGGCAGGTCAGGATAGGGTGGCGGTGTGAGCAACACGAGATCGGACATTCTCGCTGCGGCGCGGGCCATCCTCGCCGAGCACAGCCTCGCCGATCTCACGATGCGGCGGCTGGCATCAGATCTCGGCGTCCGGCCGAACGCGCTGTACTGGCACTTCCCGAACAAGCAGTCGATGCTCGCCGCGCTCGCCGAAGACATCCTCTCGACCGTTCCCGGGGCGTCCGAGGACATCGACTGGCTCGCCGATCTGCACCGGTTGGCGACGGACATGCGCCAGGCGCTGCTCGCCGTCCCGGACAGCGCCGAGGTGGTCTCCTCGGCTTGGGCGTCGGGACTGGCCGACCGCGGCATCGAGACGGTGATCGCCGACATCGCCGCCCGCGGCGGCCTCGACCGCCAGGCCCAGTCGGGTCTGGCGACGGCCATCTGCCAGCTGACCATCGGTCTGACGATCGAGGAGCAGACCCGGACACAGATGGAGCGGCTCGGCGTCACCGGACCGTCCGGCCGGGTCTTCGACGCGGAGTTCGACGACGCGCTCGAGGTGATCCTCGACGGCGCCCGGGCCCGCAGCGCCGCACAGACGCACTGACCCGCGCACCGCACCCGCCGCAGGCCGAGATTTCGTCCGGCGCAGGCGGGCACGTAGATTACTGAGGCGGCCACCCGCCCGGGAGGCCCGTGCCCGGAGAGAGAAACCAACGACAGTGCCCGCGTCCACCGATCGCCCTGCCACGGCAACGGCCCCGACGGTGCCCGCCTATCGTTCAGACCTCGACGGTCTCCGCGGCATCGCCATCGCCCTGGTCGCATGCTTCCACGTCTGGTTCGGCCGGGTCTCCGGCGGCGTCGACGTGTTCCTCACTCTCTCGGGCTACTTCTTCATCGGCTCGCTCCTGCGGCACACCATTCACAGCCAGTCGGTCAGCTTCGGGCTCGCGGAGACGATCAACCCCTGGCCGCGGTTCCAGCGTCTGCTCAAACGACTCCTGCCCGCGCTGTACACGGTGCTCATCGGGGTCGTGATCCTGACAGTCCTGGTGATCGCACAGACCCGCTGGCTCAACATCGGCCGTGAGACCTTCGCGAGCGCGCTCTACTACCAGAACTACTACCTCGCGAAGAACTCTCAGGACTACCTCGCCGCGAGCTCAGCGAACAGCCCGCTGCAGCACCTCTGGTCCATGTCCATGCAGGGCCAGTTCTTCGTCGGCGCCCTGATCGTCCTGCTCGCCATCGCCGGACTGATCAAGGTGGCGGGCCGCCGCTACGAGATGCTGACCCGCGCAGGCGTCATCCGCGGTGTCTTCGCGGTCGTCGTCGCCGCCGTCGCCGTCGCCTCGTTCGTCTGGGCGCAGCACCGGCTGCACGTCGATCAGCCCTTCAACTACTACGACACGCGCTCGCGCCTGTGGGAGCCGCTGGTGGGCGGGCTCCTGGCGATCTGGATGCCGCGGTGGCCCATCGCCGACCGCATCCGCAGCGCGGTCACCGTCGCAGCGCTGGTGTTGATCGCCACCTGCGGTTGGTGGATCGACGGTGTCGCCGAATACCCGGGAGCGCTCGCCTGGGTTCCGGTGGGGGCCACGCTCCTCGTCATCTGGGCCGGTCAGGCCTCCGACCGCCCGGCGCCGGCCGCGAACCGGATGCTCGCGAGCCGGCCCGCCGTGTGGCTCGGCGGACTGTCGTACTCGCTGTATCTGATCCACTGGCCGCTGCTGATCTTCTATCTCACCTGGCGCGGAACGCAGCACGCGAACGTCCTCGAAGGCGCGGGCATCCTCGCCGTCTCCCTGGGACTAGCGTGGCTGATGAAACGGTACGTGGAGGATCCGCTGCGCGGCGGCGGCCGCTCGTCGATGGCGCACATCCGGTGGCCGGCGCACCCGCGGATCACCTACGCCGCGATCCTGACCGTCATGCTGGTCGCGATGTCCGCCGGGACTGCCGGAGCCATTCGGGCGTGGGACCGTCACATGGCGACGGTCACCGTCGACACCGCGAACCTCGACCCCGCCCTGTATCCGGGTGCCCGCGCCCTGCTCGAGAACGCGCCCGTTCCAGCACTCGACCCGCAGCCGACGCCGCTCGCGGTGGCCGACGACCTTCCGCAGACCGGCCCGGACGGATTCATGAGCGACTTCGCCGCGACCGAGCCCGCGATCGGCGTCTACGGCGACCCGCACGGCACCAGGACCCTCGCCCTCGCCGGCGGCTCGCACGCCGAGATGTGGATCGGTGCCCTCGACGCGATCGGCAAGGCCAACGGATTCAAGGTCCTCACCTATCTCAAAATGGGCTGCCCGCTGACGTCCGACGAGAACCCGACGAAGCTGGAGGGCACGCCGTATCCCGAGTGCCGCACCTGGATTCTCAACGTGATGGCCGACCTCGAACGGACTCGCCCCGACGCGGTGTTCACGAACTCGACGCGGCCGGACCCGTCGGGCGCCGCCGATCACGTCCCGCAGGGGTACATCGGGATCTTCGACGAACTGACCGGCGCCGGGATCCCCGTCGTCGGAATCCGCGACGATCCGTGGCCGCACAACGACCGCGGGCCGATCAACACACCCGAGTGCCTCGCCGCAGGCGGCACCGCGCGCTCGTGCGGCACGGTGCGGACCAGCGCACTGCATCCGGTCGATCCGGCGACCGACTACGCCGCGCGCAACCCGCTGTTCCATCGGCTCGACCTCTCCGACGGGCTCTGCACCGCCGACTTCTGCCCCGCCGTGGTCGGTAACATCATCGTGTACAAGGACTATCACCACTTGAGCGCGACCTACGTCCGGAGCCTCACCCGGGAACTGTCGCGTCAGCTCTCCGCGGCACTGCCGTGGACCGGCCCGGAGATCCACTGACGCCTCACCTCCGGGGCCAGTGCAGGCGATCGGAGGACAGGTATGGCCGGCACCCCCGCCGACCCGGTGGCCACCTATCGCATCCAGCTCACGCCTGACTTCACGTTCGCCGAGGTGGCCGGGATCCTGCCTCATCTGTGCGAACTCGGTGTCAGTCACCTCTACCTCTCCCCCGTCCTGGAGGCGATGCCCGGATCGCGGCACGGCTACGACTGGTGCCCGCCAGGGCGGATCTCCGGTGTTCTCGGCGGGCCCGACGGCTACCGGCTGCTTCGCGAGCACGCCCGGGCCCTCGGACTCGGCGTCATCCTCGACATCGTCCCCAACCACGTCGGAATCGCGGACCCCGATCACAATCCCTGGTGGTCGGACGTGCTGGTGAACGGCCTGGACTCCCGGTACGCCGAGTACTTCGATCTCGACACCGAGGCCGCAGGCGGGATCGTCAACCTGCCCTACCTCGGCCGCGACGAGGACCTCGCCGATCTGCGACTCGACGAGCGCGGACGGCTGGTCCTCGGCACGCTCGCCGTACCCACCGCCCCGGGGACCGCGTCACCCGGCGACGACCCGCACGCGGTGCACGCCCGCCAGCGGTACCGCCTCGTCCGGCACGACAGCCGCCGCATCGGCTACCGCCGGTTCCTGGCCGTCAACGGGCTCGCCGCACTGCGGCAGGAGGTTCCGGAAGTCTACGACGCGACGCACTCGTGGCTCCGGGAACTGATCGCCGACGACTTGGTGGACGGCGTCCGCGTCGACCACGTGGACGGGCTGCGCGATCCCGCCGGTTACCTCCGGCGGCTGCGCGCCGATCTCGGCGACCATCGGCTCCTCTACATAGAGAAGGGGCTCGCGATCGGCGAGCGGCTCGACCCCGCCCTCCCCGTCGACGGCACCACCGGATACGACCAGCTCCGGCTGATCGAAGCCCGCTTCACCGCACCGACGGGGATGGTGGAACTCGACGAGACCTTCAAATCCGTCTCCGGCGTCCCGGGCGGCGGCGAACTCGGCGCTCTGGCGCGCGCACTTCGCCAGACCGTGCTCGTGGACCTGTTCCCCGACCGACTCCAGCGCGTCGGCGATCTGCTCTGCCGGCGTGCGCCGCACGTTCGCGCCCACCTCGTGCAGCAGGCCGCCGCCCTGATGATCTGCTCCGCGTCGGTCGCCCGTCCCGACTACCCCTCGCTGCGAAGCACGGTGTTGGCCGACATCGAACGGCTGCGGGACGCCAGTCCGATCCTGTCACCGGGGTTCGACGTCCTCCGTGACGCCTTCCACGACCCGGACTACGCTCCGGAAGCGGTCGCCCGACTCGGCGAAGCCGCGGTCGCGGTCTACGGCAAGGCCACCGAGGACATCGGGTTCCACCGCACCGCACGGCTGGTCTCCACGCAGGAACTCGGATGCAATCCGCGGGTCCCGGCCGTGAACCGCAACGACTTCCATGCGCGGATGACCGAGCGTGCGGCCCACTGGCCGCGGGCGCTGACTGCACTGTCGACGCACGACACCAAACGCAGCGAGGACGTCCGCGCCCGGATCGCGGTGATCGCACAGACGCCCCAACGGTGGCGGATCCTGGTCGACGAGCTGCAGCGGATCGCACCGCCGCCGGACCCGGTGATGTGCTACTTCCTCCTACAGAACGTGGTCGGCGTGTGGCCCGACGAGGGCCGGCCGGACGCCGACCTGGCCCGTCGACTCGCGGAGTTCGCGCGCAAGTCCATGCGGGAGAACGGCATCGTGTCGTCGTGGACCGACGTGGACGACGCTGCCGAGTCGGCCGTTCAGCAGTGGCTGACGAGTCTGCAGCACGGTTTCGCGGCGGAGCTGATCGCCGCGTTCGTCGCACTCATCGCCGACGCCGGCCGCGCCGAGTCGATCTCGCGCAAGGCCCTGTCGCTCCTGCTGCCCGGTGTCGGCGACGTGTACCAGGGCACCGAGTGGTGGGACCATTCGCTGACCGACCCCGACAACCGGCGGCCTGTCGATTACGGTCAGCGCCTCGACCATCCGAAGCTCCAGGCCGTGCGGACCGCTCTGGCGGTCCGGCGCAGGCATCCGGGTGCCTTCGCCCCGGGCAGCGACTTCATCGACGTCCCCGCGCGCGGGGTCTGCGCCTCGCACATCGTCAGCTTCGCGCGCGGCCGCGACGGCGAACCGCAGGTGGTCCTCGTCGCGGTTCGGCTGGCCCTGATGTTCACCGGCGCCGAGACCAGAGCTGCCGCCCAGGTGGAACTGCCCGCCGGAACCTGGCGCGATGCCGTCACCGGCGCGGTGTTCACCGGAACCGTCGGTGCGGACGTCCTCCTGGGCGACGGTCCGCTGGCCGTCCTCGAACCGGCGGATTGAGCCGCCGCGGGACGGCTATCCGGGTGGCTATCCGCCGGGGACCGGCGCGGGCGTCTGCGTCGGGGCGGGTGTCGGGATCTGCTGCTGCGCCTGCTGAGAGCCGACGGTGACTCCGGGACCTGCCTCGATCGCGCTCACGAGCCAGTCGCCGTCGACCTTCTTCATGTTCAGCTGGAGCAGGATCGCATTCTTGCCTCCGGTGGTGCTGATGGCGCTGGTGCCCGTCACGTCCACACCGAGGACCACCGTCGCCTGATCGGCACTGAAGGACTCGACCATCGAGGAGGTCACCGTGGTCTTGATGTTCTCGACCTTGTTCTCCTTCATGAACTCGGTGCTGACGACCGCGTCCGAGTCCAGTCGCTTCTTGAACTCACCGGTGCTGAGCGGGCCCACCGCGTCGCGCAGCGACTTGGCGTCCGCATTGGGACCGCTCATCGCCTGGAAGTACGTGCCGACGAAGTTCGACGCGGCGGCCTTGCTGTCGTCGAACGCCGCGAGTTTCTGGTCCTTCTCGTACAACTGCCATCCGCCGACCGCGATCACGGCGATCACGGCGACGACGAGCAGTCCGACGATCGCCTGCTTCACCCGGCGCATCGAGATCGTCACCGAGACGCTGTCGGCCTTCTCCCTGCCCGCCTTCCGCTCGGCGCGCTTGGCCGCATTGCCGGACTCCGAGGCGTCCATGGCAACGGCGGTGTCGTCGGCATCTGCGTCGTCGGGCCGGGCGTCCGAGATGTCTTTCGAGTCGTCTGAACTCATAAATCCTTCATCACTTGTCGAGCGGTACCGTGCGGGCGTTCGGATCGTAGTCCGGAGGCGGACCCGCCGTGTCGTCGCCCTTCGGTCGCGGTGCGTTCGCCGCCCCGCGGACCTGCATGGTCGGATCCTCGGTGACACAGTACAGATTCTTCGGCACGGTGAGTTCGAGGATCTTGGTCGGACGCACCGGAGCGATCTGGTAGTTGCACGACGGCCGCGGATACACCGATGCCAGCGCCCACCAGGCGCCGTCGTGGAACATCTTCTGTGCCTGAATGGACCCGTCCCGGATCGCGGGGAACAGGGTCGCCAGCGCCGGCGCGCGCAGTGCACCCTGTCGCGCGACGTCGAGGAACTGGGTCAGAACGTCGCTGAGCGGATCGGTGATCGTCGCCAGCGATCCGGCGAGGCTCGTGAACTGTTCCGGTCCGTTCCCCAGGAGCGTCCGCAGTTCCTTGTCGGCCGCGACCGTCGCGTCGAAGAGCGAGTCGAGCCCGCCGGCGAGGCGTCCGAGATCCGGTTGGACCTGCGCCGTGGTCTTGAGGATCGTTCCGGAGTTCTTGATCAGGGTGGTGGTCTCCGGCAGCACCTTCGCCAGATCGGCGAAGATCACGCCTCCGGAGTTGAAGACCGACTTGAGCTGGTTGGGCCCGCGGTCGTTGAGTGCGATCTCGAGTTCCTTGAGCGTCGCGGTGAGTTTCGGCGCATCGATCTGGCTGATGACGTCGAGCGTCGACTGCAGCATCCCCGGGAAGGCCGCCGTCACGTGCGTCTGGCCCACCTGGATCACATCTCCGTCCTGCAGGTACGGGCCGTCATCGGTGGTCGGGGTGATGTTCACGTACTGCTCGCCCGCTGCCGACAGGCCGAGTGCGGAGAACGTCGCTCCCTTGTTGATCTTGTAGTCGTCGCGCAGATCGAGAGTCACGTCGACGCTCTTGGGCGTGACCTGAATGGAACGGACCTCGCCGATCTGGGCGCCGCGCAGCATCACCTTGCTGGTGTCCTGCAGGCCGCCGGAGACCGGGAAATGCACCATGACCTGATACGTGCTCTGCCACGGACGCCAACTGAGACTGTTGAAGGCGAGGAACGCCAGACCCACCAGCATCACCACGACCAGCCCCAGGTTGCCGATCATGATCTTGCGTTTGCGCAGCCATCGCATCATGAGCAGCATCCCTTCGTTCCGGTGAGACGAGCGATGATGCGGGCGAGTGTCTGTTCCAGACTGTGCATGCCGTTGGTGACGTCCGCGCCTTCGGGCAACCGCGACGCCGAATCGAATCCGGCGCCCGGCGTCAGCCAGTACACCTTGGCCGAGACCGCCGCCGCACTTCCGGACGTCGACTTGACCCACTTCGGGTTCAGCTCGGCCATGCGGTCGGCGAGCGGCCCGAAGATCGGCGCCGCATTCTCCAGCGCCACCAGCGTGGTGTTGAGGTGGCCGAGCATCTCGCCGAAGTCGGCCTGCTCGGTGTTCAGGAAATCGTTGGTCGCGGCGGTCACCTTGTTCGTCTTGTCGAGGGTCGTCAGGATCATGCCGAGTTGGTCGTTGACCGTGTTGATCGCCGCGGGGAGCTTGTTGATCGCGGCGGCGATCTGGTTGCGGCCGTTCGCCAGTTCCTTCGACCACCGCGCTGTGACGGCCATCGATTGGTCGACCGCCGCCGAGTTCTTGTTGAACTTGTCGATCGCGGTCGTGAATCCCTCGATGGCGCCGTGCAGTTCGGGAGCATTGCCGCCGATGGCGGTGCTGAGCTCGGTGAAGATCCGCTGCAGGGAGCTCACCGAACCCGAGTCGACCAGACCCGTCAGACTCACGAGCAGGTCCTCCACCGTCGCCGCCGCCGAGGTGGGGCCGGCCAGGGTGCCGCCGTCGCGCACCATCCCCTTCGAGGTGTCCGCCGGCGGCTGCAGCGCGACGAAGACGTCGCCGAGCGGTGTCGCCTGACGCAGTTCGGCTCCGGTGCCGATCGGCAGTTCGGTGTCCTTCGCCACCTTCATCGTGACCTCGGCGCGGTAGTTCTTCGCGACGATGGACTCCACCTCGCCCACATCCAGGCCGCCGAGACGGACCTTGGCCTTGTTCGGCAGGTTGAGTGCGTTCTCGAACGAGGTGTGGACGGTGATCGAGTCGCTGATCCCGCCCGGGGCGGGCAGCGGGATCTGCTCCACCGTGACGCCGGGGACGGCGCCGCATGCGGTGAGGCTGACCGTGGTGACGAGTGAGACCGCCGCGAGACCGGCCTTGCGAATCCTGGTCATTTCTTGCTCAGCTCCAACAGTCCGGAATAGATGCCCAGGTCGGGGCCGAAGTCCTTCAGCTGACCGGTGTCGCAGCCCTTCTGGTTCAGGTTGATCGCATTGCAGAACTTGTTGAGCATCTGGTTGTCGAGCAGCGACTTGTCAAGGAAGACCGAGGTCCGCCACGCACCCTGTTCGGCCGAGATCGAGTTCGAGAGGTTCTGGAACAGCAGGGGCGCCACATCGATCGTCTCCACCACCTCGCGGGAGAAGTCCGACAGATTGGCCGCCAGCGACGCCATCCTGCCGGTCGCACCGCTGATCGCACCCGAGTTGGCGGCGAGGAACTCGGAGGTGTTCTGCAGGGTCTTGTTCAGGTCGTGCAGCGACGCGACGAGGCCGACCGACTGGTCGCCCAGCATGTCCGAGACCTGCGTCATCGACGACGAGAACTGCTGCATCTTCGGATAGTTGTCGGTGAGCGCCGTGGTGAGCGTGCTCAGCGACTTGATGATCGACATCAATGCGTCACCGTTGTCCGCGCCGAGCTTGCCCGCCTTCGAGAGCGCATCGAGCGCCTGCCGCAGCTTCTCGCCGTTGCCGGAGGCGATTCCCGAAGTCACGTCGACGAAGTCGGCGATCGGCCCCTCGCCGGGCCGGTCTCCCGACATGGCCTTGACGATCTTGTCGATCGAATCGAACAGCGTGCCGATCTCCACCGGCGCCTCGGTGTGGCGGATCACGTCGCCGTCGCCGAGCTTGGGTCCCTTGGTGTAGGTGGGCGACAGCTCGATGTGCCGCGTGGTCACGATCGAGGTGTTGACGATCGCCGCCGTCACATCGGCGGGCACGTCGACGCTGTTGTCGACGGTCATCGTGACCTTCACCCGAGTGCCCTGGGGCTCCACGGAGGTGATGCGACCGACCGGCATTCCGAGAACCGCGACGTCGTTGCCGGTGAAGATTCCCGACACGTCGTCGAAATAGGCTGTGACGGTGTTGGCCTGGCCCAGCGCCGCGGTCCAGGTGGCGGGCATCAGCGAGCAGCCGCTGACGGTCGTCGCCGTCACCGCGACCAGCGCCACCGCGGCCATCGCGCTCTTGATCCGGGACATCCTCAGCATCCGTCCACCACCCGCGCCGCGCAGAGCCAGTTGTCGGGGAACAGGCCCCACGGCAGGTAGCCGTTCGCATAGGGCCCGTCACCGGTGAGATTCGTGGTCAACCGGGCGGTGACCGGCAGGACGTCAAGCAGCTTGCGCAGGTTGTCGCGGTTCTTCTCGAGTCCGTTCGCAATCGTGTTGAGGTTCGCCATCACCGGTGCGAACTGGTCGCCGTTCTCCGCGGCCACCGCCGACGCCTGATCGGTGAGGGCGGCCACGCCGTCGAGCATCCGGGTCACGAGTTGTTCGCGAGCCACGATCTTGTTCGCCAGTTGGGCGCCCTGGCCGACGATGATCGACAGCGCGAACTGACTGTCGACGACCTGCTTGGTGACCGCATCGGTGTCTTTGAGCAGCTGGTTGATCTGATCGTGCCGATTGTTGAGCACGTTCGACATCCGGGTCAGCGCATCGAGTGTGGGTCCCATGATCGCGGGCGCACCCGCCAGCTGCGTGCTCAGCGTGCGGATGCTGTTGGTGAGGTCATTCGGTTCGATGCCCGCAAGCACCGGGGTGCCCTTGGCCAGGGTCTGCTGGAGGTCGTAGGGCACGTACGTGTGCTGGATCCGGTCGTTCGGCGTCGCCTTGTCGCTTTGCCCGAGCACGATGTCGACGTACCGCTGCCCCAACAGCGTCGACATCTTGATCTCGGCGGAGCCGTCGTCCTTGACCTCGACGTCCTTGTCGACCTTCATGGCGACCTCGACGTGGTCTCCGGCCAGTTCGGTCTTCGACACTTCGCCGACGTCGATGCCCGCCACGCGGACTTTGTCACCGGGACGGATTCCGCCCGCCTGTTCGAAGTCTGCGGTGTACGTCCGCTTACCGAGTCCGGCCGAACTCAGCCCGACCACGGCGACCAGGACGATCGCGATGACGACGACACCGAGGATCCCGTACCACAGCCGGCGGTTGCCGTGGAACGACCGGGCGAGACGCTTCTTCATCGGCACACCACCGAGTGGTTGGTGCCACCGATCTTGTTGATCAGGCCGGGCGGGAACAGGACGTCGCCGATGGAGATGTCGAGGTCACACGCGTAGATGTTCAAGTAGTTGCCCTGCATCATCACATTCGGGAAGTGTCCGAGGAAGATCGGCAGCTCGACCGCGAGCCGGTCCATCTTGGCGCCGTTGGCGATCAGTTTGCCGGTGGCGTCGTCGGCGGCGGTGCCGGCCGACTTGAGGGTCGCGCGGTTCTGCGCGAACACCTGGGCGAAACCGGTGGTGGTCTGGCCGAGCTGATCGATCGCCTTGCCGAACTGCTGAGAGTTGCCGTTGAGACCCTCGATCAGCTTTCCGGTGCTGTCGAGGAGGGTCTGCACCTGGTCGCCCTGTGAGGCCAGTTCGCGCATCACCACCCCCATGTTCGTGATGATCGCGCCGAGCACCTGGTCGCGGTCGGCCATGTCGCTCGCCACCTGCCCGATCTCGGCGATCGTGCGAGAGAGAGACACCTCGTCGCCCTGGAAGGCCTGGATCAGGCTCTCCGACAGCGTGTTGACCTGTTCGGGTGTCAGCGTGTCGAAGACCGGCTGGAATCCGGCGAGGAGTTTGGTGACGTCGAACGAGTCCTCGCCCGGCAGACGCAGCGCCGAGCCCTCGCTCAGCTGAGCCTGCGGTGTCGGACCGTCCAGCGAAAGCGCCAGGTACCGCTGACCGATCAGGTTCTGGTAACGGATCGCGGCCCGGGTGTTCGCGTACACCTTCTGATCGTGCTGGACCTCGAACCTGACGAGGGCCCTGCCGTCGTCGAGGTCGATGCTCTCCACGCGCCCGACGCGCACGCCCGCCATTCTGACGTCGTCGCCCTCCGCGAGCCCGGACGCGTCGTTGAACGTGGTCGTGTACCCGCTGGTCGGCCCGCTCACCGAGCGCTCGAGCGTGGACCAGATCAGATACGTCATCGCCAGCGCGACGATCGCGAACAGGGTGAATCCGATCAGCGGCTTGCGGATGGTCGATTTAGCGGCGCTCACCGGCCTCCCTCCTGCGGTGTCACGGCCGAGACCAGCGGGCCGAGCATGAGGCTGTCGGCCGAGGTCGGCTTCCGTCCGAGCGCGCCCTTGAGCGTCTTCTCGTCCTTTCCGGTCGTCACAGCACTGACCGGCTTCTGGGCGGCGGCCCGCTTCATTCCCGGCGGGTACACCGTCAACGGTCCCGACATGGTCGGGCCCGTGCCGGTCCCGGGGCCGACGCATCCCGGCCCACGGGCCGTCCCGTAGGGGCCGCCGTCGTAAACCGGGCAGTTCTGGCGCGTGTACTGCGCGAACGCACTGAAGCTGACGCCGAGGTTCAGCTGAACGTGGCCGTTCACGCCGGTGAAGACTCCGAGCACCCTGCCCGCCAGGACGTAGAGCTGCTGCAGCGCCTCGGGCAGTGAGTTCGGTTCCAGCGTGATCGCTCCGAGCATCGTGTTCAGATCACGCACGATCCGCTTGCCGCCGTCGCCGTTCTTGGCGAAGAGGGTGTGCACTTGGTCGAGCATCCCCTGGCCGGCCGACAGCAGTGCGGTCAGCTGGTCGGCGTTCTGCGCGATCGTCATCGCCGGAACCACCGACTTGCCGAGCGCGTCGAGCAGTTGCGGGGTCGACTGCGCCAGACCGCGGATCGCCCGGTCGAAGTTCTCGAAACCGGACGGTGCGCCCGGCGGGAACTGCGCGTTGATGGTCTTCCAGTAGGTGTCGAGAACACCGACGAAGGTGGAGAAGGTTGCGCCGCCGCCCTGCAGCGCGTCGGCGATGGTGCCGAGCACCATGCCGAGATCTTCGGGCGGGACACTCCGCAGCAGCGAGCGGAGCTCGTTCTGCGCGTCCTGCAGCCGGATGGTCGGCTCGGAGGTGTCGGCCTTCACCACGTCGCCGCCGCTGATCGACTCCGAGGCGGGATTCGCCGGCGCGATCAGCTCCACCGAGTTCACGCCGAAGAGGTTCGACGGAACGGTGCGCGCGGTGGTGTTCGCCGGGATGCCGGACGCCTGGTCCGGGTTCAGGATCAACGCGACGTCCTTCGTCGGGTTGTCACCGCTGCCGACCAGGGTGATCGAATCGACCGACCCCACGATGAAGCCGTTGTAGCGGACGTCGGCGCCGGGAACCAGTCCGTCGCCGACGTCGGTCAGCTCCGCGGTGACCTCGGTGCGGTCGTCGAACTTGCCCTCGTACCGGGCCAGCAGCAGTGCGAACACGACCACCGCCACGGCGAGGAACGCCAGCCCCCGCAGGAAGTACGTCTTGAGCGACGGATCGCGCCCACCAGTATCGATTCGCATCCGTCACCCCGATATCTTGATGCCGGCCGAGGTGCCCCAGAACACCAGCGTGAGGATCAGGTTCGCGAAGACGATCGTGATGATCGACAGCCGGATCGCATGCCCGGCCGCGACGCCCACGCCTTCCGGACCGCCCGACGCGAAGTATCCGTAGTAGCACTGGATGAAGGTCGTGAGCAGGACGAAGACTATGACTTTGAGGAACGAGAAGACCACATCGCGCGACAGGATGAATTCGTCGAAGTAGTGCAGGTAGGTGCCCGATCCCTGTCCCGACTGGATCTGGAACATGAACTGGCAGGCGATGTAGTTGGCGGCCAGCGAGATCGCGTACAGCGGGATGATCGACAGGACCGCCGCGGCCATCCGGGTCGTCACCAGATAAGGCAGCGGCCGGATCGCGATCGATTCGAGCGCGTCGATCTCCTCGCTGATCCGCATCGACCCGAGCTGCGCCGTGAACCGGCAGCCCGACTGTGCGGTGAACGCCGTCGCGGCCAGCAGCGGAGCGATCTCACGGGTGGTCGCGAACGCCGAGAGTCCGCCGGTGATCGGCGACATGCCGAGCAGGTTGAGCGCCGTGTAGCCCTCGATGCCGACGGTCGCGCCGCCCATCACACCGAGGATCACCATGACGCCGACGGTTCCGCCGCCGACGACGATCGCGCCGTTGCCCCACGCCACGTCGGAGAGCAGTCGCCAGACCTCTTTCCGGTAGTGCGTGAAGGTGATGGGCGCCAGTCCGATCGACTTCACGAGGAAGGTGATCAGGTGCCCCATCGCGACGATGCCGTCGCGCGGCGCCTCCCACAGCTTCCGCAGCCAGCCGAGCGGTTTGAGCAGCGGCGGTACGTAGCGTGACGCGGCCATCTCACACCACCTTCGCCGGCACGACGAGTGCGAACACCTGGGTGAGCACCACGTTGACGGTGAACAGCAGGATCACCGAGTTGACGACCGCCGCATTCACCGAGTTCGCGACACCGGCCGGGCCGCCGCTGGTGGTGAGGCCGCGGTCGCAGGCGACGATCGCCACGATGGCGCCGAAGATCACGGCTTTCACCAGGGCGAACAACAGATCGGGCACGCCGGCGAAGGAAGCGAACGTCCCCGTGTAGCTGCCGGGCGTCCCGCCCTGGAAGTAGACGTTGAACAGGTAGCCGGTGATGAAGCCGACGAAGCAGACGAAGCCGCAGAGCAGGAACGAGACCACCATCGTGGCGAGCAGCCGGGGCGAGATCAGACGCTGGATCGGGTTGACTCCCATCACCCGCATGGCGTCGATCTCCTCGCGGATCGTGCGCGAGCCGAGGTCGGCGGCGATGGCCGAGCCGACCGCACCCGCCAGCAGCAGCGAAGTCACCAGCGGCGCGCCCTGCCGGATGACGCCGAGGCCGGTCGCGGCGCCGGAGAACGACGTGGCGCCGATCTGGCCGGCGATGTTCGAGACCTGGATCGAGACGATGACGCCGATCGGGATCGCCACGAGCAGCGTCGGGAAGACCGACGTGGAGGCCATGAACGCGCACTGCCGGATGAACTCGCCGAAGGGGAAGCGCTTCTTGACGATGTCTTCGATGAGGACCTTGAACACTTCGACGAACATCGCGAGCTGACGGCCGAAGGTCTCGAAGGACTTCTTGATGTGCTCGTCGAACCATTTGCGGGCGCCGCTGTCGGACCAACGACGCGCAGCAGCACGTGGGTGCGCGTCCACCGTGTCTGTGCTCAATCCCCTGCCTTCGCCCTCTTCGCCTCCGCGGGTGCGGTGGGGAGTCGACAGTCGCCGCGCCCCCCGCCGGCCCCACCCCCGAGGGGGTGTTCGGTCGTAATATACACAGCGATTTCGGGAAAGTGTGCCAGGCGCCACACATAACTTCACCTATGTAGGAAATAGGCAGGTGACCCTCCCACGACGCCGGTAACCAGGTGATCGGGTGGTCGAGACGAGGACGGCGGCCGCCCCCGTCGTTACCGGGAGCGACCGCCGTCGCGCTGGGTCCGCCTACGTCAGGTAGCGGTACGCCGGAGTGTCCGGCTCGAGTTGTTCGACGTCCAGACGGGAGCGCTTCATCCGGTCCTGCAACCCGGACAGATCCGACGGGTCGCCGAGTTCCACGCCGACCAACGCGGCCCCGGTCTCGCGGTTGTTCCGCTTGACGTACTCGAACAGAGTGATGTCGTCGTCGGGACCGAGGACGTCGTCGAGGAAGCGGCGCAGCGCGCCCGGCTCCTGCGGGAAGTTCACCAGGAAGTAGTGCTTGAGACCGCGGTGCACCAACGACCGCTCGATGATCTCGCCGTAGCGGGAGACGTCGTTGTTGCCGCCCGAGACGAGTGCGACCACGGTGGCACCGGCGGGAAGATCGAGTTCGCGCACCGCGGTCGCCGCGAGCGCGCCCGCGGGCTCGGCGATGATCCCCTCGTTCTGGTACAGCTCGAGCATGGTCGAGCAGATCGCCCCCTCGCTCACATTCGTGATGGTGACGCTGCCCGGCGCGAGGTCGATCTCCGAGGCCTCGATCACCGGCACCCGCGGGTGCGAGGTGACGTCGGCGAGCACGGGGTGGTTCACCACCCGGGCCCCGGCGGCCGCCATCACGCCGTGCCCCAGGCCGCCGATGCGCTGCACTGCCGCACCGTCGACGAAGGAGTCGACGGTCGGCAGCGTGTACGGTGCACCGTTGACCAGCGCGGCCGCGAGCGACACGGCACCGTGCGGCTCCACGCCGACGATCGCGACGCCGGGGCACGCCGCACGCAGGTAGGTGACGATTCCGGCCATGCAGCCCGCACCGCCGACCGGCAACACGACGACGTCGGGATCGGCTCCGAGCTGCTCGAGGATCTCCTTGCCGATCGTGCCCTGCCCGGCCGCCGTGCGCGGGTCGTCGAAGGCATGGATCCACGTGGCGCCCGTGCGGATCACGTCGCTCTGGGCCGCGGCCGCCGCGGCGTCGTAGGTCTCACCGACCGGAATGAGCTCGACGAACCCTCGGCCATGCCACAGAATCCGGTCGCACTTCTGCTTGGGAGTGGTCGTCGGTACGTAGATCCGACCCTTGACCTGCATGGTGGCGCACGCGAACGCGACGCCCTGTGCGTGATTGCCCGCGCTCGCCGCGACGACGCCTGCGGCCAGTTCATCTGCGCTCAGCTGCGCCATGACGTTGTAGGCGCCGCGGATCTTGTAGGAGCGGACGGTCTGCAGATCCTCGCGCTTGAGATGCACTCGCGCACCGGTGGCGTCACTCAGGCGGGGGCAGTCCTCCAGCGGTGTCCGGCGTACGACGCCGTCCAGACGACGTGCCGCAGCCTCAATGCTCGCCGGGGTGAGGGTCGAATCAGCGGCGGGAGTGGTGTTCGGCGATGAAGTCACGCTCTCCATCGTCCCACCGTTCACGAAGCAGCACATAGCCGCCCCACCACACCGTGATCACCGCGACTGCACTGGCCCACATTGACGCCGTCCCGGAGCCGGTGAAGGTGAACACGAGCGCGGCGACGACCACGCCGGCGACCACAGCGGCCAGCTTGTACAGCGGCCACGGCACCCCGAACACCGGAACCTGCACGGCGCGATGCACAGTTGCGGGCTGAGGTGCCTGTCGGATCAGCGTGGTCATATCCACAGTGTAGCTCAGTCGACGAGTTGAGATTCGGTGAACCGAATCTCGGCCTCGTGCCTGCCCTTCTCAGGTCAGACAGCTCGGGCCCAGGAGTGCCTTCAAATCCCCCATCAGGGCCGACGACGGCGCCACGCGCAGTGAGTCCATCAACCGCAACTGCGTCTGCTTCCGGTCGCTGACCAGCGTCACATGAACGTCGGAGGTCCCCGGATGACGCACGAGGATCTGTTTGAGCGCGCTGACCCGGTCGGGCGTGCAGACGCGGGCCGACAGCGTGAGATTCAGCGGCTTGGTGGTGCCGACCGCTGACAGGTCCGGAACCGCGAGGTCGTTGGCGCTGATCATCGTCGAATCGTCACGCTTGTTGACACGGGCCTTGACCAGGACGATGTTGTCGGGCACCAGGTCCATCCCGTACGCGACGTACGCGCGCGGGAAGAAGTACACCTCGACGCCGCCCACCATGTCCTCGAGCTGGACCGCCGCCCACGGCTCGCCCTTCTTGTTCACCCGTCGGGTCACCGAGGAGATGATGCCGCCGATGGTGATCTGCGCGCCGTCGGCCACCGACCCTTCGAGGAGCGCGGTGATCGAGGTGTCGGTCTGCGCCGCGATCGCGTGCTCCAGTCCTGCCAGTGGGTGGCCGGACACGTACAGGCCCAGCATGTCTCGTTCGAGAGCGAGCTTGTGCTTGGTCTCCCACTCGTCCTCCGGCACCTTGACCGCGAACACGTCCGAGGCACCGCCGTCGTCGTCTCCGACACCGCCGAAGAGGTCGAACTGGCCGACCGCTTCGGCCTTCTTGGTCGACAGCACGGCGTCGATCGCTTCGGAGTGAACGAGGAACAGGCCCTTGCGGTCGTGACCGAGCGAATCGAAACCGCCGGCTTTGATCAGCGACTCGGTGACCTTCTTGCTGCACGCCTGCACGTCGATCTTGCCCAAGTAGTCCGAGAAGCTCGTGTAGGTGCCCTTCTCCTCGCGCGCCGAGATGATCGAGGAGACCACTCCGGACCCGACGTTGCGGATCGCGGCCAGACCGAATCGGATGTCCTCCCCCACCGCGGCGAAGTCGGCACGCGACTCGTTGACGTCGGGTGGCAGCACCGTGATGCCCATCTTGCGACAGTCCGCGAGGTAGATCGCCGCTTTGTCCTTGTCGTCGCCGACCGACGTCAGCAGCCCCGCCATGTACTCGGCCGGGTAGTTGGCCTTGAGATAGGCGGTCCAGAACGAGACCAGCCCGTAGCCGGCGGCGTGCGATTTGTTGAAGGCGTAGCCGGCGAACGGCAGAACCGTGTCCCACAGGGCGGTGATCGCCCCCTGTGAGAAGCCGTTGTTCTTCATCCCCTCCGCGAAACCGTCGTAGGCCTCGTCGAGGATCTCCTTCTTCTTCTTTCCCATCGCACGACGGAGCAGGTCGGCCTGTCCGAGCGAGTAGCCCGCCACCTTCTGAGCGATCTGCATGATCTGCTCCTGGTAGACGATCAGGCCGTAGGTCTCCGCCAGGATCTCCTTGAGCGGCTCCTCCAACTCGGGATGGATCGGCTTGACGTCCTGCAGACCGTTCTTCCGCTTGGCGTAGTCGGTGTGCGCGTTCACACCCATCGGCCCCGGGCGGTACAGCGCCAACACGGCGACGATGTCTTCGAAGCCGGTGGGCTGCATCATCTTCAGCAGCTCGCGCATGGCCGCGCCGTCGAGCTGGAAGACGCCGAGCGTGTCGCCCCGCGCCAGCAGCTCGTAGGTCTTCGGATCCTCGAGCGGCAGCTTGTCGAGATCGAGGTCGATGCCGCGGTTGGTCTTGATGTTCTCGATCGCGTCACCGATGACGGTCAGGTTGCGCAGCCCGAGGAAGTCCATCTTGAGCAGACCGATGGCCTCGCACGAGGGATAGTCCCAACCGGTGATGATGGCGCCGTCCTGCGCACGCTTCCAGACCGGGATCGCGTCGGTGAGCGGTTCGCTCGACATGATCACCGCGCAGGCGTGCACGCCCGCGTTGCGGACCAGCCCCTCCAGGCCGAGGGCGGTGTCGTAGATCCGCTTGACGTCCGGATCGGTCTCGATCAGCGTGCGGACCTCGGTGGCCTCCGAGTACCGCTCGTGCTCGGGATCGGTGATGCCCCAGACCGGGATGTCCTTGGCCATGATCGGCGGCGGGAGCGCCTTGGTGATCCGGTCTGCGATCGCGAAGCCCGGCTGACCGAATTGGACGCGGGCCGAGTCCTTG
The DNA here is from genome assembly GCF_039531975.1 of Gordonia cholesterolivorans. Lineage (NCBI taxonomy): Bacteria > Bacillati > Actinomycetota > Actinomycetes > Mycobacteriales > Gordoniaceae > Gordonia > Gordonia cholesterolivorans. The sequence goes on along the minus strand of NZ_BAAARB010000008.1, from coordinate 140,503 downwards.
ATCGCGGCCTTGGTCTTGATCGTGCCGAAGGTGATGACCTGAGCCACTTTGTCGTGGCCCCACTTCTGGGAGGCGTAGGTGATCATCTCACCGCGGCGACGGTCGTCGAAGTCGATGTCGATGTCGGGCATCGACACGCGCTCGGGGTTGAGGAACCGCTCGAACAGCAGACCGTGCGGAATGGGATCGATGTTCGTGATGCCGAGCGCGTAGGCCACCAGCGACCCCGCGGCGCTGCCTCGTCCCGGCCCGACGCGGATCCCGACCTCCAGGGCGTGCCGGATGAGGTCGCCGACGACGAGGAAGTAGGCCGGGAAACCCATCTGGTTGATGACCGACAGTTCGTACTCGGCGCGCGAGATGTAGTCCGCGGGCGGATTGCCGTCGAACCGGCGGTCCAGACCGGCCATCACTTCGCGCGCCAGCCACGTCTCCTGCGTGTAGCCGTCCGGCACCGGGAAGATCGGCATCCGGTCGTGGTGCGCGTAGACCTCCTCGTACGACTGCACGCGTTCGCCGATCTCGAGCGTCGAATCGCAGCCGCCGGGGACGACGTCGTCCCACAGCGCTCGCATCTCCTCCGCCGACTTGAGGTAGTAGCCGTCGCCGTCGAACTTGAACCGTGTCGGGTCCGACAGCGTCTTGCCCGTCTGGAGGCACAGCAGCGCCTCGTGCGCCTTGGCGTGATCGCGGGTGACGTAGTGACAGTCGTTGGTGACCAGCGGCTTGATGCCGAGCTTGCGGCCGATGTCGAGGAGCCCCGACCGCACCCGCTGCTCGATCTCGAGGCCGTGCTCCATCAGCTCGAGGTAGAAGTTCTCCTTGCCGAAGATCTCCTGCCACTTGCCCGCCGCCTCGAGAGCCTCGGCCTCGTGGCCCAGCCGCAGCCGCGTCTGCACCTCACCGGACGGGCAGCCGGTGGTCGCGATGATCCCTTCGGCGTGCTCGGCGATGATCTCGGCGTCCATACGCGCCCACTTGCCGAGCTGTCCCTCGATCGACGCCAGCGACGACAGTTTGAAGAGGTTCCGCAGCCCGGTGGCGTTCTCGGCGACCATCGTCATATGCGTGTACGCACCCGAACCGGAGACGTCGTCGGACTTCTGGTCGCGCGTGCCCCACTGGATCCGCTTAGTGTTGAAACGGGACTCCGGTGCGATGTACGCCTCGATGCCGATGATCGGCTTGATGCCGTGCTTGCGCGCGGTGTTGTAGAACTCGCTCGCACCGAACATGTTGCCGTGGTCGGTCATCCCGATCGCCGTCATGCCCAGGCGCTCGGCCTCGGCGAACAACGGGGACATCTTCGCGGCACCGTCGAGCATCGAGTACTCGGTGTGATTGTGAAGATGAACGAACGACCCGGACACGCGGCGACTCCTTGAGGCGATCGAACCAACTTGAGACCACTCCACTGTAGAGAAGACCTCGGACACTTCCGCCGTGGCACGCGGACCTGTGACGGATGAGACGAGCGGCCCGCGCGAGGGCCGATCACCTCCTCGTCTCACGGCTCCCGGAGAACGTCCAGGGCGTGCTGCAGATCGGCCGGGTACTCCGAGGTGAACTCCACGCGACGACCGTCGGCGGGGTGCGCGAAGGCCAGCATCCGGGCGTGCAGCCACTGCCGTTCGAGCCCCAGCCGGCCCGCGAGCCGGGGATCGGCGCCGTAGGTCGGGTCGCCGCAGCACGGATGGTGCATCGCCGAGAAGTGCACACGGATCTGGTGCGTGCGTCCGGTCTCCAGATGAACGTCGAGCAACGACGCCGCCGCGAACATCTCCAGGGTGTCGTAATGCGTCACGGATTCACGACCGCCCGCGGTGACGGCGAAACGCCAATCGGACCCGGGATGTCGACCGATCGGCGCGTCGATCGTCCCGGACGGCGGATCGAGGTGCCCCTGCACCAGCGCGTGGTACCGCTTCTCGACGGTGCGTTCCTTGAACGCCCGCTTCATCAGCGTGTACGCGCGTTCGGACGCGGCCACCACCATCACCCCCGAGGTACCCGCGTCGAGGCGGTGCACGATGCCCTGGCGCTCGTGCGCACCCGAGGTGGAGATGCGGAAGCCGGCCGCCGCCAGCGCTCCGATGACGGTCGGCCCCGACCAGCCGAGCGACGGATGCGCCGCGACGCCGGCGGGCTTGTCGACGACGATGATGTCGGAGTCGTGGTAGAGCACCTCGAGGTCTTCGACCGGTGTCGGCTCCACCGTGAGCGGCTGCTCCGGCTCGGGAAGAAGCACGTCGAGCCACGATCCGGCCGCCAGCTTGTGGGACTTGCCCACCGGGACGCCGTCGACGGTGATGTCACCGGCGTCGGCGAGCGTCGCGACCACCGTGCGCGAGAGACCGAGCACGCGCGCCACGCCCGCGTCCACGCGCATCCCGTGGAGACCGTCGGGGACCGGCATCGCCCGCGAGTCACGCATCGTGGTCCTCCTCGTCCTCGCCCGACTCCGCCGGGTGCTTCTCACTGCCGTGCCGAGCCGCCCATCCGGTGCGGGATCCGTCGTAGTCGTAACCGAGCAGGGTCAGCACGACCAACAGAACCGCACCGCAGACGACCGCCGAATCGGCCATGTTGAAGGTGGGCCACCAACTCCCCACCTGAATGAAGTCGACCACATGGCCGCGCAGCGGCGCCGGATCGCGGAACATCCGGTCGGTCAGATTGCCCAGCGCCCCGCCCAGCACCAGGCCCAGGCCGATCACCCAGCCCAGCGAACCGAGCCGCTTGGCGTAGCGCGCGATCACCACGACGACGGCCAGCGCGACGAAGGTCAGCACCCACGTGTAGCCGGTGGCCATGGAGAACGCCGCGCCGCTGTTACGGACCAGGTGAAAGGTGAGGAAGTCGCCGATCACCGACACCGTCTCACCGGGTTCCATCTTCGCAACCACCAGCACCTTGCTGAGGACGTCGATCAGGTAGGCGGCGACCGCCACCGCGATGAGAACGGGGATCAGCCCGACTCCGCGGCGGCGCGCCGGGTCTCCGGCGCGCTGCGCCGCAGGTTGGTTCATGACCTCAATTCTCCACATCGGCCGCGTCGGCGTCGCACCCCGCCTCGTCGGGACGGCCCGCGGCCCGCACTACTCTGGCTCGGGTGACTGTCTCGTCTCCGGTTTCCCCGCGTTCCACCACTGCCCGCCGCGCCGTCGGCATGGCCGCCGCGGCGGTCGTTCTGGCGTCCGGCGCCGCGGCGTGTTCGTCTTCGAACGACGCCTCCGGCGACGGTCCGTGTGCCACGACGCCGGCCAGCAAGTCCGACGGCGCGCGGTCGATCACCGTGCCCGACGCCGAGGTGACCGTCCTCTCCCCCGGCGAGGGTCCGGCGCAGCCGCTCACCGTCTCGCCGAGGACCGATGCCGCCCAGCGGGTCACGCTGGAGACCTCGTCGCTCGAGGCGAGCGTGGCACCGACCTCGCGCACGGAGAACACCAATCAGGTGCAGAAGACCGAGCAGCAACTCGTCACTCCGATCACCGCGCGCGCCGTGTGCGACGATCCGAGCAGTCTCGAGTTCTCCATCGGAACGCCCACCAGCAAGGACACCGCTCTCGACGGCCTGCTCGGCGCGCTCGACGGATCCACGGGCGGCATCTCGTACGCCCCGGGCCTGGTGCCCACCCGGCTGCGCCTCAAGCCCGACGAATCGTCCGAGTCACCCGCACGCAGCGCGCTGGAGCAGTCGCTCGTCGGGGCGCTCGACTACGCGGTGCCGGTGCCGACCACCCCGGTGGCCCCGGGTGCCCGATGGCAGTCGCTGCGGACGGTGTCCGCGGCCGCGACGGTCACCCAGACCATGACCGTGACACTGACCGCTCGCGAAGGCGACATCCTCAAACTCGACGTGCGGGTCGACGAGACACCGGTCGACTCGGTCTTCTCTATCCCGGGGTCCGACGCGAAGCTGCACATCGCGAAGTTCTCGATGAGCGGCTCGGGCTCGTTGACGGTCGATCTCCGCTCGCTGCTGCCGGTCTCGGGCGACCTCACGATGAAGGGCGGCCGCGAACTGACCGGCGACGACCCCAACCGGCCCATCCTGCAGCAGAACGAATTCACCCTCACCTGGCGGAAGTCGGAATGACTCCACGCCTGGCGAGGGCGAATGGATGTGCTCCGGTCAGCGGCTGACCGGAATCAGCCCGCGGCCTTCTTGCTCGAGGTCGCGCTCTTGGCCTTGCTCGACGGCGAAACGCACAGCGGCGACTGCACGTCGGTCTGGCTCAGCAGCGGGCAGACGGTCTCCTTGGAGAGCTTCCAGCGGCCGTTGTCGAAGACGATCGACGCGTCGATCTTGGTCGGCGGGTTGTTCGGCAGCTTCACCTCGACCTTCACCTTGGCTCGGTTGGGCCCGGCCTTCAGGATCGGCTTCTTGATCTCGTAGGTGACGTCCGGGTTCTCCTTCTTGGCCTTCACCAGCTGCGTGAAGAGGTTCGGGTCCACCTCGGAGCCCTCGACCAGGTCGGTCTTGGCCGCCGGCTTGATATTCGGATCGAGCGCCTTCTGAAGCATGTCGTTGAGTGCGGCGACGCCGGGAACCTTGTTCGGGTTCGTCATCTCGGCCTCGGTGCCGGTGGCCGCACTGCTCGTGGCCGCGGCGCTGGACGTGGTGGCACTGGGCACGGGCGGAGCGTCGGAGTTGTCGTTGCCGCCGCACGCCGCGGTCGCGGCGATGGCGCCGGCAAGCACGGCACCGGTCACGATTCTGCGAATGTTCACCGAAGTAGTCCTCACATTGGGGTCGGATTCCAGCGGGCCCTCCCAGACCCGAACTCAGACCACTATGCCAAAGAGCCCGCGATCCGCACACTCGCTCAGGCCGGTATCGGGTGACTTCTCAGCTTGGTCTCATCTGTCTCGCCAGCCCCACCGCGAGCTGCAGACACGATCGACGCGGGATGCAAGAATCGAGACCATGAGCACACGTCAGGTCGTGATGATCACCACTGGCGGCACCGCCGCCTCGCAGACCACCGACGACGGGGCCGTGCCGGTCCTGCACGCGGCCGACCTCGTCCCGGCGACCGCCGACGACGTCCGGGTCGCACCCGTCGAGCTGATGGCCAAGGACTCGTCGGCGATGACCGTCCGCGACCAGTTCGCAATCGTCGCAGCGATCGCCGAGGCCTTCGCCGATCCCGCGGTCGCCGGAGTGGTGGTGACGCATGGAACCGACACTCTCGAGGAGACCGCCTACTTGGCGGACGTCTTCGCCGCCGACCCCCGCCCGGTGGTGTTCACCGGCGCGCAGTTCCCGGCCGATCACCCGCTCTCCGACGGTCCGGCCAACATCGCCGCCGCGGTGGCGCTGGCGGCCGACGCGGACTCGCGCGGACGCGGTGTGCTGGTGGCGATCGGCGGCCGGGTTCTCGGCGCGCGCGGCGTGTTCAAGACCTCGACCACCGAGGTCACCGCATTCGACACCGTCCATCCCGACCTGCCGCGACCGCTGGTCTCGGACACTCTTCCCGAGGGCAGGCCGGCCCGTGTCGACCTGCTCGCGCTCTACCCCGGCGTCTCACCCGGCACCATCGCGTCGGCGGTCGCCCAGCGGGCGGCGGGCATCGTGCTGTCGGCGACCGGCTCTGGCAACACCCATCCCGACATCACCGCCGAGGTGAATCTCGCGGTGCAGCGCGACGTGGCGGTGGTCGTGTCGACCCGGGTCCCGTACGGCCCGGTGGAGCCGACCTACGGTGGTGGTGGCGGCGGCGTCGATCTCGTCCGGGCCGGCGCGATCTTCTCCCCGTGGCTGCGGGCGCCGCAGGCGCGGATGGCCCTCATCGCCCTGCTCTCCCGCGGCGCCGACGCCGACGCGATCGCCGCCTTCTTCGCGGCGTCGTCCCCCTGACCGCACAGCCCCAGCTGTACTGTCTAGTCCGGATCCCCCGATTCGGCGACCTCGTCCCAGGCGAGGCTGTCGAGCGGGTCCGCCCGCGTCAGTCTCGGCTCGGGCAGTCGGAAGGTCTGCGCGCGGCCCGGACCGGTCGCGCGCGTCTCGAACCGGACGGTCACGAAGCCGTGACCCCCGCCCTGCACCCATCCGTGGCCGTGATCGGGATGCGAGACGTCGGTACCGGTGGGCCAGTCGACGACGGGTTCGGCGGCGGTGTCCTCGTCCGGGACGCCGGGCGCACCAGTGGCCGCAGCCCCCGTGCCGGAGGGCGACGCGGAGTCACCGAGGTCACCGAGATCGGGAAACAGCGTCTCCTGGTGAGTGTCCGACAACCCGGAGTATCCGACGCCGACCAGGCGGATCGGCCCCACCTCCAAGGGATCGAGCATCACCCGGTGCGCCGCCGCGGTCAGCGCATCGAGGTCGGTCGTCGGCGCGGGCAGAGTGGTCGAGCGGGTCAGGATCGACATGTCGGAGCGGCGCAACTTCACCACCACGGTCCGCGCGCCGCGGCCGTCCGCCAGCAGCCGTCGATGCGCATGCGACGCCGCGCCCGAGACGGCCGCCCGGAGTTCGGCCGCGCGCACGATGTCGACCGCGAAGGTCGATTCGGCGCTGATCTGCTTCGCCTCCGCCCGCTCGGTCACCGGGCGATCGTCGATCCCGCGCGCGAGCCGGTGCAGCGACGGTCCCGCGGTGGCGCCGAGGACCGAGGCGACCTCGACATCCGAGAGCGCTGCCAGGTCGCCGATGGTCTCCACTCCCAGCCGAGCCAGTCGGTCTCCGGTCACCGGGCCGATCCCCCACAGCTTGCGCACCGGCAGCGCTTGCAGGAAGTCCAATTCCGTGGACGGCGGAATCACCTTGGCCCCATCGGGTTTGGCCATTCCGGAGGCGATCTTGGCGATCTGTTTGCCCGAGCCGAAGCCCACCGAAGCGGGCAGCCCCGTCTCCTCCCGGATCGCGGCGCGCAGCCGGTGGGCGAAGTCGAGCGCGTCGGCGGCGGTGGCGCCCGCGAGCTCCTGCGGTTCGCCGAACGCCTCGTCGAACGAGAGCGTCTCGATGACCGGGACGAAGGTTCTCACGAGTCCGAAGACGCGGCGGCTCACCACCGAGTACACCGATCCGCGCGGCGGAACCACCACCGCGGAGCCGCCGACCAGCCGCCGCGCCTGATGCATCGGCATCGCCGAACGGGCACCAAACGTCCGCGACTCGTAGCTGGCTCCGGCCACCACGCCGCGGCCACCGGTGCCGCCGACGAGCACCGGACGCCCGGCCAGGGTCGGCCGCGTGAGCTGCTCCACCGACGCGAAGAAGGCATCCATGTCGATGTGCAGCACCCAGCGCGCGCTGCGCTCCCCGCCGGCGGTGCCGGGTGCGGAGTCAGTCACGGGGACGGCGGCACAGGGCCAGCACTCGGGGATCGGTGGTGACGAAGCGGTCGACCTCTTCACCCGCGTCGCAGCGCAGCAGCGCGATGGTCGCCGAGTCCGGCCGCAGCGACACGACCTCCCACTGCGCGCCGTTGTCCTCCCAGCGCTGGAGTCGCTCGAGATCGTCGCCGCTCATGGCCCGATTCTATCGCCGGCCCCGCGGGCGTACTCTCGGCAGACGTGCCTTTCCTTCGATATGCAGCATTGGGCGACTCCTTCACCGAAGGAGTCGGGGACCACGACCCGCAGCGGCCGAACGGAGTCCGCGGCTGGGCGGACCGGGTGGCGGCCGAGTTGGCGCGGCTCGAGCCCGGCGCCGAGTACGCCAACCTCGCCATCCGCGGTCGCAAGCTCGAGCCGATCGTGGCCGAACAGGTGGAGCCGGCGCTCGCACTCGACCCGGATCTGATCACCCTCTACGCCGGCGGCAACGACATCCTCCGGCCCAAGGTCGACATCGACGCCCTGCTCTCGACGTACGACGCCGCCGTGGCGCGACTGACCGAGTCCGGTGCGCGACTCGTGCTGTTCACCGCGCACGATCCGGGCGGCTGGCCCCTCTTCAGCGCCCTTCGCGGGCGCTTCGCGATCTACAACGAGGGCGTCCGCGAGATCGCCGACCGCCACGGCGCCACCATCGTCGACTTCTGGCGGATCGACGACTACCGCGACGTCCGCCTCTGGGACTTCGATCGGCTGCACATGTCGGCCGCGGGCCATCAGCGCATGGCGATCGCCGTGCTCGACGCGCTCGGCGTCGAGCACGGCCTCCGGCCGCTGGAGCAGGCCCCGCTCCCCGACCTGTCGCCCGCCCGCCGGCGCGCCGAGAACCGGCGTTGGATCAGGGAGTTCGCCGTGCCGTGGATCGGCAGACGCCTGCGCGGCACCTCCAGCGGCGACGACCTCTCGCCCAGGTTCCCGGAGATGACCGCGCTCGGCGCGTGAGCCGAGCGGCGACTACGCCTTCTCGATGTCGGCGGTGACGCCGTCTCCGAGTTCGATCGCCCCCGGTCGGTCCGAGGTCACGTCGAACGCGGTCGCCAACACCTCGCCGGCGATCATGTCCGAATGACGCCTCGCGGTCTCCACCCGCTCCTCGGGCACCGCCAGGCGCACCGAGATGCGGTCGGAGATCTCCAGCCCGAGGTTGCGGCGCGCGTCCTGCAGTTCGCGGACCCGGTCCTTCGCCCAGCCCTCGGCTTCGAGTGCGGGCGTCACCGCCGTGTCGAGGACCACCAGACCCGCCCCGCCCGGCATCTCGGCGGTCGAATCGGGTGCGACGGCGACCAGCTTCCGTGAGAACTCCTCGCCCTTCAGGACGATCCCGTCGGCGACGACGGTCTGTTCGCCGGTCTCCGGATCGGTGCCGAACTCCCAGTCGCCCGACTTCACCGCCTTGATCGCGCGCTGGACGTCCTTGCCGATCCGCGGCCCGGCCGCTCGTGCGTTCACGGCCACCTCCACGCGGCCGACGGCGTCGACGTCGGTCGAGAGCACGACCTGCTTGACGTTCATCTCGTCGGCGATCAGATCGGTGTACGGCGCCATCCGTTCGGCCGCGGGCGCGGCGACGGTCAGCGCCGGAAGCGGGAGACGGACGCGCAGCTTGTTGGCCTTGCGGACACTCGACGCGACCGAGCACACGGTCTGCACCTGATCCATGGCCGCCACCAGTTCCGTATCGGAGGGCAGCTCGTCCTCGGCCGGCCAGTCGGTCAGGTGCACCGACCGTTCACCGGTCAATCCCCGCCACATCGCCTCGGTGGCCAGCGGAAGCAGCGGTGCGGCGAGCCGGCCCGCCACCTCCAGCACCGTGTACAGCGTGTCGAAGGCGTCGGGGTCGGTGTCCTGGCCCGCCCAGAACCGGGCCCGCGACCGCCGCACGTACCAGTTGGTCAGCGACTGGCAGAACTCGCGGAAACTCTCGCAGGCGCCGGCGATGTCGTAGACGTCGAGCGCCGCGGTCATCTCGTCGCGCGTCTGGGCCAGTTTGGCGAGGATGTAGCGGTCGAGGACGTGCTGCGAATCGGTGCGCCACGTGGCCGGGCGCTCCGCGTACAGCTGCAGGAAGCTGTATGCGTTCCACATCGGCAGCAGAGCCTGGCGCACTCCCTCGCGGATGCCGCGCTCGGTGACCACCAGGTTGCCGCCGCGCAGGATCGGCGAGGCCATCAGGAACCAGCGCATCGCATCGGAGCCGTCGCGGTCGAATACCTCGTTGACGTCGGGGTAGTTGCGCTTGGACTTGCTCATCTTCTGACCGTCATCGCCGAGCACGATGCCGTGTGCGGCCACCGTTTTGAACGCGGGGCGGTCGAAGAGGGCGGTGGCCAGCACGTGCAGGTTGTAGAACCAGCCGCGGGTCTGTCCGTTGTACTCGACGATGAAGTCGCCCGGATTGTGCGCCAGCTGATCGCCGCCGCCGTCGAACCACTCGGTGTTCTCGAACGGGTAATGCACCTGCGCGTACGGCATCGACCCGGACTCGAACCAGCAGTCCAGGACCTCCGGCACGCGTCGCATCGTCGAACGCCCGGTCGGATCGTCGGGATTCGGCCGGGTCAGTTCGTCGATGTGGGGCCGGTGCAGGTTCTCCGGCCGCACCCCGAAGTCGCGCTCGAGCTCGTCGAGACTGCCGTAGACGTCAACCCGCGGGTACGCCGGATCGTCGGAGACCCATACCGGGATCGGCGCTCCCCAGAAGCGGTTGCGGCTGATGTTCCAGTCCTTGGCTCCGGCGAGCCACTTGCCGAACTGCCCGTCCCGGATGTGGGCCGGCGACCAGGTGATCTGCTGGTTCAACTCCAGCATCCGGTCCTTGATCTCGGTGACGGCGACGAACCACGACGGCACGGCCATGTAGATCAGCGGCTGGCCCGACCGCCACGAGTGCGGGTAGGAGTGCTCGATGGTCTCGTGCCGAAGGATGCGGCCCGCCGCCTTGAGATCTCTGATGATGTTCGGGTTGGCGTCGAAGACCATCTGGCCCTGGTACGGCGGCACCAGATCGGTGAAACGGCCGCCCGGATCGAGCGGCTGCACCACCTCGATGCCGTTGGCGGTCGCGACGTCCATGTCCTCCTCACCGAAGGCCGGCGCGAGATGGACGACGCCGGTGCCGCTGTCGGTGGTGACGTAGTCGGCCAGCAGCACCACGTGCGAGGCGGGGTGGCCGAGGAAGAAGTCGAACGGCGGTCGGTAACTCAGCCCCGCCAGTTCCTTGCCGAGGTACACCCCGACCGTCTCCGGTTCGCCGAGTTCCTTCGCGTACGCACCGACAAGAGCCGAGGCCAGCAGGTACTCGTCGCCGTCGGCGGTCCGCACATGCGAGTACTCGGTCTCGGGATGTACCGCGATCGCCAGGTTCGACGGAAGGGTCCACGGCGTCGTCGTCCAGATCAGCGCGTTGACGCCGTCGAGCGGTGATCCCGGCGCGGAGAGCGGCATCGTCACGGTGACCGCCGGATCCTGGCGCATGCGGTAGGCGTCGTCGAGCTTGGACTCCTGGTTGCTCAGCGGCGTCTGCTCGTACCAGGAGTACGGGAGCACGCGGTATCCCTGGTACACCAGGCCCTTGTCGTGCAGGCGCTTGAAGGCCCACATGACCGACTCCATGAAGTCCAGATCGAGCGTCTTGTAGTCGTTCTCGAAGTCGACCCAGCGGGCCTGCCGGGTGACGTAGTCGCGCCACTCGCCCGTGTAGCGGAGAACCGAGTCGCGGCAGTATTCGTTGAACTTGTCGACGCCCATCGTCTCGATCTCCGATTTATCGGTGATCCCGAGTTGCCGCTCGGCCTCGAGTTCGGCGGGCAGACCGTGGGTGTCCCAGCCGAATCGGCGGTCGACCTTCTTACCGCGCATCGTCTGGTACCGCGGGATCACGTCTTTGACGTAACCGGTGAGCAGGTGGCCGTAGTGCGGAAGTCCGTTGGCGAAGGGCGGACCGTCGTAGAACACGAACTCCGGTGCGTCCTCGCGATTGGCGATCGACGCCTTGAAGGTGTCGTCCTCCGCCCAGTACTGCAGGACGGTCTCCTCGACCTGGGGAAACGACGGCGCTCCCCGCCCGGTTCCGTCGGTCAGATCGACGATCGGGTAGGCGCGCGCCGTGGTGCTCTGCTGTGATTCGGGGGTCGTGTCGCTCACGCGCTGCTCCTCGTACCTGGTCTTCGCCGACGCTCTCGTCGGCCCTGTGGGCACGGGGACGCGACTGTGTGGACTCGCCTGAGTTCACGGTCTGCGCGCGGTACCACCCCGCTTGCACGCCCGAGGGGCGTGCCTCTCATCGTGACGGCTGTGTCGGGCCGCACCCGCCCGGTTCTACTGAGACCCAGCGGGTCCGTTCTTCCGGGAGCTCACCGGTGATTGCCGGGTCGTCGCTGCGAACAATCAGTCTACTGCACGGGGCCCGACCGCACCGGGCCGGGAGGTCTGCTCGGGCGGTGGCTCAGTCGTCGGAAGGGTCGCTCTTCGGTGACCGCCCGCCATCGTCCTCGGTGTCGTCCCAGACGAACTGCATGGCCGGCAACTCGGGGTCCGACGACCGCACCACGATGTCGTCCGTCGGATCGCCGGCCAGACGCCGCCGCCCGACATATGTCTCCGGCAGCGCGTCCGCCTGCGGTGCACTCGTCTCCGGTGCGCCGCTCTCCGCTGCTGCCGACGGCGCCGGCTGCTGCGGAGTCTGCGCAGGCCCCTGCGGAACCGGCTGCGGTCCCGTGCGCGGCCCGCTCGCCGACTGCACGGGGAACGACCCCGTCGAGCGGAGGTAGTCGTTGACGTCTCCGGCGCCCTCGGGAGCGCGCTCCGCACCCGGCTGCGGAGCGGAGAATCCGCCCGACAGAGCGGACAGTTCGCCGTTGCCCGGATCGGTGGGCACTTCCGAGACGGGTTCGGGTGTGGCCGAGACGATCGAACCGAGACCCGCCGACTCGCCGCCGCCGACATCGCCCGAGTCGACGGGCACGTGCTCACGAGCCGGACCCTCGTCCTCGGCGTCGAGGGGCTCCTCGCGCGCCGCGGATTCACGCCCGCGGATCGTGAACAAGGGCTCGTCCTCGGCGCCGGCGCCACCGCGCCGGGTGGCCCGCAGTGTGTCGATGACCAGAAGGATCAGGCCGACGACGCAGACCGCCACGCAGGCGATCGCGAGCGGGAGATTACTGGTCACCAGTGCGACCACCAGAAGGCCGAAACCGACGAGGGTGGCGGCCAGCGCAAGGCTCAGCATGTCACCCTCGTCGGTTCGGGGAAGATGTGCGTGTACACGTCGGTGTCAGCCCCAGATCAGCTCTGCGAGTATCCGCCCTCAGCGGCATAACTCGCCTGTCCGTTCTCCACCGGGGCGGCACTGCCGCGCTGCTGGAGTTCCTCGAGCTGCGACTCCAAGTACGTCTTGAGTCGAGTGCGGTACTCGCGCTCGAACGTCTTGAGCTGCTCGATGCGGCCTTCCAGCACCGTGCGCTGCTGGTTGATGGTCGTCATGATCTCGGTGTGCTTCTGCTCCGCGTCGCGCTGCAGGAAGTCCGCGCGTTCCTGCGCCTGGCGCACCTGGGTCTCAGCCCGGGTCTGTGCATCGGCGAGGAGTGCCTCGCTGCGCTGGCGAGCGTCGGCGAGCGTGGCGTCGGCGTTCGACTTCGCCTCGGCCACCATCGCGTCCGAGCGCTGGCGAGCGTCGGCCATCAGGCTCTCGGCCTCGCTCCGGGCGCTGCCCGTGACTCGGTCTGCGGTGTCCTGGGCCAGCGCCAGCACACGTGCCGCACGCATGCTGGCCTCTTCGTCAGCGGCGGGAGCCGGCGCCGCGGCGGGCTCCGGTGCGGGCGCGGGAGCAGGCTCCGCGACGGCCGCGAACGCCTGAGTGCGATCCGGGGCACCGGAACGCGCCTCGTCGAGTTCGGTCTCGAGTTCGCCGACGCGCTGCTTCAGGTCGTTGTTCTCGTCGATCAGCCGTGCGAGTTCAGCCTCCACGAAGTCGAGGAATTGATCGACCTCGTCCTCGTTGTAACCGCGCTTGCCGATCGGCGGTTTGCTGAACGCGACGTTGTGCACATCAGCTGGTGTGAGCCGCATTTCTGCCTCTCCCCTTAGGTCATTTCGCGTGTTGATTTCGTACACGCCGTCTTCTGGCACGGTCAGCCGGAACGTAGGTCCGCACAGGCGAACACGAACTGCCCCAATCTTGATCGCGTTTCTATTAATACCAGTACCACTACGCAACTAGCGTGTCATCTCGTCACACCAGGACCAAGGCGTGTTGTCTGCCCGCGACCCGTTCGCAATCGAATCTAGGCCCAATCATCGGGTCACCGTGGACTTCGTAAATGACACGCTGAGGCAGCAGAATTGGCGTTGCACACCGACCACCAGCGACTATTCGATTAATCACATTCGTGGAAGTCACGTGGTGTGGATCGCGAAGCCCAGAACCACCCGCATCAGGATCGACAACACGATCAGCACGATCATCAGCGAGAGGTCGAGCCGCACCGGACCCAGAGACAGCGGCGGGATCAGTCTCCGCAGCAACTTCACCGGCGGATCGGTCAGTGTGAAGACGAATTCGATGACGACCACGCCGGGCCCGGACGGACGCCACCGGCGCGCGAAGGACTGCACCAGCTCGACGACGAAGCGGCCGAGGAGCAGCAGAACGTAACAGAACAGTACGAAGTACAGGATCCAGAGGAAGGTGCTCACCCCTCAAGGGTGCCTGATAACCGTGCAGAACGCCGCGCCGCCCCGGAAACGACCGGGGCGGCGCGGCGGACGACGACGAGCTGCGGCTCAGGACTGACTGTAGAAGCCGCTCTCGGCGATGCGGCGACGCTCCTCCGGGCTGACGTCCACACCGTTGGGCGAGAGCAGGAAGACCTTGGTGGCGACCTTGTCGAACGAACCGCGAAGCGCGAAGACGAGGCCGGCGGCGAAGTCGACCAGACGCTTGGCCTCGTCGTTGCTCATATCCGCCAGATCCATGATGACCGGGCTGCCGTCGCGGAACCGTTCGCCGATCGTGCGGGCCTCCGAGTAGTCGGCCGGCCGCAGCGTCGAGATCTTCTTCATGGCACTCTCCGACAGCGGATCGTTGTCGACCTGGGGGTCGAGCGCGACGGCGTTGGCGCCGCGCACCGTGACGTTGGACGAACGATTCAGCGGCTCGAGCCTGCGGACCGACTCCACGTCGGGCGAGCGGCGGGCGCCCACAAACGGGCGATCCGACTCGGCGCGTACCGCGAAAGCGCGGTCGTCGGCCGAACGGGCGAACTCCGCCTCGCGGTAGGCCGGTTCGCGGTAGCGCGGCTCGGCCTCTCCGAACGGTTCGCGGTACTCCGGCTCCCGGTAGTCGGCCTCGCGGTAGCGGGATTCGCCCCGGTAGTCCCGCTCGCGGAACTGCTCGTCGCCGTAGAAGGCGTCCTCGCGGGTCCCGTTGCTGCGGTACTTCTCCATGTACGCACGCTCACGTGCCGACATGGCCGGCTGGTCCTCGGGGTCGGCCAGGTAGTCGTCCTCGAACTCGCTCGGGGGCACCATGCCGAAATATGCCTTGAACTTCTGCATCGTCGTCATTACGAGCCTTCCTGAACGGTGAAGTCATTGCGGGTGGATGGGCGCTACACCTGATCGCTAGTGGTTCTGTTGTGACCAGTGTGACTAAAGCGAGACTATCGGCCGCGTCCCCATAATTGCGGTTCCGACACGCACACACGTCGATCCGTGCGCGATCGCCGCTTCGAGATCTCCGGACATCCCCGCCGACAGCTCGACTGCGTGTGGGAACCGTCGCAGGAAGTCCGCGCGGATCCGGGCCAGCCGCTCCATGGCCTCGTCGGGGTCCGCTCCGAGCGGGGCCATGGCCATCAGTCCGTCCAGGCTGAGCGTGTCCGGCGAGGCGAGCACCCGTTCGGCGGCCGGAGCCAGTTCCGCCGGGGCCAGACCGCCGCGCTCCGGATCGCCGTCGAGGCTCACCTGCAGCAACAGGCCCAGCGTCCGGTCCCGGTCACCTGCCTCCAGAGCGCGCGCCGATGCGCCGTCGAAGGCCTCGATCAGTGGGAGGGAGTCCACCGAATGCACGCGGCGCGCCCAGCGGGCGATACCGCCTGCCTTCTTGCGCTGCACCCGTCCGATCATGTCGACGGCGAAATCGACGTCCACCCGCGCACGGACCGCCGCCGTCTTGCGCCCGGCCTCCGGCTCACGGGACTCGCCGAACTCCCGCACACCCAGGCGCAGAAGCCGCACCACGTCGTCGGCCGGGAAGTACTTCGTGACGACGAGCAGGCCGATCTCGGCCGGATCGCGTCCGGCCGCGGTCGCGGCGGCCGCGATGCGACGCGCGGTGGCGGCCAGTCCGTCGGCGAGCTCGGATGAGCGGGGATCCCGCTCGTCGGTCACCGCCGCGCTCCGGCGCTGTCCATCCAGATCACTGAAGCCAGGCGGCCGGTCGGCGCGCCGCGCCGATGGCTGAACAGCGACGTGTCGCTGATCGTGCAGCGCGGGTCGACGGCCACCGCCGACACACCGGCCTCGAGCAGTTGACGCCGGATACCCGCACGCAGGTCGAGCCCGGGCGTCCCAGTGGAGGTTCGGCACGAACTGCCCGGCAGATGCCGTTCCACATCGGCCTGCATCGCCGCGGGCACCTCATACCGTTCGCCGCTCGCGGCCGGGCCGAGGAAGGCCCCGATCCGTTCCGGCCGCGCTCCCAGCCGGATCATCGCGCGCAACGCCTCCGGCACGATACCGATCCGGGCACCGACGCGACCGGCGTGCACGGCGGCGATCACCCCCGCCTCGTCATCGCTCAGCAGCACCGGAACGCAGTCCGCGGTCAGCACCGCGAGCACCAGGTCGCGCTGGTCGGTGACCAGTCCGTCGGTAGCGGGCACCGGTTCGGCGACCGGTCCGTCGACGACGGTCACGTTCCTCGTGTGCAGTTGTTCCATCCACACCACCCGGGCGGGCTCCACGCCGAGATCCCGGGCCAGCCGCTCCCGGTTGGCCGCCACCGCGGCGGGGTCGTCGCCCACGTGATCGCCGAGATTGAAAGAGTCGTACGGTGCCGCGGAGACGCCGCCGGCGCGCGTGGTGACCGCGCGCCGGACGACGAAGGAATCGTCAGCCGCCATCACTTCATGAAATCGGGGACGTCGACGTCATCGTCGTCGAGCCGCACCGAGTTGCGGCGGGGCGTCGGCTCGCCGAACGGGTTGCCCGAGCGCTCCCGGGAGGTGCCGAACAGCGGGTCCTTCGCATCGGGCTTGGCGGTCTCCCCCGCCTGCGCCTGCGCGACGCCGGCATTGCTCGCCGTGGCGGCGTGGGCGCCCTGCTGGCGCTTGGACGGTGCGCCGGCGTCGAAGCCCGCGGCGATCACCGTCACTCGAACCTCGTCGCCGAGGTTGTCGTCGATGACCGTGCCGAAGATGATGTTGGCGTCCTCGTGTGCCGCTTCCTGCACCTGCGAAGCCGCATCGTTGATCTCGAACAGACCGAGGTCGCTCCCGCCGGCGATCGAGATCAGCACACCGCGTGCACCCTCCATCGACGCTTCGAGCAGCGGCGAGTTGATCGCCGACTCGGCCGCCTTGCGCGCCCGGTCCTCGCCGCGCGAGGCCCCGATGCCCATCAGCGCACTTCCCGCGTCGCTCATCACGCCCTTCACATCCGCGAAGTCGACGTTGATCAGGCCCGGCGTGGTGATGAGATCGGTGATGCCCTGCACGCCGTTGAGGAGGACCTCATCGGCACTGCGGAAGGCGTCCATCAGACTCACCTGCGCGTCGCCCAGGTGCAGCAGGCGGTCGTTGGGGATCACGATGAGCGTGTCGCACGACTCGCGCAGCGCCGCGATGCCCGCCTCGGCCTGGTTGCCACGTCGCTTGCCCTCGAACGAGAACGGGCGGGTCACGACACCGACGGTCAGCGCGCCGAGCTTGCGGGCGATCGATGCGACCACCGGCGCACCGCCGGTGCCGGTGCCGCCGCCCTCACCCGCGGTCACGAAGACCATGTCGGCGCCCTTGAGGAGTTCCTCGATCTCGTCCTTGGCGTCCTCCGCGGCCATGCGGCCGACATCCGGATTGGCGCCGGCGCCGAGGCCTCGGGTCGACTCGCGGCCGATGTCCAGCTTCACGTCGGCATCAGAGATGAGCAGGGCCTGCGCGTCGGTGTTGATGGCGATGAACTCGACGCCCTTGAGCCCCTGCTCGATCATGCGGTTGACAGCGTTGACGCCACCGCCGCCGATGCCGACGACTTTGATGACGGCCAGATAATTGTGCGGTGGCGTCATGATGCCTTCCTACTTCGAACAAACCCTAAAGCTCAACCATAGGGTTATAGTTATGTCAAGTACTGGTGTTGAGGACGACGGTATTGATCGCGGCGCCGTGGTGCCAGGAGGCTCGCGGCGTGTCGCGAAATCAGTGTCGGATTTCCTCCCGAGTCCCCGTCCGCGGACACGCCGACTCAGCTGACCGACGCGTACTCGGGACTCGAGACGTTGTACTGCTGTCCGTCGACGATCAGCAGACTCCGCAGGGCTTCGGCTTTGTCGGCCGTCCGCCCCGCGTCTCCCCACACGGCCTTCTTGCCGCTCTTGAGACGGAGCGTGATGTCCGACGGCGAGTCGGCCGCGACTGCCACGACCCGAGAGGCCAGCCAGTCCGGGAGATCCT
Organism: Gordonia cholesterolivorans; assembly: GCF_039531975.1. Classification (NCBI taxonomy): domain Bacteria; kingdom Bacillati; phylum Actinomycetota; class Actinomycetes; order Mycobacteriales; family Gordoniaceae; genus Gordonia; species Gordonia cholesterolivorans. The sequence continues at coordinate 122,483 of NZ_BAAARB010000008.1, read as the reverse complement.
GCACCACGGTCAGCGCCGCCCGCGTCGTCGGATTGGCCGCGGACGGGTCGGTCATCTGCAGTGCGGGCAGCCCCTGCAGGGCCTTGGGCAGATCCTTGGCCGACCCGAAGGTGAGATAGACCATGCCCAGGCGATCCATCACGCCGATCCGTCCGGACTGCTCGACGGTCACCACCGGCGTCCGTTCGGTGACCGCGATCGTCAGGGTCGAGGGGTACTTCCGGCTGACGTTCACCGACTCGATCTCCGGCAGCGCGGACACCCGATTCGCGATCTCCGCCGTGTCGACCTGCAGCAGCGGTGAGCCCTCAGGTACCTGCGCGGTGCGCAGCACCTCCCCCGCATCGATCGCGGTCGCTCCGGTCACTTCCACCGACCGCACCGACATCAGCGGCGTGAAATAGGCGATCGCCACCAGCCCGCCGACCACGACGACGAGGGCGATCACCGAGCCGATGAGCGGCCACCGCCGCGGCGACGAGGCGGCGCTCGGACGCGTGCGCCGCGCCCGGTCCGGTTCCGCCGTACGCCGCCGGCTCATTCGGCCGCGGCCCTCTCCAGCGCTTCCAGAATGGCCGGAGCCTGCATGGTGATGTCGCCGGCGCCGATGGTGAGCACCAGATCACCGCGCCGGGCACGGTGAGCCACGGCGTTCGCGATCTCCGACAGATCCGGGACGAACACCGCGGGAGCGGTCACCGCATCGGAGATCAGCCTGCCGGTGACCCCGGGCTGCGGCTGTTCACGGGCACCGTAGACGTCGGCCACGATCACCTCGTCGGCCAAGCTCAGCGCCGCGGCGAACTCGGCGGCGAACTCCGCCGTCCGCGAATACAGATGCGGCTGGAACACGGCCAGCACACGCCCCGACCGCGCGCCGACGACGTCCCGGGCGGCGGTGAGCACGGCGCGGACCTCGGTCGGATGGTGCGCGTAGTCGTCGTACACGTCGACGTCGGCGGCACGGCCCCGCGATTCGAACCGCCGGTGCACCCCGCCGAAGCTCTCGATACCCTCCGCCACGGTGTCGACGTCCTGCCCCGTCCGTGCGCATGCGATCAGGGCTCCCAGCGCATTGAGCGCCATATGCCTGCCGGGCAGAGTGACGGCCAGTTCCCGTACGCGCGGAGTGTCGACCAGCGGCTCGGAGAGTCGGACCGTGGCCAGCCCCCCGGTCCCGTGCGCCGCGAGCTCGACGAGTTCGGCGACCACCGGCACACCCTCCACCGTGATCCGCGCGGCACTGCCGTATCCCAGGACCGCGACCCCGCGCTCGGCGCAGCTCGCAACGCATCGCTGCGCCAGCGCCGCGGCTCCCGGATCGTCGAGACAGACCACCAGCGTTCCGCCGGGGCGGATCAGTGCGACGAATTCGTCGAAGACCTGCACGTAGGCCGCCTCGGTACCGAAGAAGTCCAGATGGTCGGCCTCGATGTTGGTGACCACGACGATGTCCGGCACGTATTGAAGCAGGGAGCCGTCGCTCTCGTCGGCCTCGGCGACGAAGACCTCGCCGCTGCCGTGATGCGCGTTGGTGCCCGACTCGTTCAACTCACCGCCGACGGCGAACGACGGATCGACACCGCAGTGCTGCAGTGCCACCACCGACATCGACGTGGTGGAGGTCTTGCCATGGGTGCCCGAGATCAACACGGTCCGGTGTCCGCGCATCAGCAGGGCGAGCACCTCGGGCCGGTAGAGCACCGGGATACCGCGGCGTCGTGCCTCGACGAGTTCCGGATTGTCGTCGGGCACGGCGGCCCGGGTGGTGACGACGACGGTCGGACCGCCGTCGAGCAGATCGAGGGCGTCGGGTGCGTGGCCGATCCGGACCTGCGCGCCGCGGGTCCGCAGCGCCAGCACCCCGCGCGAATCCTTGGCGTCCGAACCGGACACCTGACCGCCGCAAGCGAGCAGGATCCGGGCCAGGCCCGACATGCCCGCGCCGCCGATGCCGACCATGTGCACCCGCTGCAGCTGCGCCGGAAGCGTGTTCTCGATCGCCGGGTCGCTCATCGGGGTCCGTCCTGCGTCGTCGCGCGGTCGCCGCGCCGCGCGGCAGCCAGTTCCAGTGCCGCCGTCGCCACTTCGACGGCGGCGTCGCGGTGGCCGAGCCCCGCGGTGGCGGCACTCATCGCGCGCAGGCGTTCGGTGTCGCCCAGCAGTGCGGGGATCTCTCGCTCGACCCACTCGGGCGTCACGTCCGCGTCGTCGACGATGACGGCGCCCCCGGCCCGTTCCGCGGGCAGTGCGTTGAGTCGCTGTTCGCCGTTGCCGTGCGGCAGCGGGACGTACACCGCCGGGAGTCCGGTGGCGGAGATCTCGGCGACGGTCATCGCTCCGGACCGGCACATCACCAGGTCGGCGGCCGCGTACGCGAGGTCCATCCGGTCGAGGTAGCTGACCCCGACGTAGGGCGGGGCGCCCGGCGGCGAGACCGGGTCGATCGTGTTCTTGGGGCCGTAGGCGTGGAGAACACCGATACCGGCCGCGCCCAGCGCCGTAGCGGCCGGCGCGACCGCCTCGTTGAGCCGCTGCGCCCCCTGCGAGCCGCCGAAGACGAGCAGGGTCGGCGCATCCGGGTCCAGACCGAAGAATCGGCGCGCTTCGGCACGGGCCGAAGCACGGTCGAGTCGGGTGATCGCTCCGCGCACCGGGATTCCGACGACCGTGGCGCCGGCCAGCCCGCAGTCGGGGACGGCCGCGAGGACGCGGTCGGCGAGCCGGGCGCCCACCTTGTTCGCGACACCTGCGCTGGCGTTCGCCTCGTGGAGCACCACGGGGATCCGCCGGGCACCGCGGAGTCGACTGCGCGCCGCGAGATACGCGGGCAGTGCGACGTAACCGCCGAAGCCCACCACCACATCGGCGTCGACCTCGGCGAAGACCTTGCGCGTGGCGGCCACCGAATGTGCCACTCGCCACGGAGTCTTGGCCAGTTCCACGCCCACCTTCCGAGGCAGGGGAACCGGCGGGATCAGACGCAGATCGTAACCGCGCGCGGGCACGATCGTGGTCTCCAGACCGCGACTCGTCCCGAGGGCCGTGATCCGCGCGTCCGGCTCCAGTTCCCGCACGGCGTCGGCCACCGCGAGCGCGGGCTCGATGTGGCCTGCGGTTCCACCGCCTGCGACCACCACCGAAAGTGCCGATCCCCCCTCGTGCGACCGCTTCCGCTTGCTCACCGGCGACCGTTCTCCCATCCGCCTCTGCCGGTCCGCCGCGCACGATCGCGCGGAGCCGGCGACCTGGACTCCTGCCACGACCGGGACGGTCGCGCACCCCTAGGAGGATAGTGGATCTCCCCCGAGCTCGATTCGCCCGACCGGCGTCGCATTCGCGGCCCGGATGCCTCGGGCGTCCGCGGGCGGCCCGCCCATGTGCGGGGCGCCTCGCGACGGCCGGTCCCGGACGAACCGCGGATGGGTGCCGGTCGCCGGATGGGCGCGGCGGTCGGCCGGCGCCGCGGCGACGAGCCCGCAGCCCGGTACGTTTCGGGCCGCGGGAGACGGAGCAACCGCGACAACCCCTTCGGCGCCGGCCCGGCCAGCGCCGCGACCGCCTGCGGTTCGTGCCGTGCGGCGTTCGCCAGCAAACCGAGCATCGCCAGCATCGTCAGTGCCGAGGTACCGCCGTACGACAGGATCGGCAACTGGATGCCGGTGACCGGCAGGATGCCGACGACGTATCCGATGTTGATGAAGGCCTGCACCAGGAAGAGCACGGTGATCGTCGCCGACATCAGACGCAGGAATGGGTCCACCGAACGGCGGGCGATCCGCATCCCGACGTACCCGAGCAGCAGGTACAGCCCCAGGACGATGATCCCGCCGACCAGTCCGAGTTCCTCGCCGATGATCGCGAAGATGAAGTCGTTGTGCGCATTGGGCAGATAGTTCCATTTGGCGGTGCTCTGGCCGAGCCCCTTGCCGAACAGTCCACCGTCGGCCAGCGCGAACTTCGCCTGGTTCGGCTGATAATCGGCGCCGAGCGGATCGGAGTCACGGCCGAGGAAGCTGAAGATGCGCGCGGCACGGTACGACTCGGCGAAGGCCAGCGCGACGCCGGCCACCGCGAAGACCACGCCGAAGGCGGCGAAGAACCGCCCCGGCAGCCCGCCGAACCACAACAGCGTCGCGACGATCATCCCCAGGATCATCGTCGTGGACTGATTCGGCTCGATGATGACCAGGAAGGCGACGCCGAAGGCGACCGGGATCAGCGGGAAGATCAGATCGCGGGCCGTGGACGTGCGCGGATCGCGAGTCGAGAGGACCGCGGCTCCCCACATGCACAGCGCCGCCTTCGCCAGTTCCGACGGCTGCAGCGTGAGCCCGCCGAACGAGAGCCAGCGGCGCGCACCGCCGCCGGCGACGCCGAAGCCCGGGATCATCACCAGGATCAGCAGGACGATCGAGATCAGCAGAATGGGCAGGGAGGCCTTCTGCAGCGTCCGCACGGGCATCCGCAGCGCGATGTAGAACAGCACCAGACCCAGGGCCACGAACATCACCTGCGTGGTGAACATCCCGTAGGCCGAGCCGTCCTTCGCGTAGCCCTCCACAGCGGACGCCGAGAGCACCATCATCAGGCCGAGCGCGATGAGGATGACGGTGATCGAGACGATCAGGTGGAACGAGGTCAGGGGCCGCGCGAGCAGATTCCGGACTCCCCCGGCGAGGAACGCCGCACCCGCTTTGAGATCCGATCCGCGCATCAGGCGAAGCCTGCGAAGCGGGTCCGCGTCCGCGGTGCCGCCACGCCGGGCGCTCCGAGTGGACGCGGTCCGGCGATTCCGGCGCCGAGCCGACCGGTCTGCGACTCTCGCCTCCGACTCTCCATCAGCGCTTTCGGGGGCGTCAGGACGGTCGGAGGTGTCGCCGGGCGCCTCGGCGGCGTCCTCGCCCTCGGCGGCGGAGCGCGGCGCCGAATCCTCGACGTCCTCCGCGACGCCGGTGTTCTCGTCGCCGGAACTCATCGGTTCGCGCGGGAGTCGGCGAGGGCGGTCGCGGCGGCGGCGAACGACTCGCCGCGCTGCGGATACCCGGCGAACATGTCCAGGGAGGCGGCCGCCGGTGCGAGGAGCACCGCGTCCACCCCTGGCGAGTCCGCCTGCGCCAACTCCCAGGCGGCACCGACCGCCTGGCTCATCACCGCGTCCGACGATCCGGTCGCGGAGACGGCACGTGCCCGTTCACCAGTCCGCTGAGTCATCACAGAGCCATCGTCCCCTGTGAATACTGTGACGGCTGGGACTTCTGGGGCGTGTCGCGCAATCGCGTCGAGAATGATCTGCCGATCCCGGCCGATCGCGACGACTCCGGCCAACCGCGACACTGTTCCGGCGATCAGGTCGTCGACGGGTGCGCCCTTGAGCAATCCGCCCGCGATCAGCACGACACGCTCGTGTGCGACCACCGCAGCGTGGGCAGCGTGCGGATTCGTGGCCTTCGAGTCGTCCACGAAGGCGACGCCGTCGATGCGCGCGACCACCTGACCGCGATGCGCGGCCGGCCGGTAGGCCCGCAGTCCGCGCGCCACCGCCTCGGGATCGATTCCCACGGCGCGAGCGAGCGCAGCCGCGGCGAGGGCGTCCGACAGTCCCGACGGTCCCGCCGGCCGCACATCGGCGGCGGGGATCATCGCGAGGGTGCCGTCCCCGAAGGCGCAGTCGACCAGCGTGCCGTCGACGATGCCCAGCATTCCCGGTCGCGGTACGCCGAGGGTGAATCCGACCCGCCGGGAGTCGGGCCCGACCGGCAGCGCCGCCGCGCCCGCATCGTCCTCACCGACCACGGCCACCCGGCCGGTCAGCGCTCCGGCCTTGGCCTCGGCGTACGCCTCGCGTGAGCCGTGCCAGTCGAGGTGATCGTCCGCCACGTTCAGCACCACGCCGGCGTCCGGCCGGACCGACGGCGCCCAGTGCAGTTGGAACGACGACATCTCGACGCACAGGACGTCGGCGCGCGGCTCGGCGCGGAGCGCATCGGCCACCGTGAGACCGATGTTCCCGCAGGCCAGACCGCTCTGTCCGGCGGCCGTGACGATCGACTCGATCATTCCCGTCGTGGTGGTCTTGCCGTTGGTTCCGGTGATCACCAGCCAGGTGCGCGCGGGTCCGAACAACCCGGCGCGATCGGCGCGCCACGCGAGTTCCACATCACCCCACACCGGCGTACCCGCTGCCGCGGCCGCCACCAGCAGCGGCGTGTCCGGGCGGAAGCCGGGTGAGACGACGATCAGCTCGATGCCCTCGGGCAACTCCGCGGTGCCGTCATCGGCGACGAACTCCTCCGGCGTGTGCACCGGCACGCCCCGGCGTACGAAATCGGCGCCCGCCTGCGGGTCCGCGAACGTCTGATCCATCACCTCGGGCTTCGCACCGAGTTCCAGCAGCAGGTCGACGACGGCCACTCCGGTGGCACGACCGCCGGCCACCAGAACGCGGGCCTGTTCCAGCGAAAGCCCCATGTCAGCCCGCATGCGAGATGAACTCGCCGTAGAACAGGGTCAGTCCCAGCGCACAGGAGATGGCCGTGAGCAGCCAGAACCGGATGATCACCGTGGTCTCGGCCCAGCCGCCGAGCTCGAAATGGTGATGGAAGGGCGCCATGCGGAAGACCCGCTTGCCGGTGGTGCGGAAGAAGGCGATCTGCACCACCACCGAGACCATCTCGGCGACGAACAGCGCGCCGATGACGACCATGAGCAGTTCGGTGCGCGTCGTCAGCGACAGACCCGCCACCAGACCGCCGAGCGCGAGCGAACCGGTGTCGCCCATGAAGATCTTCGCCGGCGCGGCGTTCCACCAGAGGAAGCCGAGGCAGGCGCCGCCCGCCGCCACCGCGACGATCGCGAGGTCGAGCGGATCGCGCACGTCGTAGCAGGCGCTGGCGTTCTCGGCGTTGGCCGGGAGCGGCGCGCAGGGATTGCGGTACTGCCAGAACGTGATCAGAACGTATGCACCCATCACCATCGCCGCCGAACCCGCGGCCAGACCGTCGAGACCGTCGGTGAAGTTCACGGCGTTCGACCATGCCGCGACCACCAGCCAGCAGAACAGCACGAAGCCCACCGCGGTCAGCGAGATCACGTTGATGTCGCGCGTGTACGAGAGGTACTCGCTGGCCGGTGTCTGGCCCTCGGCGTTCGGGAACTGCAGCAGCAGGACGCCGAAGATGACCGCCGCGATCATCTGCCCGACCGACTTGGCGGTCTTGTTCAAACCGAGGTTGCGCGATTTGTAGATCTTGATGAAGTCGTCCAGGAATCCGACGGCGGCCAGCGCGGTCGCCAGGCCGAGCACCAGCAGACCCGAGGCGGTGGGGCCGCCACCGTCGTCGAGCAGCCCGAACAGATGCGCGCCCAGGTAGCCCAGCCACAGCGCCGCGACGATCGCGACACCGCCCATCGACGGCGTCCCCCGCTTGGACTGGTGGCTCTGCGGCCCCTCGACCCGGATCTCCTGGCCGAAGCCCTGCCGGGAGAAGACCTTGATCAGGACGGGCGTCAGCAGAATCGACACTGCCAGCGAGATCGCGCCCGCGATCAGTATCTGGGTCACTGCATGTCCTTACTTGTCGGAATCTGTGAACTAAGAATCTAGCGCGAGCCGCCGCTCCGGCAGGTCAGCGGGTGAGCACCTCGACCGGGAGTCCGGCGTCCTCACGCCAGTACGCGAGCAGCGTCTCGCCGAGTTCTCCCCCGGCCAGCAGCACCAGGTCTCCGGGCTTCGGAGACTCGGCGGGCCGTGTACGCAGATGGTCGACGGCTGCGGCGGGCGAGGCCACCAGCACGGCCTCGTCACCCCACGACCCCTCCATCACCGCGCCCTGATGCAGCGCCCGTACGGTACGGAGATCTTCGCCGACGGCGATCACCTGATCGACGGCCAGCCGGACGATCTGCCGGCCCAGGCCGTCGTGGTCGACGCACCGCGCGTTCTCGTCGCGTCCGTCCGCATCGGCGAACTCACCGGCGATCACCCAGGTCCGGCGGGCCGACTCCCCTCCTCGGTGGGCACTGCCGACTCCGGTGTCGGCGGCCAGCGCCACGAGTTCGCGGACCGCCCGGCGTGCCTCGTCGATGCCCGCCTGCGGGTCCACCAGCAGCACCCGCAGCGCCGGCCGCGCGTCGACGGCGTCATCGACCACGCGGGCGTCGAGCAGCTCGCCCAGCACAGACCGATCGTCGAACGGATATTTCACGCCGTCGATCTCCTGCCCCTTCTCATGGCCCTTACCCGCGACCAGCACCACGTCGCCCGCCTGCGCCCAGTCGACCGCCGCGGCGATCGCCTCGCGCCGGTCGCCGATCTCCCGGATCTCCCCGCGCGCGTCCGCCACCGCCCGCGCTCCCGCGAGCACCGCCGTCCGGATGTCCTCGGGCCGCTCGGACCGCGGATTGTCGTCGGTGACGATCACCAGGTCGGCGCCGCGTGCCGCGGCCGCGCCCATCAGGGGCCGCTTCTCGGTGTCGCGATCGCCACCCGCCCCGAGGACGACGGCGATCCGTCCCGGCGTCTGGGCCGCAAGGGTCGCGAGAACCGCCTCGACCGCGGCCGGCTTGTGCGCGTAGTCGACCACGGCCAGGAAATCCTGTCCGCGCTCGACCTTCTCGAGCCGGCCCGGCACCGCCACGCGGGCCAGACCGGTGACCGCCGTCCCCACGTTCACTCCGGCCGCCGCACTCAGCGCTACCGCGAGGAGAGCGTTCGCGACGTTGTACGCACCCGGCAGGGGAACCGTCAGCTCCACCTCCGAGCCCTCCGGCGTGGCCGCCAGAACCGTCTGCGACCCCGGCTCGGTCCGTACCGTTCCGACCACCGACCAATCAGCCGCACCGGTGGTCGACACGGTGGTCACGGACGTACCGGCGACCGCGGCCATCTTCACGCCCCACGCATCGTCGACGCAGACCACGGCGCGTTGCGCCCGGGTCGACGAATCCGCCCGGAACAGCCGGGCCTTGGCCGCGAAGTAGGCGTCCATCGTGTGGTGGTAGTCGAGGTGGTCCTGCGAGAGATTCGTGAAGCCCCCGACGGCGAACCGGCAGCCGTCCACGCGGCCGAGTTCGAGGGCGTGGCTGGAGACCTCCATGACGACGGTGTCGACTCCGCGCTCGAGCATCACGGCGAACATCCGCTGGAGGTCGGGGGCCTCCGGGGTGGTCAGCGAGCTCGGGACCACGGTTCCGTCCACGCGGATCTCGACGGTCCCCAGCAGTCCGACCACCCGTCCCGCGGCCCGCAGCGCGGCCTCGGTCAGGTAGGCGGTCGTGGTCTTGCCCGACGTCCCGGTGATACCGATGAGGGTGAACTTCGACGACGGGTCGCCGTAGATGCGCGCCGAGACCTCCCCCAGCACCGACCGCGGGCGGTCGTGCACCAGCACCGGCACCGACCCCAGGCCGGGCGCGGCGCGAATCAGGTCCAGTCCCGCCGCATCGGTGAGCACCGCGACGGCACCGGCGGTCGACGCCTGGCCGGCGTATCGAGCACCGTGGGTGCGGTCGCCGGGCAGCGCGGCGAACAGGTATCCGGCACCCGCGTCCTGCGCACGCAAAGTCGCGCCCGTGACCTCGGCGTCGGCGCCGTCGAGAACCAGACCGAACTCGTCCGCCAGTGCGCTCAGGGCCACCGGCCGGAGGTGCTCCGGGCGGATCGGCCCACTGCTGTTCGTCGCACCGGCTCCCGGCTCCACCACTACCTCAGACCTCCGCCTTGACCTTCTCGTCCCGTTGAGACGTACTCGTCTCGCCGACGTCTCCCCCTCGTCCGCCGGAGCGCACGCGGTGATGACGCAATGAATCTACCGTGCGATGCGGAGCGCCCTCACGCCTCCAAGCGCAGGCGCGGAGCCGGCTGCGCGGAGAACGGCACCTGGTCGTGACGCAGAAGCCACGAACCGATGGTTCCGAACAACGGCGCCGCGGACTGACCGCCGCTGCCGTCCGAGCTGCGCACCGGATTGTCCATCATGATGCCGATGACGAACCGCGGCGCGTCGGCGGGCGCGATACCCGCGAAGGTGATGTTGTAGCTCGACCGCGAGTAGCAGTTGCAGGACGGGTCGACCTGCTGTGCGGTACCGGTCTTGCCCGAGGTCTGGTAGCCCGGGATGGCGCCGGTGTAGCCGGTGCCGTTCTGCACACCCTCCGGGTCCTTCTGCATGACGGCACGGAACATGTCGCGAACGGTCTTGGCCGTCTGCGGACTGACCACCCGCACCGACTCCGGCTTGCTCACGCCGGCCTCGTCCTCGTCCTCGGGAGCGATGATCCGCGGCTGGATCCGAACCCCGTCGTTGGCGATCGCCTGGTACATCGACGTCATCTGCAGCAGCGTGGTCGACAGACCCTGACCGATCGGCAGGTTGGCGAACGAGCCGCCCGACCACTGACTCAGCGCGGGCACCGCGCCGGGGCTCTCGCCGGGGAGGCCGACTCCGGTGCGCTGACCGAGCCCGAAGCGGTCGAGCATGTCGGCGAACCGCCGCTCACCGACCTTCTGCGCCAGCATCAGTGTGCCGACGTTGGACGACTTCCCGAAGATGCCGGTGGTGGTGTAGGGCGCGGTGCCGTGCACCCACGCGTCGTTGACGGTGATACCCGACATCCGAATCGACCCCGGCACCTGGTGCACCTCGTCCGGGGTGGTGACCCCGTATTCGATGGCCGCGGAAGCGGTCACGATCTTGTTCACCGACCCGGGCTCGAAGGGCGAGGTCACCGACCGGTTGCCGAGATCGGCCTTCTGCTGCTCCGAGAGCGGCCGCGAGGCGTCGAAGGTGCTGTCGTTGGCCATCGCCAGCACTTCGCCGGTGTGCGAGTCGAGCACCACGGCGGAGACGTTGTGCGCGCCCGACTTGTCCTTCGCCAGGTTCACCTGGCTCTGCACGAACCACTGGAGGTCGGAGTCGATCGTGAGGTGCACGGTCTCTCCGTCGACGGCCGGATGGACGTTGCGCTTGCTGCCCGGGATCACCGCGCCGTCGCGACCGCGGTCGAAGGTCTCGGTGCCGTTGGTGCCTGCGAGCACGGAGTCGAGCGACGATTCGAGGCCGATCAGACCGTTGCCGTCGAAGTTCACATCGCCGACCAGGTTGGCGGCGAGTGAACCGCCCGGGTACAGGCGGTTGCTCTGCCGCTCGGCGCCGACCTCGGGGAACTCGTCCTGGATCTTCTTCGTGACGTCCAGCGACACCAGGCGGGCGAGGTAGACGAAGTCCTTGTCCGACTTCATCTGTGCCAGCAGATCGTCGGACGCGATGCTGCCGCCGAGGGCCGACGAGACGCCGTCGGCGATCTGCTTGAGGCGCACGTCAACGTCCGGGACGGTCGAATCCTTCTTGTGTTCCTCGGCGATCTGCTTGCGTACGGCCTTCGGTTGAAAGGTCAGTGCCCGTGCGTCGTCGGTGTGTGCCAGCAGGCGTCCGTTGCGGTCGACGATGCTCCCCCGCACCGCAGGCAGTTCCTGGGTGATCGATCGTTGCTGCGAGGCCTGCGCCGAGATGGAGTCGGCCGCGATCACGTGCACGTACAGCATCCGGCCCGCGATCACGAGAGCGACCACCGCGACGAGCACGGTCAGGATCCGCTGGCGGACGACGAACCCCGACGGCCCCGAACCGGAACGTTCGGGGGGACGGGGAGGCCTGGGCGGAGGCGTTCCGGTGCCGTTCGACGACGCGCCGGACGGGCGGCCTCCCGCCCTCGCCTCGGCTGCGCGCGGTGTACGGGTGCGGGTCATGATCTTCCGATTGTCGCGCGCATCAACGCGCGGGCGCGGTATTGGCGGGCGGCGTGGCGGTCGTCGAAGACGCCACATCGGTGGGCCGACTCACCCGATTCCGGACATCCGGGCGCACCGAGGTCTGGGGTGCCGGATTCGTCCGAGACTGCGATGTCGGGACCGAGGACGGGCGGGGGTTCGGCGCCGGCCGCGGGTTCGGCGCAGGCGTCGACGGCGCCGGAGCGGGAGTGGTCGCCGTACGCGGCGGTGCACTCTGCGATTGTTCGCCACCGAGTCCCTCGGAATCGTCGACCTTGTTCTTGTCGATCTTCTCGACGGGGTCCGGCGCCGGGTTCAGGTCCGGAAGCGGGCTGCCGGTCGCCGGTGTGGGAGTGCCGCGGAGCCGTGGCTTGCCGTCTGCTCCGACGATGATCTCGGCGGCGTTCGACGCCGGAACCATCCCCTGGCGAGCGGCCGCCCGCGCGATCGCGGGCGCCTGGTCGCCTGCGTCGGCTGCCGCCTTCAACTCGGCGGCACGGGCCTGCAGCTCCTGGTTCTCCTTGCGGAGCGCGTCGATCGAGTACGAGTCCTGCGCCGATTTGGTGGTCAGGAACAGAGTCAGCGCGAGGGCGCCCATCACCAGGACCAGGATCGGCACCACGAGCGGGACTCCGGCGATGCGGCGCCCGGTCATCGGCAGCCGGGCTCCGGTGCGCTCACGGCGAGTGCGCCGATCGAGAGCCCGCTGGGCCGCCTTGGATCGCGACGGACGCTCGCTCGCCGCGGCGCCGGTGCGCCGTCGACGCTGACGGTCGGAACCCTCGCGTGGTCCGGTGGCGGTGCGAGTGTCCACAAGCGTCACTGTGCTCCCCTTCCGTCTGCGGTCCCGCCGCCGCGACCCGCGGGGTGGTTCGGTGCGATACGTTCGATGGCCCGGATCCGGACAGGGGCCGAACGCGGGTTGGCCGCACGTTCGGCCGCGTCTGCCTGTTCGGCTCCGCGAGTGACGAGCGAGAACCGCGGGGCGGTCCCCGGCAGATCGACCGGCAGACCGGCCGGGGTGGTGTTCTCCACCGCACGGGCGAAGTCGCGCTTGACGATTCGGTCCTCGAGCGACTGGTAGCTCATCACGGCGACCCGGCCGCCGACCGCGAGTACTTCGAGCGCCGCCGGGATCACCCCGCGCAATGAGTCGAGTTCGTGGTTCACCTCGATCCGGAGCGCTTGAAAGGTCCGCTTGGCCGGATGGCCACCGGTCCGCCGGGTCGCCGCCGGGATGGTGGCGTACAGGAGCTCCACGAGACGTCCGCTGGTGGTGAACGGCTCCTTGGCGCGTTCCCGGATCACTGCCGAGGCGATCTTCCCCGCGAACCGCTCCTCGCCGTACTCGCTGAGCACTCGGGCGAGAGAGCCGTGGTCGTAGGTGTTGAGGACGTCAGCCGCCGTCAGCTCGTCGTCGGGATTCATCCGCATGTCCAGCGGTGCGTCGACGGCGTACGCGAACCCGCGTTCGGCCCGGTCCAGCTGCATCGACGAGACCCCGAGGTCGAGGAGCACCCCGTCGACCTCGTCGCGTCCGGTGGCGGCGACCACCGACTCGATCTCGTCGTAACGATTGTGGTGGAACTCCACGCGGTCTCCGAAGCGTTGCAGACGCTCGGAGGCGATGCCGATCGCCGATGTGTCGCGGTCGATGCCGACGACGTGCAGACCCGCCAGGCGTTCGAGGAAGTACTCTGTGTGGCCGCCGGCGCCCAGCGTGCCGTCCACCAGGACCGCGCCGCCGCCGTCGGGCGACCGACGGGTGAGAGCCGGTTCCAGCAGCGCGAACATGCGATCAGCCATCACCGGAACGTGTCCGTGTTCGCCTTGCCGCGGTGCGTTCACCCCGCTCCCTCCCTGCTGCCGTGAGAACCGTGCCGATAATTTCTGGGCGTCGCCCCCTGCGACGCTCCGGAGACCACCGGCATCGATGCCGTGGAACTGCGGCGGTGTGGGCCTGCGATGAGACGGGGTCCCCGCCCGAGCGCACCTGGCGTTGGGGAAGTACGTCAGGGTCGATCGGGCCGAGGCCTCGACTCACCGCAGCAGTCGTGATCTCCGAATGTTCAATTCACGTGTGTCGACGCGATCCCGTTACAGGATCGAGTCGAGGGCGGACGATCCCGCGTTGGAGAACGCCTCCTCGTGCTGGGCCTGGTAGTCGCGCCAGCTCTGCGCGTCCCAGATCTCCAGGTGGTCGTACGAGCCGATGACGACGCACTCCTTGGTGAGCCCCGCGTAGTCGCGGTGCTCGGCCGAGAGGTTGACGCGGCCCTGCCCGTCGAGCCGCTGCTCGTCGGCGCCGGCGAAGAAGTACCGCAGAAAAGCGCGGGCCTCCGGGTCGTTGCGCGACGCGGTGACCGCCTTCTCGGCGATCGCGTCGAACTCCTCTGCCCGGTACACCGACAGGCTGCGGTCCTGGCTGCGTGTGACCATGACTCCTCCTGCCAGCGCGTCGCGGAACTTCGCGGGCAACGTCAGTCGCCCCTTGTCATCGAGCTTGGGCGTGTAGGTGCCGACGAAACGAGCCACGTCGACACCTCCTCACCCTCCCGGGTTCGGCGGTTCCGGTTCCCCCTCGCCCAGTGATGCCCACACTACCCCACTTCCCACCACATTCCACCCCGCAGGCCCCACCGTTTCCCCACCATCAACTATATGAGCAGGTCAGAGTGCCTGAGCTTCACTGGATTCTCAGCAATCATCGACGTGTCGCAGCTCACTAGTGTCGTTACGAAAGGGGTCAAAAGGTAACGAAGTGACTGGTGAGACCAACCAAGAGCGGTAGGTGGGGCATTGTGGGGAGAGGGGGTGGGGCACTGTGGGGAGACGGGGTGGGACGCTGTGGGGACACCTCGGAGACAGACGTTCCCGAGATACGAAAAACGGGGCCGCATCTTCCTTTCGGAAGTTGCGACCCCGCCAGGGAGATCGTTGTCGACGCAGGGCACGTCAGGCCGTCAGCCGCCGGTGCCGACGGCCGGTTCTACAGATCGCGGTCGTCCCGCTCGAAGCGACGGTTGAAGCGATCCTCCATCCGTCGGCTCAACGAGCCGTGACCGCTCGCGGCCTTTCCGGACTTCTTCGACGAGGAGGCGCCGTCGGGACCCGAGATCCGCCCGCGGCCAGCCATCAGGCCGAAGACCGCGGCCCCGAACATCAGCAGGAATCCGACGAAGCTGAGGATCTTCAGTCCGCCGACCTCGACGTCGACCATCATTCCGCCGACCAGCAATGCGAGTCCAGCGAGGAACCCGAGAGCGACCACGATCCGACGACGTGCGTTCGGCAAGCGCACCTTGTGGCGGGTGACGCTCGACGCGAACTTCGGGTCTTCGGCGTAGAGAGCGCTCTCTATCTCATCGAGCATGCGCTGCTCGTGCTCTGAAAGCGGCACCGCTCCTCCCTTACTGGATCGTGGCGAGGATTTCGTCTTCTCGCCTCTCTATGTCAATAGTACGAGCCCGAGCGCCCTTCGACCACCATTGGCCGACGATGCGTTCACAATCACGCCGATCATCCCGCGCACTCAAGCGACGGTTCCGCGCGCCGCCGGACGCTTCGAGGTGAGCTTCCCCTGCTCGTACGCCAGCAGCGTCGCGTCGGCCACGTCCAGGAACTCGACCGCACGGCGCTCCACGCGCGCGCAGAACGTGGAATCGACGGTGCGCACCAGCCCCGCCTCGACGTGCGAGCGCATGGTCGAGAGTTCGCCGAAATAGTCGGCGAGTTCCCGGCACTGGGGAGCACGCTCCTTGATCCGACTCCACGCGTCCGCCGCACCGCGGCGTCGGCGGACGCGGCCCGAGGGCTCATAGATCTCCAGCACCGCGCCGGCGGCTCGGATCGCCGCGAGATAGAACAGCCGGAATCGCTCGGCCCCGTCGTCGTCCACCGACGCCGCCTGCTCGAACAGGTCCTCTGCCCGATCCAGGAGATCGCGGCTGCGGTGCACCACGTGCGGGTCGACTCCGTGATCGGCTTGTGCACCGGACACCGACGGGGCGGGTGCGAGATGCAACCCGGCGAACTGCCGCCCGGACCGTTCTGCTGACCGCTCCATCCCAACTCCTCCGTGTCGGCGCCCGGCTCTGTCGGGCTCGTGACGAAACCATGACAGAGGGGTACGACAAAGAGGGCGTTGCGACGACGGGCCCGACGGCCGGCCGTCGCACGGCGCCGGCACTCCCGCGAAGACTTCGACAGCGGACCCCGTCACCGATGATCGGTGGCCCGGCGATGTCTTCCCCATCGCCGGGCCACTGGACCGCCCAACCGATACGAACATCAGTTCGACAGGCGTCAACCGTAGCCGGTGTGAACGCCGATGGGCAAGTGCCGCTACGCTCCCAGAGTCTGGCAGCCGCAGACGAATCGAGCCGACGACGAAGGGAACGGGCATGTCACTGGACGCCTCCCCGATCCGCGTCGCGCCCCTCCCGGCCGATCTGGCACACCTGTGGCTCGATCCCGCGGTGCACACCTACATCACCGCCATGCACTACCCCCGCGGAAGCGAAGCCCACCGGTTGCCGCTGTGGCGCGATCACATCGCGCGCCCCGGGTGGTCGGCTTTCGGCGCGTTCGCGACGCTGTCCGCGCTCGACTCGCTCCGGCCCACGTACTCCCGGCTGCGCGTGCGCGCACCGCTGGCGCTCTCGGATCGCGAGATCCTCGTCGGGGTGGCGTACGGCTACCGCGGTGCACCGGACCAGTGGTGGAACCGCCAGCTGTATTCGGGACTGCTACAGGCCGGAACCCGGCCCGCCGACGCGCGCGAGTTCATGCGCGACTACTTCGAACTCACCGAACTGCATGTGCATCCGGCCGGTCAGGGCCGCGGCGTCGGCCAACGGCTCCTGACATCGCTGCTCTCGGGCAGACCGGAGAGCAAGGTCCTCCTCTCGACGCCCGAAGTCCAGGGTGAGGCCAATCGCGCCTGGGGCCTCTACCGCCGCCTCGGCTTCGAGGATGTCCTGCGGCACTTCACCTTCGCCGGAGACGCCCGGCCGTTCGCCTTCCTCGGACGCCCGCTCCCTCTTCCGGACGCCGGTCCCCCGCCGCGATGACCGGCCGCCCGCGGTCCGTCCGACGCACCGATGACGACACTGCGCAGGTTGGCGCATCTCTTCTGGCACGATGAGTCGGTGACCTCGTTCCGCCGCACCGCGCTCGCCCTAGCCGGACTGTTGGCACTGATCCCCGTGCTCACCGGTTGTCTCACCAAGTCGACCACGGTCGGCGACCAGTTCTCCGGCACGGTCATCATCGCCACGTCACCGGATCAGCATCCGCAGAAGCCGTCCTTCGACATCCCGGCCTCGCTCAGCGGCCAGGTCTGGACCACCGACTTCCCGGAGAAGTCGGATGAGAGCAGTGCCGTACCCGCCCCGTCGACGCAGAGTTCGCGCCCCGGCGGACAGGCCGCGCCGTCGCCCGACGGCAAGGTCGGGTCCGAGCTCACCTTCGACAGACTCTCGGCGGGTCAGTTCAGCCAGCTCGGCGACATCATCGCCGCCGCCCTCCCCGACCCGTCCGCGACGGTCCATCTCAAATCGTCCCGCAGCGGCGACATCGTCCGTTTCCGCGGCTCGGCGTCGCTGACGGACGCCGATCCCGGCAGCGTGTACTTCTCCCTGTCGATCACGTTCGGCGGTGAGGTGGTCGCGACCAACGGTCATCAGGCGGGCGACGACACGGTGGTCTGGACGCCCAGCCCGGGACAGAACGTCGACCTGCAGGCCGATTCGGAGTACGCGGATCCGGCGACCGCCGCCGTGCCCAGCTGGACCTGGTTCATGTTCCTGCTGTGCGCGATCATCGTCGCGATGGTCGTGTACGCGGCCTACCAGAATCGGGACCGCTCACCCCGTCCGGGACGCCCGAAGCGCAAGCCCGAGGCGCCGCAGTCCGACGAGGAGTCCCCGAAGCCCGAGCGCGAGACATCCGGGCGCGGCGCCGACTGACGCCGTCCGCGTGCGGTCGCCCTCTCCGGCGGACCGCACGTCTCAGACGCCGGCCAGCGCCCCGCGCGTGTCGATGCCGATGCGCTCGAGCACCTCGCTGGTCGCCTTCGCGAAGTTGAGGCTGCAGAAGTGCAGGCACGGCACCCCTTCGGAGATGAGCCGCAACGAGGCCTCCGTGCACAGGTCGATGCCGACCGCACGCACGTCGGCCCGATTCTCCTCCGGTCCGTCGCCCGCCGCCTTCGCGAGCCGTTCCTCGACCGCCGGGGGGATCTTGCTGCCGGACAGTTCGGTCATCCTGCGCGCCGAGGCCAGCGAGGTGATCGGCATCATCCCCGGGATCAGCGGTTTGGCGCCCTGCTCGGGATCGGCGGCGACGATACGGTCGCGCAGGCGGAGGAAGTCGTCGACGTCGAAGAACATCTGCGTCACCGAGTACTCCGCGCCCGCCCGCAGTTTCCGCACCAGATTTCCGGTGTCGGCGGCGAGGTTGGGCGCGCGGTGGTGGCCTTCGGGGAACGACGCGACGCCCACGTGGAAGTCGCCGAGTTCTCCGATCAGGCGCACCAGTTCTTCGGCGTACGCCACGCCTTCCGGGTGCTTGACCCACTCACCGAGCGGATCACCGGGCGGATCACCGCGCAGGGCGAGCAGGTTGACGATGCCCTTGTCGGCGTACGCGCCCACCAGGCCGCGGAGTTCGTCGACGCTGTGGTTGACCGCGGTCAGATGCGCGACGGTCAGCAGCGTGGTCTCGGTCGCGAGTTCGCCCGCGATGCGCACGGTCCGGTCGCGTGTCGATCCGCCCGCACCGTAGGTCATCGACACGAAGGCCGGGTTCATTCGTTCGAAGATCCGGACCGCACGCCACAGTCGCGCCTCCTCGGCGGCGTCGCGCGGTGGGAAGAACTCGACGGAGAACGGCACCGGCCCGGAGTGCGGGTCGGCCAGACGCTCCACGACCGACTGCCCCGGGCGGGCGCGGACGTCGGAGTCGGTACTGATCGGATCGGTCACCCCAGTCATCATACGGACACCCGGCGAGCGGCCCGCGGCCGCCGATGCCGCGGCTGTGCCCGCGATCACCGCCGCTGCGGCGCGTGGCCGGGCTGTCGACGAGGACCGGTAACCTTGCCAGTCGTGGTCAACATTGCGCACGTGCCCGCCGCGGTCGACGAGATCCTGACGGCGTTCTTCGACTCCGGCCGGCCTGCGCTCGACGACATCTACCCCGCGGTCGCGGAGGCCGGCGACGTGCTCGCCGACTTCGTGCTGTCGGGCGGCAAACGGGTGCGGCCGCTGTTCGTCTACGCCGGCTGGCGATGCGGCCCCGAAGCGGCCGCCGACACCGGCCCCGGGGAGTCGACGGCATTGCGGGTCGGCGCCGCGATCGAGTTGATCCAGGCCTGCGCCCTCATCCACGACGACATCCTCGACCGCTCCGACACGCGGCGCGGCCGCCCGACCGTCCACCGCCGGTTCGAGGCCCTGCACGGCGACCGGGGGTTCGCCGGCGACCCCGCGCACTACGGCGTCTCGGCGGCCATCCTGCTGGGCGATCTGGCACTGGCCTGGGCCGACGACCTCGTGCACGGCATCACTCCCGCCGACGGCGGTCCCGCCGATCCGCATCCGCTGCCGCGGCCGGTGGCCGTTCTGTGGTCTCAGATGCGGACCGAGGTGCTCGGCGGTCAGCTCCTCGACATCACCAACGAGTCGTCCGGCGACGAGTCCGTGACCGCCGCGTACCGGGTGATGGAGTACAAGACGGCCGCGTACACGGTGGCCCGGCCGCTCCAGCTCGGTGCGGCGCTGTCCGGGGCCGAGGACGAGTTGTCACGCTCACTGCGTCGCATCGGGCTCGATCTCGGCGTCGCCTTCCAACTGCGCGACGACGTCCTCGGTGTATTCGGAGACCCCGCGGAGACCGGGAAGCCGTCCGGTGACGACCTCGTCGAAGGCAAGCGCACCGCACTCCTGGCCGAGGGTCTGCAGCGCGCGTCGGCGGCCGGCCGAGATCTGCTGCGCGACAGCCTCGGCCGTTCGCTGTCGGAGGCGGAGCTGACCGCGGCGCGCGACGTCCTGACCGAATCCGGCGCACTCACCGAGATCGAGAGACAGATCGACGAACGCCTCGACGCGGCCCTGGCCGGCATCGACGGACTGGATGCCGGAGAGTCCGCGCGCGCCGATCTGACCTGGATGGCCCGCCGAATCACCCATCGACGGCGGTGACGGCCATGACCGCTGATTCGCACGTCGTCGTCATCGGAGCGGGGCTGTCGGGATTGACCGCCGCGGCCCACCTGCGCGCCCGCGGACACGAGGTGACAGTCTTGGAGGCCACCGACTCCCCCGGCGGCCTGGTGCGCACCGAGACCATCTCGGGTCACCGATTCGACACGGGTGCAACGGTTCTCACCATGCCCGAGTTGATCGTCGACGCACTCACCGCCGTCGGCGTCGACCGCGAGCAGGCCCTGGAGCGGCTGGCCCTGCGCCCGGTGGACCCGAGTTACGTCATGAACTACGCCGACGGCTCGTCGCTGGCGATACCGCGCGAGCCCGCGGCCATCCCCGCCGCCGTCGAGCAGGTGTTCGGGACCGAGGCCGCCGACGGTACTCGCGACCTGCTGACCTGGCTGCGCCGCGTCTACGATGCCGAGTTCGACGTCTTCATCGACCGCAACTACGACGGCCTGGCCGACCTGACCGGACCGCGCACGCGCGCCGCCGCCGCGAACCTGGTCCGGCTCGGCGCGCTCGGCGGCCTCACCGCCGCCGTGGGTCGATTCGTCTCCGACCCCAGGGTTCAGCGGGCGTTCACCTTCCAGGCGCTCTACGCCGGCGTTCCACCCCACCGCGCGCGGGCGATCTACGCCATCATCGCGGATATGGACATCGGCCGCGGCCTCTGTGCTCCCGCGGGCGGCATGGGCCGCATCGGCCGGGTCCTCGAGCGCGCACTGGCCGACGCCGGCGTGCGGATCGAGTACGGAGCACGCGTCGACCGGATTCTGCGCCGGACCGACGGCTCCGCCTCGGGTGTGCTCGTCGGCGACCAGCGGCTCGCCGCCGACGCGGTGGTCGCGACACTCGAACGCGACGCGGTCGCCGAACTGTTGCACGACGAGCGCCGCCTGCGGACTCTGCGCTACTCGCCGAGCGCCGTGGTGGTGCACGGCGTGCTGCCGGCCGGGACCACCGCGGGCTGGCGGTCCGGCCATCACACTCTCGACTTCGGCGCCGCGTGGACCGACACCTTCGCCGACCTCACCGCTCGCCCGGGCCGACTGATGGGCGACGGATCGTTCCTGATCACCCGGTCTGCGGCCACCGATCCGGAGACATTCGTGGCCGACGGATCCGAGTCGGTGTCGGTTCTCGCGCCGACACCGAATCTGGTCTCGGCCGATCTGCCGTGGGATGTGCTCGCCGAGCCGTACACCGCCGAGTTCCTCGGCGTCCTGGAGTCCCGCGGCTACCCGGGTCTGTCCTCGATGACCGTGCTCCGGATCGACCACCCGCTGACCTGGCTGCGATCGGGTCTGCCCGCGGGGACGCCGTTCTCCGCGGCTCACACCGTCGCGCAGACCGGCCCGCTGCGCACGCCCAACCGCTGGCGGGGTGTGCCGAACCTGGCTCTGGGCGGCAGCGCGACCGTGCCCGGAGTCGGCATCCCGCCCGTGCTCGTGTCCGGCGGGCTCGCCGCGGCGCGGATCGACGACTACCTGCGTGGCCGGAACGGACACGGGGGGCGGTCGTGAATCTCCTGAAGCGCTATCCCGACGCCTGTCTCGGGTTCCTCGGTGTGCTGCTGGTGGTCGCGGGAAGCTACGGTCTCTCCGACGTTCCTCGCAACGACGCGACGCTCGCCGATCTCGGCCTGGCGCCGATGACGTACGGCCACGGGAAGACGCTGTCCGGCTTCGCGTTCTGGACGGGGATCGCGCTGATGGTCATCGCCTGGGTGCGAATCGGCCGGAGCCCCGAGCGGATGAGCCTGCGCGCCACGATGGCCACCGTCGGCGCCTGGACCGCGCCGCTGATGTTCGCGGTACCCACCTTCAGCCGCGACGTGTACGCCTACCTCGGTCAGGCGTCGGTGCTGATGCACGGATTCGATCCCTACACCGACGGACCCGCACACCGTCCCGGACCGATCGTCGATTCGATGGCGCAGATCTGGGCTCCCACGACCTCGCCCTACAGTCCCGGGTTCATGCTCCTGCTGCGCGGCATCGTCGGGATCACCGGCGACAACGTCTTCGCCGGCGTGTTCGCCATCCGCGTCGCCCTGCTGCCCGGACTGCTCCTGACGATGTGGGCGGTGCCCCGGATCGCCGCGCACTTCGGTGCGAGCCGGCGACTCGGGCTCTGGCTGGTCCTGGTGAACCCGATGCTGCTGATCCATCTGGTCGGGGGCCCACACCTCGAACTGCTGATGATGGGCTTCCTGGCCGCAGGCGTGGCCCTGGCGCTGGAGGGCAGGCACGTCGCGGGTCTCGCGGTCCTGGGCCTGGCGATCTCGGTGAAGGTCACCGCGGGAATCGCGATTCCGTTCGTCATGTGGATCTGGCTCGACCACCTGCGCAAGCGGCGCGCGGCCGATCCCGCGGCACCGACTCCGCTCATCGCCTGGCGCGACCGTGTCGCGATCTTCGTCGCGACGGGCGCGATCCCCGCCGCGGTGTTCGGTGCCTTCACGGTGATCCTCGGCCTCGGCCTCGGATGGATGAACGGCCTGTCGTACGCCTCTCGGATCATCAACCCGTTCACCGTCCCGATCTTCGTCGGGCACATCGTCACCTACGCCGCGGCTCCCTTCGCGACGCTCAACCTCCAGGCGGTCCTGGTGGTGACGCGGGCCATCGGCAGCGTCGCACTCGCGCTGATCCTCGTGTACCTCTGGTGGCGGTCGCGTCGCGACGAGCGGTCCGCGATGGCCGGCATGGCATGGGCGATGCTCGCTCTGCTACTGCTCGAACCGTCGACCCTGCCCTGGTACTACACGTGGGTCGCCTGCCTGGCCGTCGCATTCACCCTCCCGATGTGGGTGCGGCAGGTGGTCGTCGGAGTCAGCACCTTCTATCTCATCGTCTTCCAGCCGGACGACTCGATCCTGTTCTACAAGCCGCTCGAAACTTTGATGGCGCTGGCCTTCGCCGTTCTCGCGGCCGTCTCGCTGCGCCGCCGCGACCCGCTCAGACTGCGGGGGCTCGGGTCCCTGCTGATCCATGGCTGACGCCGACCGCGGGTACCGCCTCGCCGAGTCGCTCACGCGCGCGGCCGGCCGCACCTACTTCCTGGCCTCGCGTCTGCTGCCGGTGGACGGCCGGCGCGCGGTGTTCGCGTTGTACGGCTATGCACGCACCGTCGACGACGTCGTCGACGGTGCCGGTGGGTCGCAGCCGCGATCGGCGCGGCTCGACGCCCTCGAGAACGGCCTGGCCGCCGCACTCGCGGGGGCGCCGGTGCCGGCTGGTCTGAGCCGGGACGAGGCCGACATGCTCGCTGCGCTCGCCGAGTCGGTCGACCGGTTCGCGATCCCTGCCGAAACCTTCGAGGCGTTCGGCCGATCGATGCGAATGGACCTGCCCGGCGACCCCCTGTTCCGGAACCGCTACGCGACGCTCGACGCCCTGGCCGAGTACACCTACGGCTCGGCCGCGGTGATCGGCCTGCAACTGCTGCCGATCCTGGGCGCGGCTCCCGATCCGGACACCGCCCGGGGTGCAGCCCTGCTGGGCGAAGCGTTCCAGCTCACGAACTTCCTCCGTGACGTCGGCGAAGATCTGAACCGGAATCGGATCTACCTGCCCCTCGACCACCTCGGCGCCTTCGGGGTCGACGAGCAGGAGCTGCGTCACGACGCCACCGCGGGCACGGCCGGCCCCCGGATGCGGCGGGCGACGGCGCATCTGATCGCCGTCAATCGCGACCAGTACCGGCGGACGCTGCCCGCCATCGCCTCACTGCCCCGACGGTCGCGCCCCGCGATCTGCGCGGCCGCGCGGTCGTACAGCGCGATTCTCACCGCCATCGAAGACCGCGGTCACGACGTGTTCGCCGCGCGGGCCGTCGTACCGGTCCACCGCAGGCTCGGCCATGCCGTCACCGCCGTGGCCGGCCGCCCGGCTCTCGGCTGACCGGCTGCGCCGTCAGAAGGCCTGAGCCTGTGCGCGCCGGATCACCTCGCGCGCCGAATGAGTGTGCAGCGCATCGGCCGGGCGCAGCCCCAGGTCGTCCTGCTCGGTGAACAGCCAGCGCATCGCCTCGTCGCGCGTGTAACCGCCGTCGAGCAGGATCCGGACCAGCCCCTCGAAGTGCTTCGCGAGGCCGTCGGACCCGAAGAAGGCCTCCGGAATCACGGGTACCCCTCCGCGCGAGGCCGCGAGCAGGTTGTGGTCGCGGATGAGTGTGCGGAGCCGGTTGGACGAGACCCCCAGCCGCTTGGCGGCCTGGTCCAGGTCGAGAACTGGAACGTCGTCGGGAAGGATGTCGATCGAAAGCGGAAGAGAACCCACGGGGCAAAGCCTACCGGTGTCCTGCGCGGCACATACGAGGTCGTCGGCGCGGCGGGTAGATTCGAACACCGTGACCACCCCTGGCGACCCGCTCATCGGCCGAGTGCTGGAGCGCAGATACCGGATCGACGCGCCGATCGCTCGCGGCGGGATGTCCTCGGTGTATGTGGGAACCGACCTGCGTCTGGGTCGGCGCGTCGCAGTGAAGGTGATGGATGCGCGTTACGTGGGCGACCCCCAGTTCCTGCGCCGGTTCGAGTTCGAGGCCCGCGCCGTCGCCGGTCTGAGCCACCCCGGCCTCGTCGCGGTCTACGACCAGAGCATCGACGGTGAGGTCGCGTTCCTCGTCATGGAGCTCGTGCGCGGGGGCAGCGTCCGCGAACTGCTCCGCGAACGCGGGCCGATGCCGCCGCACGCGGTGGCGTCCGTCGCGATCCCGATGCTCGGCGGCCTGGGCACCGCGCACCGCGCGGGGCTGGTGCACCGGGACGTGAAGCCCGAGAACGTCCTCGTCTCCGACAACGGCGACATCAAAGTGGCCGACTTCGGTCTGGTCCGCGCGGTCGCCGAAGCCGGCGTCACGTCGGCGAGCGTGATTCTGGGGACCGCCGCGTACCTGTCCCCCGAGCAGGTCAACTCCACCGACGTCGACGCGCGCAGCGACGTGTACTCGGCCGGAGTGATGCTGTTCGAACTACTGACCGGACGGCAGCCCTTCAGCGGCAGCACTCCGCTCGCGCTGGCCTATCAGCGGCTCACCTACGACGTCCCCGCCCCCGGCGACCTGATCGAAGGCGTCCCGCCGCAGATCGACGAGATCGTCCTGCGAGCCACCGAGCGTGACCGCACCGATCGCTTCCGCGACGGATTCGCCATGCAGCACGCGTTGCTCGACGCCGCCGATGAACTCGACCTGCCCGCCTTCACCGTCCCGGCTCCGAGCCGGGCCTCGGCGCGGGTCACCTCCGCCATCGCCCGCCCGGTGCGGGCCGTGTCGGCGCAGGCGCCCGATCCGCGACCGGTCACCGCATACGATCCCGAGCCGCTCCCCCCGTCTGATCGTTGGGACGACGACGCCTGGGACGGACCCGACGAGCGACGCTGGGCGGACGACGAGCCGGAGTGGGCCGACCGGGCCGACTGGGAGCCGGACTCCGACGAGGTCGACGTGATCGACGAAGCCGATCCCGCGGCCACCTCGCGCGGACGCGCACTGGCGGCCGTGTGGTTGACGATCATCACGATCGTCGCCGTCGTGCTCGCAGCTGCGGGGTGGGCCGTGGGCGCCTCGCTCGCCTGAACCGGGCGCCGTCGGTCTCCTCAGCCGCGCAGGCTCCCCTCAGCCGCGCAGCATCTCCGCCACGAGGAAAGCCAGTTCCAGCGACTGCTGGGTGTTGAGGCGCGGATCGCACGCCGTCTCGTAACGGCCTTCGAGATCGAGGTCGGAGATGTCCTGTGCGCCACCGAGGCACTCGGTCACATCCTCACCGGTCAGCTCGATGTGAATGCCCCCGGGGTGACTGCCCAGCGCACGATGCACCTCGAAGAAGCCCTGCACCTCGTCGACCACGCGGTCGAAGTGGCGGGTCTTGAAACCGGTGGACGCGGTGTGGGTGTTGCCGTGCATCGGATCGCACTGCCAGATCACCTTGTGTCCGGTCGCCTCGACGGCCTGCACGATCGCGGGCAGGACCTCGCGGACCTTGCCGTTACCCATCCGCGACACCAGCGTCAGCCGGCCGGGACGGTTGTCGGGGTCGAGTGCCTCCACGTATTCGACCGCCAGCTCGGGCGTCGTGGTGGGGCCGATCTTGACGCCTATCGGATTGCTGATCAGCTTGGCCAGCGCGATGTGAGCGCCGTCGAGCTGCCGGGTGCGTTCGCCGATCCACAGGAAGTGCGCCGACAGGTCGTACAGAGTCTGCTCGTCGCCGCCGCGCGGGTTGTCGGCGAGCCGCAGCATGGCGCGCTCGTAGTCCATCACCAGAGCTTCGTGCGAGGCGAAGATCGACGCCGACTCGAGGCTCGAGTCGGTGACGCCGCAGGCGTCCATGAATCGCAGCCCGCGATCGATCTCCGCGGCGAGCGCCTCGTACCGCGCACCGGCCGGCGATGTGCGGACGAACTCGCGGTTCCAGTTGTGAACGTGCGCCAGGCGGGCCTCCGACCCGGTCAGCGACCGCACCAGGTTCATCGCCGCGGCGGCGTTCGCGTACGCGCGCACCAGACGCGAGGGATCGTGCACGCGCGCGGCCTCGTCGGCCTCCAGCGCGTTGACCATGTCGCCTCGGTACGAGAGCAGCCCGAGCGCATCGGTGTCGGACGAACGCGGCTTCGCGTACTGCCCCGCGATGCGGGCGACCTTCACCACCGGCATGCTCGCGCCGTAGGTGAGCACCACGGCCATCTGAAGCAGGGTGCGGATGTTGCCCTTGATGTGCGGCTCGGTGTTGGCCGCGAAGGTCTCGGCGCAGTCTCCGCCCTGGAGCATGAACGCGCGACCGTGGGCCACCTCGGCGAGTTGGTCGGCGAGCACCTCCACCTCGGACGGCATGCAGATCGGCGGGACGCTCTCGAGGACGGTGCGCATCTTGTGCGCCTCCTCTTCGGGCCAGCTCGGCTGCTGCAGAGCCGGGCGCGCCAGCATGTCGTCGAATTGCTCGGCGAGACGTCCCGGCAGGGGCGGCAGTTCGGGAAGCTCGTCGATGGGCACGTCTACGGTCCAGTTCACCACCGCTCCAGCCTATCGTGACGAACCGGACGTCGCGTCGGTCACCTCCGACAGTGCCGTCGGTTCTCGGCCGTCAGTTCACGCCGGCGCCGCCGCCGACGGCCGCTTCGATGGCGCGCCACTTGACGAGGTTGTGCCGCGCGTCGGCGAGCGCATCGTGTGCGTTGCGCGGAGCCGGAGGCAGTTCCGGACGGCCCGCGGCCTCCCAGTGCTGTCGGAGTTCCCGGGTGAAGCGCGGCATCTCCCGCGGCAGCTCGGTCATCGACCCCCACAGCTGACACACCACCACGTGGTCGTACGCGCCGACCCACGCCCACAGTTCGACGCCGTCGCCAGGGGCGGTGAGGAACTCGTAGAGGCTCTCGCGGATCGCTCGGCGACTCCGCCACGCCTTGTCGGCCGGGGACGGCAGCTTGTCGAGGACGTTGGTGCGTACCCAGTCACCCGCCCGCGCCGGATCGAATTCGGTCGAGACGGCGTAGAACTCGCGGCCGTCCTCGCCGACCACCCCGATCGACACCAGCTCGATGGTGGTTCCGTCTTCGATGAACTCGGTGTCGTAGAAGTAGCGCACGACTTCTGATTATCCATGCCGGACAGGAATACTGGCTTTCATGCCCACTGCAAGCGGTCAGACGCAGCCCCGCGACGAGGGCGGAGCGCTCCGGGGTCAACGGCTCGCCGAGCGGCTCACCCGGCGGTCGCCCGGACCAGCCGCGAGGGCGGCGATCGTCGCCGCATTCGCACTCTCGGCCGCCCTGCAGATCCTGGGCGTGCCCTTCACATCCAGTTTCGGCACCCGAACCCGGTTCGACATGGACGTGTACCGCATCGGCGGCCAGATCTGGCATCAGGGCCTGAGTCTGTACGCCGACGGTTCGATGCCCTTCACCGCCGACGGCATCTGGCTGCCGTTCACGTACCCGCCGTTCGCGGCGCTGCTGTTCACCCCGTTGGGTGCGATCCCGCTCGCCGTCGCGAGCATCGGGATCTCACTGGTCACCGCCGCGCTGCTGGTCTACGTCACCAAGCTCTCGCTCGCCGTGCTCGACATCGGCTCGCCCGGCAACCGGTGGTGGCTCGCGATCGCTGCATCGGTCGCGACCATCTGGTTCAACCCGTTCTGGATGACCCTCGGATTCGGTCAGATCAACGTGGTGCTGATGGCGATGATCATGATCGACGTCTTCGTCCTGCACCGCGCCGGGGGCCGCCGCGCACAGGGTGTCCTGATCGGCATCGCGTCGGCGGTCAAACTCACCCCGCTGGTCTTCCTCGGCGTGTTCCTGGTGGCCCGCCGGTTCCGCGCCGTCGCCACCGGACTGGCCGCGTTCGTCGGCGCGGCGGCGATCGGCTGGATCTGGATGCCGGCCGACTCCCGCACGTATTGGACCGACACGCTGTTCCACACCGCCCGGATCGGCCAACCCGAGGGGCGGATCAACCAGAATCTGAACGCCGCGTGGCTCCGCGTGTTCGGTGACGCGGGCAGTGCCGCGGAGGTCGCCTGGATCCTGACCAGCGTCGCGGCCACGGTCCTCGCGCTGGCGGCGGTGCTGGCGGCACGACCCGCCGAGGCGTTCGCGCGCGGACCGATGACCGGCCGCGTCGACGCCCTCGCGATCACGTGCGCCGTGGCCGTGTGGGGACTGCTCGTCTCGCCGACCACCTGGGCCCACCACTGGGTCTGGTGCGTCCCGGCGCTGCTCCTGTGCCTGACGATCGGCTGGCGCGTCGATGAGCGCCGCTACCGTGCCACGTACTTCGGCCTCGCCGGAACCGGGGTCGTGATCTTCGCGGTGGGGCCTTTCCAGCTCCTGCCGCCCATCGAGCACGGCTGGGCTGCATGGCAGCACCTGGTCGGCAACGCCTTCACGCTCTGGGGCGTGGCGCTCCTGGTGGCACTGTGGCGGCTGCCGTACCGTGCCCCCGAGACGACGACGGTGTCCGCCACGGCCGCTTGACGGCCGGCGCGGACACCGTCACGGGGTCCGGAATCGGATCAGGCCGCGTCGCCCGGTTTCGCGGCCGGCGCCGTCGGTGCCGCCGTCTTGGCGCCGCCGTCGGCGTTCTTGAGGCTGGCGGCGTACACGTCGACGTACTGCTGGCCGCCGAGACGCATCAGCGCGTACATGATCTCGTCGGTGACCGCGCGCTCGATGAAGCGGTTGCCTGCCATGCCCTCGTACCGCGAGAAGTCGAGCGGTTCGCCCACTCGGACGACGATGCGGGTCGGCCGCGGCAGCACCGTGCCGGGCGGGTTGATCCGATCGGTCCCGACCATCGCGATCGGGATCACCGGTGTGCCCGTCTCCAGAGCGATCCGTGCGAGCCCGGTCTTTCCCTTGTACAGCCGGCCGTCCGGCGACCGGGTGCCCTCCGGGTACAGGCACAGCAGCCGTCCGTCCTCGAGCACCTTCTTGCCCGCCAGAAGCGCGTCCGCGGCCGCGCTGGCGCCGGACCGGTCGATCGGGATCTGTCCCGAAGTGCTGAAGAACCACTTCTTGAAGCGCCCCTTGAGGCCCTTCTCCGTGAAGTACTCACTCTTGGCGAGGAAGAAGATCCTCCGCGGCACCATGAGCGGCAGGTAGAAGCTGTCGACCACCGCCATGTGGTTGGACGCGATCAACGCGGCACCGTCCTTGGGGATGTTCTCCAGCCCCTCGATCCGCGGACGTCCCATCAAGCGGAGCGCCGGACCCATGAAGATGTATTTGAAAAGGTAGTACCACATGGACGTTGCTGCCCCTCCTGCTCGATTCCCGACCTGCACCGGCGCACCGGCGCCCGAACGCATCGGAAGAAACTCTACTGACTGCCCGCCACCTGCATCGCCAGTCCCTGCCGTGCCACCTCGGCCGCACCGATCGTTCCCGCCGCCTCGCCGAGCTGGGTACCGCGGATCCGGGCCAGCCGGCGGTGCCCGCTACCGGTGACCGCCGCCGCATAGTGCTCGCGCGCGTCGTCGAGGAACAGACTCGACGCGGCACCGACGCCGCCGGCGAGGACGATGAGATCCGGATCGAAGACGTCGGCGATCATGCCGAGACCGTAGCCGAGCCAGCGCGCCATGTCCTCGTACGCGGCCAGTGCCGCGGGGTCGCCGTCCGCCGCGGCCGCCGCCACTCGCCTGCCCGTGAGCGAGCCCGGGTCCGCCTCCGACTCGGCGGCCAGCACGCTGCGCGGATAGTCGTGCGAGGCGAGCAGTTCCAGCACGGTGTCGACCAGTGCCGTCCCGCTGCAGTAGCGCTCCCAGCAACCGCGTTTGCCGCAACTGCACGAGCGGCCGTCCGGAACCACGGTGAGGTGCCCGAACTCCGGCGCCACGCCGAAGCTGCCGCGATAGAGCCGCCCGTCCATGATCATCCCCGCGCCGATCCCGGTGCCGATGGACAGGACGAGCGTGTTGTGTCCACCTGCCGCCGCACCGAAGTGCAGCTCGGCGAGTGCGGCCGAATTGGCGTCGTGCTCGGCGAATACCGGCAACCCCAGCCTGCGCGTCATCGTCTCCGGTACCGGAGCCTCGCGCCAGGCCAGATGCGGGGAGAAGCGCACCGTCCGGCGATCGGGTGTCAGGAAACCCGCGATCGCCAGTCCCACCGCTGCCACCGCCCACCGGTCCCGCAGTTCGGTGACGAGCCGGTGCAGGCAGTGCTCGAGTGACTCGGCGGTCGGCGGGGTGGCCGTGCGAAGCGTGTCGAGTTGGCGACCGCGCGCGTCCACCACCGAAGCTCTCACGCTGGTGCCGCCGATGTCGATGCCGATGGTCAGTTCCGAACCGGGCGACGCCCCGTCGCCTGCGCGCGCGGTCACGTCACCTGCCCATCGGCGTGACGTTGACCGAGATCGTCTCGAACCGCGACGACGTGCCTGCGCGCTCGGACCGATCCGAGCGCAGCATGTCGGCGACGGCCTCGAGCACCGCGATCAGTGCGGCGAGGATGCGGGCGAGCAGGTCGCCGAGTTCCCGGACCATCGTGCCGACGTCTCCGAGCAGCTCCGGAATGCCCGATCCCGCAACCCCGGAACCCGGGACTCGCGACCCGGATGTGCCGGCGATCAGACCGGCGAGCTGGTCGATCTGATTCGCGAAACCGAGCAGCAACGCCTGCACGGAGTCGCCGGCGTCGGCGGCTCCGGAACCGGTGGCGTCGTGGTCGTCGGTCATCGTGGGTGGAGTCCTCGGTGGTCGGGCCGACATCGGTGGTCGGGCAAACGGTGGTCGGGCAGCAAGCGGGGGTCGGGCAGCAAGCGGGGGTCGGACGGCACGTGGGTGCGCATCGCGGACACCTGACGCTACCGGGCGCGGCGGCCGATCCCCAGCGCCGGGCACCGGAGTGGTGACAGACCGCACATCCCACCCGGTCGATGCCCTCGCTCACAACGACGAGTGTACGTTCACCGGCTTCTCGTCGTGCCCGTCGCCGGGATCGTTCGTCCGGTCATCCGTCCCCGTCCGGAGTGGTTCGGGTGCGCCGCTGCGGCCAGACGGCCGGGTCCGGGCGGAAGCGCAGAACCAGCCGTCCCGCATGCCAGTCGGCCCCCGTCACCAGGCACCGCCGCAGCACCGAGGGCAGCCGGACCGGGAAACGGAAACCCGACACCGTCACCAGCAGATCGTCGCCCGACCTGCCCAGCGCCAGCCGGTCGGGGTCGGGTAGCCCTTGGTCCCACGCCAGTTCGAAGACGCTGTCCAGGCCCTCCCCGGAGACGTGCGCGACGGTCAGCGCGCCCGACCCGCGCGGCCGCCCGCCCGGTGTCGGCAGATCGACCACCACCCGGCGGATCCGGGACAGCCGGTCGACCGCCTCCGGCGCGGCGGCCACGGCCGTCACCTGCACCGTGTCGTCGCCGCCGAGCACCGCCCGCGCGGTATCGATCGCGCAGACCTGTGCCGCGCCGCCCGCGCCCTCATTGACCAGCACCGATCGCAACGGCAGCGCCATCAGGTCGCTGATCGCGATCTGGTCTGCGAGCGCACGCGCTCCGCGGTCCCCCGCGTCGACCACCACGTGGACCGCCACCCCGTGCGGATCGGTGAACAGATCCGCCAGATCCTGGCAGTCGCGGTCGATGCCCTCCACCGCCGCGGACAACTGCGCCACCGCGGGCTTCTCCGCCGCCTCGGCGAGCCGCGCGTGCCGCGGCCACAGCCGTTCGAGTGCCGCGGACAGCACCGTCGGCGACCGCAACAGGGCGAACGGATCACCGCAGCCGGACAGGTCTACGACGATGCGTCGCCACCGTCCAGCGGTCGCGGCTTCGCGAATCCGCCTGAGCAGCAGGAACTCCTGTACGCCGGGCAGCGCCGACAGCTCGCCCGGCGCCATCGACGCCACCGAACCGACTATCGGCAGGAGCGCCTTGCCCGAGCTCACCGCCGTGAGCGCGCCGGTGAACTCGCTCCACGCCTGCTCCAGCACGGACAACGGGTCGAGTTGCAGAAGGTCGACGTCGGCGGTCACCGCGACGGGTTCCCCGGGGAGCCGAAGAACGCCGAGACGTTCCGGCAGATACGACCGCGAGTCGAGAGAGACGAGCAGTGTGCCCCGCTCGGCGCCCAGCCGCACGCCCGCGGGCGGGTGCGTGGTGTGCCGCAGTGCCGCGGCCGCGGCGACGACGGAGACGCCCGAGCCACCCGGCCCGAGCACCAGATCGATGGGCGCTAGATCGATCAGCCTTCGACCCTCTTCTTCAGGTCGCCGAGCGCGGCCTCGGTGATCGCCTTCTCCGCGCGTCGCTTCAACTGGCTGATCATCGGGATGTGAAGGTCCACCATGAGAGCGTAGGTCACCTTGGTCGAACCCGGAACCTGCTGCGCCAGACGGTAACTGCCCTCCTGAGCGCGCTGCAGCTCACTCGAGACGAGCGTCCAGCAGACACCGTCGCCGTCCTCGTCCCACGTGTATCGGAGTTCGTAGGTGTCGGCGAGGACTCCCGCGTCGAGGACGAATCGCACCCGAACGCCCCGTCCCTCCTCGTCCCGTTCCAGAACGGTCACCTCGCGGGCCGCGGTGACCCACTGCGGATAGTTGTCGAAGTCGGCGATCACTGCCATCACGTCCGCCACGTCGGCGTTGATGACGATCGACTGCTCGGTGTGGTCGGCCATCGCTACGCCCCCGCGACGGCAGACGCCGCGGGCGCCCCGGCCTCGCGGTCACCCTCGAGCAGCGCCTTGACATGGAAGGACATCTCCTTGCCCGCGATGCGCCTGCGGCGGTTCAGCTCCGCGACCGCGTCCATCCGCTCGCGCGCCCCGTCCGGCAGTGGGCGCGACGGCTCGGCGTGCAGGTAGTAGTGCAGGATGAAACCGTCCATGCACGGCTCGCACCAGATCTCCATGGTGCCCTCGACCGGTCCGGCCACCGTCCACCGCACGCCCTGGTCTCCGCGGTCCTCGACCACGGTCAGCCGTAGGTCCGGCCACCACTGCCGCCAGCGCGCCCGATCGCCCACCACCGCACCGGCGAGCGACGGCGCCGCAGCGACGAAGACCTCGTCGGCAACCTGAATGCTCGTCACCGTCCTAGCTTCACACACCCGGCCCCGTGGGTGAAACCCGACTCGTGCGTAACCGGCACTCCGAGTGGGTCTAAGATCACTCAGAGATTCAGGTCGTTCTGAGAAATTTCCGTTCCGGAAGGTGTATTTCATGGCCGAGTGCCGCGTGCCCGCGAAGTTTCAGATCCCCGAGGAGCGGAACGCGTCCGACGTGCTCTTCGACATCGTCGAGAAGCAGAGCGGCAAGACCGTGTTCCGTCGTCAGTCCGGCTCGCAGTGGCTCCCGGTCACCGCGGCCGAGGCCGGAGCGCAGGTCACGGCGATCGCCAAAGGATTGATCGCATCGGGCATCGAACCGGGCGACCGCGTCGCGTTGGTCTCGGCCACGCGCCTGGAATGGACTCTCCTGGACTTCGCCATCTGGTCGGCCGGCGCGATCACCGTCCCGGTCTACGACTCCTCCTCCGGTCCCCAGATCGATTGGATCATGCGCGATTCCGGCGCTACGGCGATCATCGCCGAGACCGCCGGGCACCGCGCCGTCATCGACACGGTGGAATCGGTGGACGACTCGGTCCAGGTGTTCCAGATCGACGTCGCCGACGGCCCGGGAGTCGTCGAACTCCTCACCGAGCGCGGCAAGGATGTGGCAGACGAGGAGGTCCACGCGCGTCGTCGGACGCTCAAGGCCTCCAGTCCGGCCACCCTCATCTACACCTCGGGGACCACGGGCCGCCCCAAGGGCTGCATGCTGACCCACTCCAACCTGCTCGGCGAGATCGCCGGCGTGATGGAGACCCCGCTGAATGCTCTGCTCGGCGACGGCAAGCGCCTGCTGCTGTTCCTGCCGATGGCACACGTACTCGCCCGCGCGATCAACCTGGTCGCGCTCGAGGCGGGCATGGAGGTCGGGTACACCAGCGACATCCCCAATCTGCTGCCGACTTTCTCCGTCTTCAAGCCGTCGCTGATCCTGTCGGTCCCCCGCGTCTTCGAGAAGGTGTTCAACTCGGCACGCCAGAGTGCGCACGACGGCGGGAAGGGCAAGATCTTCGATCTCGCGGCCGACGTCGCCGTGCAGTATTCGACGGCCGCCCAGAACGGTGACGTGGGCCTGCTGCTGCGCGCGAAGCACGCGGTGTTCGACAAGCTGGTGTACGCCAAGCTGCGCGCCGCGCTCGGCGGGGTCTGCGAACTCGCGATCTCCGGCGGCGCACCCCTCGGTTCGCGCCTCGGACACTTCTTCAGCGGCGTCGGCATCCCCGTCTACGAGGGCTACGGCCTCACCGAGACCACCGCCGCGATCACGGTGAACACCCCCGGCCAGGTGAAGGTCGGCACCGTCGGCCGGCCCATCCCGGGCAACGCCGTCCGGATCGCCGACGACGGCGAGATCCTGCTCTCCGGCGAGGTGGTCTTCACCGGCTATTGGCGCAACGACGAGGCCACCGCTACCGCGATCACCGACGGCTGGTTCCACACCGGCGACATCGGAGCGCTCGACCAGGACGGCTACCTGAGCATCACCGGCCGCAAGAAGGAGATCATCGTCACCGCCGGCGGCAAGAACGTCTCGCCCGCGCCGATGGAGGACATCATCCGCGCGAGCGCACTGGTGTCGCAGGCCGTGGTGGTCGGCGATCAGAAACCGTTCATCGGCGCACTCATCACGATCGATCTCGAGGCCTTCCCGGCGTGGAAGGAGCGCCACGGCAAGTCCGCCGACCTCAGCGTCGCCGATCTGGCGCAGG
Source organism: Gordonia cholesterolivorans (assembly GCF_039531975.1). Taxonomy (NCBI): domain Bacteria; kingdom Bacillati; phylum Actinomycetota; class Actinomycetes; order Mycobacteriales; family Gordoniaceae; genus Gordonia; species Gordonia cholesterolivorans. The sequence continues at coordinate 87,231 of NZ_BAAARB010000008.1, read as the reverse complement.
ACCCCGACCTGCTGGCCGAGGTCCAGGAGGCCGTCGACGCCGCCAACGAGACCGTCTCCCACGCCGAGACCATCAAGAAGTTCCGCATCCTCCCGACCGACTTCAGCGAGGACTCGGGCGAACTGACCCCCACGCTGAAGGTGAAGCGCAACGTGGTGGCCGACAAGTGGGCCGAGGAGATCGCGGCGATCTACCGCAAGTAGCCGCCGGTGCGTGCCTGCGGGCACCGAGACGCGGTATGACGATCCCCGCGAACCCCTTCCGACGGGGTTCGCGGGGATCGTCAGTTCAAGCGCGTGGGGCGGCGTGGTCGGCCGGACCGGACGGCGCTCGTCACAGCAGCCGCATGAGGCGCACGGCCTGCATCTTCCACTGCCAGTTCTCCACTGCCCATTCGCGTCCGGCCTCCCCCATCGCCGCAGCGAGCCGCGGTGAGGAGAGGATCTCGACGATCGCCCCGGCGACGGCGGCCCGGTCACGGCCGTCGACGACGGTGCCCGTCAGGCTCTCGCGCACCGTCTCGGGCGCCCCGCCCGAGTCGCCCGCCACCACCGGCACACCGCTGGCCGAGGCCTCGAGAAAGACGATGCCGAGGCCTTCCACGTCGAGGCCGCCGCCCCGGGTGCGGGTCGGCATGGCGAATACGTCGGCCATCGCGTGGTGCATCGGCAGTTCCGCGGCGGGGACGCCGCCGGTGAAGGTCACCGAATCCATCACGCCGTTCTCCTCGGCGAGCCGGTGCAGCGCATCGGCGTAGGGACCGCCGCCGACGATCATCAGCCGCGCGTCGGGAATTGCGTCACGGATCGCGGGCCACGCCCTGATCAGCATGTCCTGGCCCTTGCGCGGCACGAGCCGCGACAGGCAGAGCACTGTGGGTGCGTCGCCCAGTCCGTAGCGCTCCCGCAGCACGCGCCGCGCCGTGGAGTCCGGCGCGAACCGGTCGACGTCCACTCCGCAGGAGACGTACTCGAGCGATGCCCGCGGGCCGAAGGCCGCCGCGAACCGGCCGCGGGTGTAGCGGCTGACGTAGGTGATCGCGTCGGTGTGGTCGCCGATGTACCGGAGTACCTGGCGGGCGCCGGGCAGCATCGACCACCCGACCTCGTGACCGTGTGTGCTCGCGACGATCCGCCGAGCCCCGGCCTTCCGGAGCTTGGGCCCGAGGACCGCGAGCGGAGCCGCCGCGCCGAACCAGACTGTGTGAACATCGTTGTCGCGCACGAGATTCGCGGTCCTTCGCAGCACTCCGGGAGTCGGCAGCATCAGGCTCGTGGGATGGCGGACGATCCGGTACGGAGCCGCGCAGTCGTACTCCTCGCAGCCCCGCCACGTCGGCGCGTAGACGATGACGTCCTCCGGCGGGAGGAAGGCGATCAGGTTCTCCAGGTACGACTGGATGCCGCCCGGCCGAGGCGGGAAGTCGTTGGTGACAAGCAGCGTTCGTCTCACCGGCGCACCTGGGTGCGCAGCCATGCCTGCCAGTCGGCGACCACCGTCGACTTGTCGGCACCCAGCGCGTCCTTCATCGCGTCGTCGGTGGTGGAGGTGTCTCCGCCCTTGCCGACACCGATGTACATCTTCTTGAGCTTCTCCTCGCCGAACTTCTGGCCGACGAAGGCCGCAAACGACCACGCCTCCTGATAGGCGATCCGGGCCGCGTCCGAGTCGACGGAGAACGACCCGTCCGAGGGCAGCGCCTTCGGAACGTCGCCGGCGGCCACGGCAGCGGCCAATTCCGGTGCGGCGTCGACGAAGTCCCGGTAAGTGCCCTTGCGGCCCACGTACTCCGGAACGCCCTCGGTGAGCCACAGCGGCGCGTTCTCGGCGGTGTTGAGCCGCGAGGCGACGTGCGTGAGCTCATGGCGGATCACGACGGCGAGCGCCGGCTTCGACAGGGCACGGGCGGCGGGCGTGAGCACGATCCGCTGTCCCACCACCTGCTGATTCTGACGATCGATCATGGTGTACACGGTGGCGGCGGCAGCAGCTGAGGTGTCGACCGGAACGGTCCTCGTGAGTCCGGAGAACTGAGCGCCGTCGGCGGTGGAGATCACCGCGATCCGCCGGACCCAGTCGTCGCCCCAGAACTTCGATACCTCATCCACCGCAGCGGGCAGGATTTCGGCGACCTGAGCCGCGGTCTTCTCCGCGCCCCGGTAGCACAGAACCGTCGAGGTCCCCCCGGAGGTGCGCACGTCGTTCGCCGACAGCCCCGGAAACGCCCACGGCCCCACCTCGGGTGCCTTCGGATTCTCGCGTGAGGCCTGCGACGGGTCGGGCGCCAGGCCACCGTCGCCGACGACTTTCCAGTCGTCGCCGTATCGCGCGAAGGTCAGGCTCTGGTGGAGGGTCACCGTCGGTTCGTCGAGTCCAGGCGACGACGCGCCGCCCAGCGCGTAGTCGAGATCGACGGGCGTCACCCAACTGTCGGAGGCGCCGGCCGCTTCGAGCTTCGCCTCGAAATCCGGTTCGAGAAGGTGCTCCGGACCGGTCTGGGGCGCCACTCGATAGCGGAATTCCTTGAGTTTGAGCGGCTTTCCCACCGGCGCCGATGCGAAATCGGCAGCCACGGCGTCGAGCCGATGCCGGAACTCGACGGTGGCGGCCGGATCGATGAGTTCGGACAGGCCTCTGCGGTCGCCGTTGCGCAGCGTCGACGACAGTTGGTCGAGCAGGGCGGTGACGCCGTCGTAGCGCTGCTGTTCGAACGGGTTCAGCGGCGTCGTCGCGACCGTCGGAGACGAAGAGGCCGATGGGTGATCGGCAACGGAGCCACAGGCGGTGAGCGACGCGGCAGTCACGGCCGCCAAGACAGTGGCCGCGATCGCGGCACGCTGGGGGCGCACTCAGTACCGTCGCGCGGAGTTGTACGGGCCGGCCTTGTCGATCGGCACCACCGCGACCGGCACACCGAAGGTCGATGCGTGCACCACGTAACCGTCGCCCACATACATCCCGACGTGCGTGGCATCCGGGTAGTAGATGATCAGATCTCCCGGCTCGAGGTCGTTGCGATCGACCGGGGTGCCGCCTGCGAGCTGAGCCTCACTGGTCCGCGGAATCGAACGTCCGGCCTGCTTATAGGCCCACAGCATCAGGCCGGAGCAATCGAACTGGTTCGGCCCGGTGGCGCCCCAGACGTACGGATCACCGATACGCGAGATCGCGGCCTGGACGGCCACGAGTTCCGGAGAGGTCCCCTTCGGCACGGCCCGGGGGTCGAAGTTGTACTTCGGCCCGCGCAGCGCGGCGAGCTGCTTGCCGGTCATCGACTGGTAGATGGCGCGGATCTGAACGGCTTCGATCTGCAGATTCGCCTGCTTGGCCTGCAGTTCACCGCGCTGCTTCTCCGAGGCGGCAATGGCCTGGGTCGCGGCTGCGGCGGTCTTCTCGGCCTCCGATTTGGCGGCCTTGGCCTCGCGTGCGGTCTTCACCACCGACCGCAAGTCGGCAGCCGACTGGCGGGACATCACTTCCAGACCCGACATGTTGTCGAGGAGATTCTGGGGCGAATCGCTCACCAGCATCGCGTAGAGGCGGTTGATGCGAGCTCCGCGGTAGCTGACGCGCGCGAGGGCGTCCACCTTCTTCTGGGCCGCGTCCATCTGGCCCTGCATCGCGGTGAGCTGATGGGCCGCCTTGTCGGCCTTGCGTCGTTCGACGGCGACGATGCGGCGCTGCTTGTCGTACTCGACCTGCGCGGCGTTCATCGCCTCGGAGGTCTTCTCGGCGTTCACCGAGAGCGAGCGGTACTTCGAGAGCAGTTGGTCGGGGGTGCGCGCCGGGTCGGCTGACACGGGGGCCCCGACCATGATCGTCGACGCGGACACGGCTGCCAGCCCGAAGGCGGCCGCCCGTCTGAGCGTCCGGGACGTTCGACTCTTCAACACCACTCGCACTCGATCCTTCATACCCGTGAGGGCGGGCCGGCGCACATCACGCCGTCCCGCCCTTCACCGAAGTTCAAACGGCAGTCGCTGCTCAGTAGCGGCGAATACCCGTCAGGTTCCACGCGTTCACCTTGTCGCGCTTCACCGGAACGCCCTCGGTGGACGAGTGGACGAAGATTCCATTGCCGGCGTAGATGCCTGCGTGGCCGCCGCCGTTGAAGATCAGGATGTCGCCGGGCTGGGCCTGTGCCAGCGATGCGACGGGGGTGCCGCCGCCGAGCTGACCGTAGCTGTCGCGCGGGATGATCTTCCCGGCCTGCTTGTAGGCCCACGAGGTCAGACCCGAGCAGTCGAAGGCGTTGGGGCCGGCCGCACCGTAGACGTACGGCGCGCCGATCTTGGACTCCGCGTAGCGCAGCGCCTTCTTGGCGCGCACCTGCTGCGGGGTGCCGATGTCCAGGCTCGGGGCCTGCGGGGCCTTCGGCACCAGGTTCTGCGGCAGTCCCGGAACGTCGAAGGTGCCGACGTTCGGAACGGTCACCGGAGTGGCATGTGCGGGAGCTGCGGCGAACGCCAGCGATCCGCCGATGGCGATCGAGCCGGCGAGCACTGCGGACTTGGCGGCCTTACGGCCGGCACTGGTCTGCTCCAAACTATGTTTGCCCACGAAAACACGTACTCCTTGTTGTTCTCCCTTATCGCCGACCGGGTTAGCTGTCGGGTTCGGGCCGGAAGAGATGGACCCTACGCAGGCAGAAAGAAGCCCGAAGCTTCAATCCTTGTGCGATTCACCCCAATCCGCACGCACGATTCGCATCGGTCGCACGGAGGAAGTGGTTCCCCGGTTCGCCCCCGTTGGTGAGGGCGATTAGGCGATGACCCACCGGGCACCCGGACTGCTCCGGGACATCCCTGACTGGAAGGTCTCGGAAAGATTACGAAACCCTGACAGCGATGTCCACCGGCCCGCCGTAGGCGCGCCGTCCGCTACCGGCTCACACGGCGCGGAGGCCACCCGGCCACGACTCCCGGAAAGTGTCATCACCTGCGACGACACCCCGTTTGGCCGCACCCGCGACCTCAGGGGAGATCAATTCTGTGTCAGCGAACACATCGATCGCGTCGGCGAGTTCGGCACCGGCGGGGTCAGTGTTCTCCATGACCCCATAACCGCTGGTGGGCGGACCGAAGAAGACCTGCATCATGCAGTCGCCGCAGGCTCGCGCTCGCATCGGACACCGCGCACAGTCAATTTTCATGTGATCTGCCTCTCATCATCTCGGTGGAGACGGCGAAACCGGGCAATCACGTTGTCCGCGACCCGAAGACGTCTCGTCGCCGTCGACCTCGGGTGGAGACTACGACGCCCCTACGACATCTCCGTCCGCCGAAGCGCGTCGGGCCGGGGCTGTCAGAGCCCCGCCGTACGGTTCGGCCATGACCGTCGAACAGCTGTCGTTCGCCGACCTTCCCGAGGCCGACGAGTTCACCTCCGCTCCGTTGCGGGAGACCACCTTCGTGGTGGTCGACCTCGAGACCACGGGCGGGAGTCCGGAGAACGACCGCATCACGGAGATCGGTGCGGTCAAGATCCGTGGAGGCGAAGTGCTCGGCGAGTTCGCGACGCTGGTCGACCCCGGGCGCGCGATCCCGCCGCAGATCGTCGCCCTCACCGGAATCACCACCGCCATGCTCTACGACGCGCCAGCCGTCGAGGCGGTGCTGCCGTCCTTCGTCGAGTTCGCCCGCGGGTGCGTCCTGGTGGCGCACAACGCCCGCTTCGACATGGGGTTCCTGCGGAGGAGCGCTGCCCGAGCGGGCCTGCCGTGGCCGTTCTCCGCGTCCCTGTGCACTGTGGTGATGGCCCGACGGATTCTGAGCAGGCAGGAGGCGCCGAGCGTCAAACTCTCCGCGCTGGCCGATCTGTTCGACGTCTCGGTCCGGCCGACCCACCGTGCGCTGGACGACGCCCGTGCCACGGTCGACGTCTTCCATCGACTTCTGGAGCGCGTCGGCGACCAGGGGGTGCGAACGGTGGGCGATCTGACCACGTATCTGCCCCGGGCGACGCCGGCGATGCGCGCCAAACGCACGATGGCGTCCGGGCTCCCCCATAGGCCCGGCGTCTACCTCTTCCGCGGTCCGTCGGAGGAGGTCCTATATATAGGTACCGCCGTCGACCTCCACCGTCGCGTCTCCGGGTACTTCAACGGAAGCGACACCCGCACCCGGATCGCCGAGATGGTCTCACTCGCGACCCGCGTCGATCACGTCGAGTGCGCTCATGCGCTGGAGGCCGGGGTCGCCGAACTGCGACTTCTCGGGGTCCACAAGCCGTCCTACAATCGCCGTTCCCGCAATCCGCAGCGGGGCTGGTGGATCACCCTGACCGCCGAGCGCTTCCCGCGCCTCAAGGTGTCGCGCACGCCGGGGACCGAATCGCTCGGGCCGGTGTCGAGCCGGGCGGTCGCGCTGGAGGTGGCGGACGTCCTCTCCGGGGCGGCGGGGCTGCGGACGTGCGGCGTCGACCTGAAGAAGGCGAGCCACCACTGGTGTGAGGGGCCGACGGAGGCGGGACGACTGCCGGATCCGCTCGTCGCGACGCTGCCGGGAACGTGCCGCGCCGCCAGTGACCGCCCGCAGACGCTGCCGGACTACCTCTGCCGAGTCGAGGCCGTACGCGACCTGATCTCGGGACGGTCCGACTCGCTTCTCGCGGTTCTGCGCGAACGCGTCGAGTACCTGGCCCAGCAGCGCCGGTTCGAGTCGGCGGCCCGGGCGCGCGACCGGCTGTCGGCGACCATCGAGACCCTCGCCCGGACGCAGCGGCTCGCGGCGGTGGCGCAGCGGCCGGAGGTCGTGGGCGCACGGCCCGACGGTGCCGGCGGCTGGGAGCTGAGCGTCGTCAGATACGGGCGCCTGGCCGGCTCCGCGCACGCGGCTCGCGGCGTGGCCCCGATGGCGGTCGTCGAACGACTCAGAGCCGCGTCCACGACCGTGTTGCCCCCGGCCGACGACAGCGGACCGCTCGCCGGTGCGCCTGCCGAGGAGACGGCGCTGATCGAGCGATGGCTGTACGAGTCCGGTACGCGGTTGGTCGACGTGAGCGACCAGCTCTCACTGCCGATCGGCGCGGCCGAGCGCTGGCGCGACTTCGCACGCATCGCGCGATCGGCGCGCGAGGCGACGAGTCGCTAACGGCCTGGCGGCAAGCCACTAGAGTCGAGCCCATGATCACCGCCATCGTTCTCATCGGAGCCGACATCCATCAGATCCCCGAGACGGCCCAGGCCGTCGCCGAGATCCCGGGCGTCACCGAGGTGTACTCGTGCGCCGGCGACGTGGACCTGATCGCCAAGGTCCGGGTGCGCAATCACGAGGAGATCGCCTCGGTGGTGACCGGCGCCATCAACCGTCTTCCCGGTGTCCGCACGAGTGCCACGCACATCGCGTTCCGCAGTTACGCCAGCGCCGAGGTGGAGGGCGGGTTCTCGATCGGCGAGGCGTGACGCGCCCCGATGTCCCGTCCGACCGAGGCGTCCTGCACCCGGAGTCGCTTCCCGAGTTCCATCGACTTCCCGCCATCGGCGCGACGGCCGACCTGGTCCGGTGGTTCTGGATCTGCCGCTGGCAGCTGCCGACCGGCCGTGTCAGCCGCCAGGAGGTCATCGGCTTCGGCGCCCTGAATCTGGTGGTTCAGCACGATCACGTCGTGGTGGCCGGTGCGACCACCCGGATCAGTCATCGGGACCTGGCAGGAACAGGATGGGCCGTGGGAGCACTCCTGCGGCCCGCGGCCGCAGGAGCACTCCCCATCCGTCCCGCCGAACATCTCGACACCGTCACCGTGGTGTCCGCACCGGACCTGCACGCCGCGGTGAGCACCGAGATGACCACTGGAATGGGCTCCCCGCCCGACCCCGCGGCCGCTGCCGAGACGGTGGGACGGTGGCTGCGGGCTCGCGCGTCGCTCACCGACGAGGCGCTGCTCGCGAACCGCGCGGTGACCGCGCTCGAGTCCGACCCCGCTCTGATCCGGGTCGATCAATCGGCCGAACTCTTCGGGATCAGCGAACGGACCCTGCAGCGCCTCACCGCCAAGTACGTCGGCCTGTCACCGGCGGCGTTGATCCGCCGCCGTCGACTGCAGGAGGCGGCGCACCGCGTCCGGACACGGCCGGACGAATCCCTCGCCGAGATCGCCGCCGAGCTCGGCTACACCGATCACGCCCATATGACACGCGACTTCGCCTCGGTGCTCGGGTTCACCCCGAGCCGCTACCGCGCGGGAGGGTGAGATCAGCCGTGCTCGGCGGCGAGGCGGTTGCTGACCTGCGCCCAGCGCGACAGCAGGTCCGCCGCCCCGCCCGAGTCGATCACGGCCTCGACCCTCGCGAGAGCATCGCGCATCGCCGCGATGAACTCCTCCTGAGTGAACATCTCGTCCTGTTCGAAGGCGACCACAGCGGCCGCGGCGTTGAGGACCACCGCGTCACGCACCGCACCGCGGGCACCGGCGAACATCTCACGGGCGATCTGCGCGTTGACCGAAGCGTCTCCGCCCTGCAGGGCTGACAGTTCGACGAGATCGATTCCGAGGTCCCGGGGATCGAGGGTCAGTTCGCGCGACCGGCCGCCGATGATCTGCCACACGGTGGAGGTGGTGGTGGTCGTCAACTCGTCGAGACCGTCGTCGCCTCGAACCAGAAGCACCCGGTTGCCGCGCTCTGCGAAGGCCTGCGCCAGCACCGGCGCGAGGTCGGAGAAGGCGCAGCCGATGAGTCCGGCCTCCGGCGACGCCGGATTCGTCAGCGGCCCGAGCACGTTGAAGACCGTCGGAATGCCGATCTGACTGCGCGGCGGTCCTGTGAAGCGGAAGGCCGGATGAAAGACCGGCGCGAAGCAGAAGCCGATACCGAGTTCCTCGACGCACTGCTGGACCGCGGCTGGCGGCAGCGTGATCGCCACGCCGAGCGCCTCGAGCACGTCGGCTCCGCCGCTCTTCGACGAGGCCGCACGGTTCCCGTGCTTCACCACCGGAACACCCAGAGCGGCCACGACCACCGATGTCATCGTGGAGATGTTGACGGTGTGGGAGCGGTCGCCCCCGGTCCCGACGATGTCGACCGCCGACCCCGACACCTCGATGCGGTTCGCGAGTGCGAGCATCGCCTCCGACAGCCCTCGCAACTCCGACGACGAGGCGCCCTTCATTTTGACGCCGACACCGAACGCGGCGATCTGTGCGCCGGTCGCCGCGTCGGACATGATCTCGCGCATCGCCCACGCCGCCTCGTCCACCGTCAGATCGACCCGATCGGTCACTTTGCCGAGTACATACGGCCAGGTGTAAGCGTTCTCGGCGGCAGTCACGTCGTCAGCAGTCACGCGAACCACCCTAACGGCAGCCTCCCGGACGCGTCAGCGGAGTATCCGCCGCAGTTCAGCGACGGGGCGCACCGGCTTCCCCGGCACCCGCCGGCCGCAGCACCGCCCAACCGACGACGGCCCCCTCCGCGCGCGAGACCATGCTCGCGATGCGGGCCCGCTCCCGAGAGAGCGCCACCGCATCCACCGGCATCACCCGAGCAAGCGCGAGGGTCGTCAGCGCGTCGTCCGCTGCGTCGGGCCCCGCAGCCACCACACGCTCATCCACCGGACTCTCGTCGACCGCGTAACCGTCCGCACCGACACGCTCGAGGACCCCGCCGACCGCCGAGGCGGGCAGTCGCACCACATGCCGCAGAACCACCGCCTCGGTCGAGGCGAACCCCGCCTGCGCCAATGCCACCGAACTCGCGACCGTCTCGTCGGTGCCGGAGACGACCACCCGCAGATCCGGATCGCCCACCACGGGCTCGGGTGCGCGCGCGGCGTCACTGCGCCAGGGCAGCTTCCACGAGACCATCACGCCACCTCACGCCATATCGTCATGGCGTCCACCGTAAACCCTCATCCTGGTCTCAGGACACGCCGGTAGACTCGTCGTCATCGGCTCTACCTGCGGAAAGCAGGCGACTTCGAGCAATTTTCCGACCCGGGTGGTCAACGGTTACTACGAACCGTCATACTTCTCTTGTGACTAGCGCTGTGGGTAACTCAGAAACCGCCATCACCTCACGCGTGCACTCGCTGAACCGTCCGAACATGGTCAGCGTCGGCACCATCGTGTGGCTGTCGAGCGAATTGATGTTCTTCGCTGGCCTCTTCGCGATGTATTTCGTCGCTCGGGCCAATGCATCGGACGGCTGGCCGCAGCCCCCGACACATCTGAACCTCTGGCTCGCCGTGCCGGTGACCACGGTTCTGATTCTCAGTTCGTTCACCTGCCAGGCAGGTGTCTTCGCCGCCGAGCGCGGCGACGTGTACGGCCTTCGTCGCTGGTACACGCTGACCCTGCTGATGGGCACCTTCTTCGTGTGCGGCCAGGCCTACGAGTACTACTCGCTCATCAACGAGGGCACCACGCTCTCGTCGAGCGCATACGGGTCGGTCTTCTACATGGCGACCGGTTTCCACGGCATGCACGTCATCGGCGGTCTCCTCGCTTTCGTCTTCCTCCTCATCCGCACACGCCTGTCGAAGTTCACTCCGGCGCAGGCGACAGCTGCGATCGTCGTCTCGTACTACTGGCACTTCGTCGACGTGGTGTGGATCGCGCTGTTCGTCGTCATTTACTTCATCCGGTAGCCCCCGGCGGCCGAAGAACCGGCCGGCCCGCCGGACCGGTTCACATACATTCAGTCCAAACCGCTTAGTAGAGAGTCACAGATGAGATCATCTCCACCGAGTTCGCCGGAAGACCGCGACCCGTCCGATGAAAACAACGACGCCGCGCGCGCTAAGCGGCGTCGCAAGCTCCGTCGCCGAGCCAGCGGCACCATCTTCCTTCTGCTTGGCCTGATCGCCACCGGCATCATCGCCGCATTGATCTCGCCCAAGCCGCAGGTCGCGACCGCCGACGACAAGAGCGCGAGCTCCGTCGCCGCAGGCAAGCAGCTGTACGACACCTCCTGCATCACCTGCCACGGCGCCAACCTCGAGGGCGTCCGGGACCGCGGTCCGTCGCTCATCGGCGTCGGTGACGCCGCGGTGTACTTCCAGGTCTCCAGCGGCCGCATGCCGGCCTCGCGCAACGAGGCTCAGGCGCAGCGCAAGCCCGCCAAGTTCACTGAGGCTCAGATCGACCAGCTCGGCGCCTACATCCAGGCGATGGGCGGCGGTCCGTCGGTCATGTACGAGAAGGACGCCGACGGCAACATCAAGTACAAGGACGGCTTCCCCGTCCTCGCGATGGACTCGCTGCGCGGCACCGACATCGGCCGCGGTTCGGAGCTGTTCCGTCTCAACTGCGCCTCCTGCCACAACTTCACCGGTCGTGGCGGCGCTCTCTCGGGCGGTAAGTTCGCTCCCCCGCTGACGGACGTCAACCCGCAGCAGCTCTACACCGCGATGCTCACCGGACCGCAGAACATGCCCAAGTTCTCGAACCGTCAGCTGTCGGTGGACGAGAAGAAGAACATCATCGGCTACGTCCGTTACGTGGACACCGCCAACCCCAGCGGCGGTTACGGACTGGGCGGTTTCGGTCCGGTCTCTGAGGGCATCGTCATGTGGGTTGTCGGCGTGACGGCGGTCGTCGCCGGCGCAATGTGGATTGGATCACGAAATTGAGCGACACGAGTAAGGACGTCCCGTCCGACGACGAACTCGCCGCAATGTCTCGCGACGAGAAGGTCCGTCTCGGTACCAACCTCGACGGAGTGGAGATCATCCACCGCGCCGAGCGTTTCCCCGAGCCGGGCACGAAGGCCGAGAAGCGCGCCGAGTTCGCTGTCGCGATCTGGTTCGTGCTGGCAGGCCTCTTCGCCATCGCCGGCTTCGCGCTGTTCATCTGGAATGAATGGCAGTTCCGCATGCCGGACGAGTCGGGCTACTGGGCTTACACCCTGTACACGCCTCTGCTCGGCGTTACCTTCGGTCTCTCGATCCTGTCGTTCGGATTCGGCGTCGTTCAGCTGACCAAGCGGTTCATCCCGGCCGAGATCTCGGTGCAGGATCGTCACGACGGAGGTTCGGCGGACGTCGACAAGCAGACCATCGTCGCTGAACTCGACGACACGCTGGAGACCTCCACCCTCCCCCGCCGCAAGATGATCATCGGTTCGGCGGTCTTCGGCCTCGGCGCATTGTCGGTGGCCGGCGGCGTCGCCGCGATCGGCGGCTTCATCAAGAACCCGTGGGCCAAGGGCGACGACGCTCCCCTGTGGCACACCGGTTGGTCGCCGATCTACAACGAGACCAAGGGCGAGACCGTCTTCCTGCGCCGCGACACCGGCAACCCCTACCAGGTGGCCCTGGTCCGACCGGAGGACCTCGACGCCGGCGCCATGGAGACCGTCTTCCCGTGGCGCGTCTCCGACGGCTACGGCGAGACCGAGGAGTCCCGCCACAAGCTGCTCGAGGGTCTTCGCGCGGTCCGCAACCCCGTCATGCTGATCCGCCTGCGTCCGGCCGACGCCGAGCGCGTCATCAAGCGCAAGGGCCAGGAGAGCTTCAACTACGGCGACTACTACGCCTACACGAAGGTCTGCAGTCACCTGGGTTGCCCGACCTCGCTGTACGAGCAGCAGACCAACCGGATCCTCTGCCCGTGCCACCAGTCGCAGTTCAACGCCCTCGAGTACGGCAAGGCGGTCTTCGGACCGGCCGCACGTGCGCTGGCGCAGCTGCCCATCAGTGTTAACAACCAGGGCTACATGGTCGCCAACGGCGACTTCATCGAGCCCGTCGGACCGGCATTCTGGGAGCGTAAGTCATGACGATCGCTGACCGCCTCGCCACGCAGGCAGAAGAGGTCGACTCGCGGTACCACCTCGCGGCCGGTATGCGTCGACAGATCAACAAGGTCTTCCCCACCCACTGGTCGTTCCTGCTGGGCGAGATCGCGCTGTACAGCTTCATCATCCTGTTGCTGTCCGGTACGTACCTGACTCTGTTCTTCGACCCGTCGATGGCTCACGTCATCTACGACGGCGCCTACCAGCCGCTCAACGGCGTCACCATGAGTCGCGCGTACGAGACCACGCTGAACCTCTCCTTCGAGGTCCGCGGCGGACTCTTCGTTCGCCAGATCCACCACTGGGCGGCCCTGCTGTTCGCCGCGTCGATCATCATCCACATGATGCGAATCTTCTTCACCGGCGCGTTCCGCCGCCCGCGTGAGGCGAACTGGGTCATCGGCTGCTTCCTGCTGCTGCTGGCGATGTTCGAGGGATTCTTCGGGTACTCGCTGCCGGACGACCTGCTCTCGGGCACCGGCGTTCGCGCCGCGATGTCGGGCATCGTCCTGGGCATTCCGCTGATCGGTACCTGGGTCCAGTGGGCCCTGTTCAGCGGCGACTTCCCGGGCGACATCATCATCCCGCGCCTGTACGTCCTGCACATCCTGATCTTCCCGGCCATCATCCTGGGTCTGATCGGTGCTCACCTGGCTCTGGTCTGGTACCAGAAGCACACGCAGTTCCCCGGCCCCGGCCGCACCGAGAAGAACGTCGTCGGCGTTCGCATCCTCCCGGTGTTCGCCGCCAAGGGCGGTGCCTTCTTCGCCATTATCACCGGCGTTCTCGCCCTGATGGCCGGCGTCTTCCAGATCAATGCGGTGTGGAACATCGGTCCGTACAACCCGGCGCAGGTCTCGGCGGGCTCGCAGCCCGACATCTACATGATGTGGACCGACGGCTTCGCCCGACTGATGCCGCCGTGGGAGCTCTACCTCGGCAACTACACGATCCCCGCGATCTTCTGGGTCGTTGTGGTCATCGGCGTGATCTTCGGCCTGCTCTTCACGTACCCCTGGATCGAGAAGAAGCTGACCGGCGACACCGCGCACCACAACCTGCTGCAGCGTCCGCGTGACACCCCGGTGCGCACGGCGGTCGGAGCGATGGCCCTGGCGTTCTACATCATCCTCACGGTGAGCTGTATGAACGACATCATCGCGCTGAAGTTCCACATCTCGCTCAACGCGACCACCTGGATGGGCCGCATCGGTCTGCTGGTGATCCCGCCGCTGGTGTACTTCATCGCGTACCGCTGGGCATTGTCGTTGCAGCGCAGCGACCGCGACGTCCTCGCACACGGCATCGAGACGGGCATCATCCGCCGCGAGCCCAAGGGCGAGTACATCGAGATCCACCAGCCGCTCGGACCGGTCGACGACCACGGTCACCCGATCCCGCTCCCCTACGAGGGTGCACCGCTGCCGAAGCGGATGAACAAGCTCGGCGCAGCGGGGTCGCCGGGTTCCGGCACCGTGCTGGTTCCGGACAGCGCCGAGGAGCAGGCGCTCAACGAGCGCATCGCTCACGAGCAGCACGAAGCGGAGAAGCAGGCGCTCATCGCCCTGCAGGAGAAGGGCGGCAAGGCCCTCGACTGATCCGCGCAGTCACCACGACGAAGGGCGTCTCGCACCAGCGAGACGGCCTTCGTCGTATCTGCGCTCCCCTCCCCCACCGGCGACGGTGCGCGCCCTCGATCGGTCGCCAAGCGACGGACCACGGCCGAGCTGGCGGCAGCCGAACGGGAACTGCGCAAGCGTCGCTCGCGGTCCCGGTGACCGCCGCCGAACTCGACGAGGTCGCCGACGCCGGCCGAGAATGAAGGCACGACTCGGAGTCGACGCCCTCGGCTCTACCGTCGCCCGCCCGGCCGCGCCCGGAGATCTGGTGGCCGGCTGCGTGGTTCACAACGACCGCGGATCGCAGGGCGGATTCAACTGGTCGCCGCAACACCTTGACTGTGGAGGTGTTTCCGCAGTGGCGACGAAGGACTGGTCTGCTAAGACGAGCGACGTTCCTGAAAGGGCTCGGCGGCAGTGGCGTCCAGATCGTGCGTTGCGCCCGCCGATACGCTCGCCCGGGCGGCCCGAGCCCTCTCGGGCGGTGCAGCGGCAGTTCTGCCTCTGATCGCGAAGGGCATCAACTAGGCCGAGGCGTCGTTGACGGTTGGCGTGTCCGTGCCGGTTGGCGCTCATTGGTTCCGTCACGCTGGCGGTATGCCACCGATCTCATTGGCCGCACCTACCGGCCGCTACCTGTCTTTCGCCGGACGTGAGGAGATCGCGCTCTTGCGCGCTAGACAGGTCGGGGTTCGTGAGATCGTACGCAGGATTGGCCGGGACTCCGGGGACGATCTCGCGTGAGTTACGCCGCAACGCGGCCACGCGCGCAGGGAAGCAGGAGTATCGGGCATTGGTGGCGCAGTGGAAAGCGCCGCAGGCGGCGAAGCGGCCGACGACGGCAAGCTCTCGCGCTCAACAACCGGCCCGCAAGAGCCTGGGCTGGAGAACCCCGGCAGAGGGCCTGCTCCGGAAGAACGTCCTCGATCGTCAGCCCCGGGCGCCCCGGAACGGGCCTACGAGGCCGTGGACGTCGAGTTCACCACACGTCCCCGCGGCGGAATTCGCAGATCAGCCGACCGTCCGTGTCGATCTCCGCGGTCTCAGGTGTCCGGAGGACCAGGACTGCGCCCTCATCGTCCGGGGTGGACTGTACCCCCGACTGTGTGAGGACGCCGAGCGGGCCGGACCACCGTTCCCAGCAGTGTCGAAGATACAGCCGGCGACCGTCGTCGGAGGCACCGAGTGCGCCGAAGTCGTACGCACGGGCGACGATTCCGTCCACCTGGTGCATCAGCGCATCGCCGATGCCGCGGCGGCGGTATGCGGCATCGACCGCCACCGCCTCCACATAGCCCGTCCGCAGAACCCTGCCGCCGGGCACATTCTCCCCTTGGACGATCAGCTGCCGTTGAACGACGGACGCGTGTCCCACCACCGCGTCCTCGGTACCGAACGCGATCACGTGGACGCCGCCGAGCGCATGGTCGAAGTCGTCGGCGCCGAAGTCCCCGTCGAAGGCATCGGCCAGGAATGCGAACAGCTGCCCGCGGAACGCCGCGGACAGCTCGTGAGAATGACGAAGCCGCACCCGGTTCTCGGGTGCGGCTTCGTGCGTCTGAGTGGAGACGATCAGTGCTTCTCGGGTCCGACGTGGTACTCGAAGACCAGTCCGGCGACCGTGCCGACGATGATCGGCACCAGACCGATGGCGAACCACCAGTTGGAACTCGCGAAACCGATGGCGAAGAGCGCTGCGCCGCCGGCGATCATGATCGGCCAGTAGCTGTGCGGCGAGAAGAAGCCGAGCTCACCGGCGCCGTCCTCGATCTCCGCCTCTTCGTAATCCTCCGGACGGATCTCCACGCGACGGGCCACGAACCGGAAGTAGGTGCCCGCGATGAGCGCCAGACCGCCGGAGAAGAACATGGCGGTCGCACCCGCCCATTCCACACCGGTCCGGTAGTAGAACGTCGCGACGGCGTAGATCACGCCCATCAGGATGAAGAAGAGGGCGAGGGCCTCAAAGACCCGTGCTTCGACCTTCATAGTTCCTTAAACCTCCGGGGTGCACTGGGCGATCGTGGTGTTGTTGGCATCGCCGAGGTTCTTCGGAGTGGTTCCGTTGGAGACACGGCGGGTGTCGAACGGAACCGTGGTGACCGACTCGGGAACCTGGCACACGGCCTTGAGCGCCTGAGCGTTGGTCGCCTCCGGGTGGGCCTGGCGGTACTTGATGTAGTTCGCGAAGGTCGTCGGGCTCACGGCGCGGACCTCGAAGTTCATCATCGCGTGGAACGTTCCGCACATCTCCGCACAGCGTCCGACGAAGGCGCCCTCGCGGTCGATCTCGGAGATCTGGAAGCTCGAGTCCTGGTGGTTCTGCTTCGGGAAGGGCATCACGTCGCGCTTGAAGAGGAACTCGGGAACCCAGAAGGAGTGCACGACATCCGCTGCTGCGAGATCGAACTGGATGCGCGTATTGGTCGGCAGCACCAGGATCGGAATCTCCGACGAGCTACCGAGGGTCTCGATCTTGTCGTAGCTCAGGTAGTCCCGGATCTCGGCCGAACGGCCGCCGGCGGCACCGAGGATCTCCTCCTGCTTGCCGTCCTCTTCGCGGTACTTGGCGATCTGGTCCTGGAAGGGAACGCCCTGCTTGGAGTCCGTCTTTGGGTTCACCAGCTGCTTGCCGTCGATGGTGACCGACTTGTAGCCGAACTTCCAGTTCCACTGGAAGGCGGTGACGTCCACGGCGACAGCCGGGTTCTCTTCCTTCTTCTCCACCGAGTTCTGAACGACGACGGTGAAGTAGAACATCACGGCGATCAGCACGAACGGGATCGCGGTGTACGCGAGTTCCAGCGGAACGTTGTATCCGGTCTGACGCGGAATCTCGTCCTCGGCGGTGCCGTTCTTCTTGCGGCGGTGGAAGGTGATGGTCCAGAAGATCAGACCCCACACCAGCACACCCATGGCCAGGGCGGCGATGACCGACCAGGTCCAGAAGGTGCGCATATCATGTGCCTCGGGAGTGACTCCCTCCGGCCAACCGAAACGCAGGGCCTCTTCAGCACTGCAGCCCGATGTCATCAGCACACCGACGCCGAGTACTGCGAGGCCACTCAGTCTCTTGATCGTGCGCGACGGAGATCCCTTCCGTCGCGTCGACGGCCGTACACCGTTCGTCAATTTCACGCCTTCCTGCTGGCAGGGAGCTGTTCTTCCAAGGCCTGCGGCGACGAGCAGACACTCCTCGACGCAATTCTTGCACCTAGTACTACGCAGCGTAGACCAACCCGACGAAGTCGTCGTGATTGGGGTTCGCTGTTTCGCCGATCATTTTTCGCGACCTGCGGATACGGCTTCGACCGGGGGTGATTCCGCCCTCGCCACGGTGCGCCGGAGTCGCGGCGGCCAGCGCATCTGCGGCATAGTGGAACGCGCTCACGGGCGCGGATCGCCGCCCGTCTGACCTGACAGTATCTGCGAAAGAGGCCCTGACACCGTGTGTGGCTTGCTCGGAATGCTCACCAGCGACGGTTCGGCGTCGTCCACCATCGACCTCGTCGCCTCGGCAGCGAGGTGCATGCGGCATCGCGGGCCCGACGACATGGGCACGTGGAACGACGGCGACCTCGTCTTCGGTTTCAACAGGCTCTCGATCATCGACATCGAACACTCGCACCAGCCGCTGCGATGGGGGCCGGCGGAGAACCCCGAACGCTATGCACTGGTGTTCAACGGAGAGATCTACAACTACCTGGAGATCCGTGACGAGCTGGCGCGCGACCACGACGCGCCGTTCCGCACCGAAGGGGACGGCGAGTCGATCGTCGCGGGCTTCCATTACTGGGGACCGGAGGTGGTCCGCAAACTGCGCGGCATGTTCGCCTTCGCGATCTGGGACACCCAGAACCGCGAGTTGTTCATCGCCCGTGACTCGTTCGGCATCAAGCCGCTGTTCCTGGCGACCAGCCCGCGGGGTACCGCCTTCGGATCGGAGAAGAAGAGCCTCCTGGAACTGCTCGACCGGCTCGACCTCGACCGCGAACTCGACGATCGCGCGATCGAGCACTACACCGTTCTCCAGTACGTCCCCGAGCCGGAGACTCTGCACCGCAACATCACCCGGCTGGATTCCGGCTGTTACGCGACACTCAAGCCGGGTGCCGCCCCGCAGACGACTCGCTATTTCGCACCTCGATTCCCGGTGCGCCCCTTCGCTCCGGGTGGCGAGCAGAAGCGCTACGACGAGATCGCCGACGTGCTGCGCGACTCGGTGGCCAAGCACATGCGCGCGGATGTCACCGTCGGGTCGTTCCTGTCCGGCGGCATCGACTCGACGGCGATCGCGGCGCTGGCGATCCAGCACAATCCCGACCTCATCACCTTCACCACCGGATTCGAACGGGAGGGCTACTCCGAGGTCGACGTCGCCGCGGAGTCGGCGGAGGCGATCGGCGCCCGCCACATCGTGAAGGTGGTCTCGCCGCGGGAGTTCATCGAGGCGCTCCCCCAGATCATCTGGTACCTCGACGACCCGGTCGCCGACCCCGCGCTGGTACCGCTGTACTTCGTCGCGGCCGAGGCCCGAAAGCACGTGAAGGTGGTGCTCTCCGGTGAGGGCGCCGACGAGTTGTTCGGCGGCTACACCATCTACAAGGAGCCGCTGTCGCTCAAGTCGTTCGACAAGCTGCCCGGCGGACTGCGGCGGCTGGCGGGCAAGGTGTCGGACAGAATCCCCGAGGGCACCCGGGGCAAGAGCCTCCTGCACCGCGGCTCGCTGACCCTCGAGGAGCGGTACTACGGCAATGCACGCAGCTTCGACGACGCCCGGCTGCGTGCGGTGCTGCGGAACTTCCGGCCCGAGTGGACACATCAGGACGTCACCGCACCCATTTACCGGATGAGCGAGGGAATGGACCCGGTGACGCGCATGCAGCACCTCGACCTGTTCACCTGGCTGCGCGGCGACATCCTCGTCAAGGCCGACAAGATCAACATGGCGCACTCGCTGGAACTGCGCGTTCCGTTCCTCGACAAGGAGGTGTTCGCCGTCGCCGAACGCCTCCCGTTCGAGGAGAAGATCAGCCACGGCACCACCAAGTACGCGCTGCGCAAGGCGCTCGAACAGATCGTTCCGCCGCACGTGCTGCATCGTCGTAAGCTCGGTTTCCCGGTCCCGCTGCGCCACTGGCTCGCCGGCACCGAGATGTACGACTGGGCGCGCGAGCTCATCTCCACGTCCGACACCGACCACGTCTTCGACAAGCGTTTCGTGATGCAGATGCTCGAAGAGCACCGGCGCGGCGAGGTCGACAACAGCCGGCGGATCTGGACCGTCCTCTGCTTCATGCTCTGGTACGGCATCTTCGTCGACGGAACCATCGTCCCGGCGATCGAAGATCACGATTACCCGGTCCGCCTGTAATCGCCCGGTGGTCGAGCGAGCGGCCCGTCCCGCCTCCGCTAGTTGAGCGAGCGGCCCGTCCCGCCTCCGCTGGTTGAGCGAGCGGCCCGTCCCTGTTCCCGCTGGTTGAGCGAGCGGCCCGTCCCTGTTCCCGCTGGTTGAGCGAGCGGCCCGTCCCTGTTCCCGCTGGTTGAGCGAGCGAAGCGAGTCGAAACCCCGGTGACAATCGGCCGGTAGCAGAACCATCTGCTGCCGTCGGATGTCGCGTTGGTTTCGACTCGCTTCGCTCGCTCAACCAGCCTGAGTGGCGCGCCAACCGGCTACAGAACGGTCTTGATCTCCGCAGCGGCGTCGGCGCCGTAGGCCTCGGTGAGTCGCTCGACGGCCACGTCGACGTTCCAGGTCCAGCCCTGGGTCGATTCCGATTCGAGCACCAGAGTGGCGACCATCGCACCGAGCTGTGCGGCCCGTTCGTAGCCGAGGCCGCGGGCGATGCCGGTCAGGAACCCTGCGCGGAAGCCGTCGCCGACACCGGTCGGGTCCACCTGCTCGCGGACCGGCACCACGCCGACGTGGGTCGTGGTGCCGTCTCGCTCCACGATGTCGACACCGCCGGCACCGAGCGTGGTGATGCGGGTCCCGACGAGATCTGCCACCTGCGCGGCGTCGAGTCCGGTCTTCTGCTGCAGGAGGCCCCACTCGTACTCGTTGGTGAACAGGTACGCCGCGCCGTCGATCAGGTCGCGGGCGGCGGTGCCGTCGAGCCGCGCCAACTGCTGCGAGGGGTCCGCGGCGAACGGGATCCCCTGCTCACGGCACGTCCGCGTGTGGCTGACCATCGCGTCGGGGTCATCGGCTCCGACGAGCACGAGGTCGGGGCGGCCGGTGGTGGCGAACAGCGCGGTGAGGTCGATGTCGCGGGCCTCGCTCATGGCTCCGGCGTAGAACGTGGCGAGCTGAGCCATGGTCTCGTCGGTGGTGCACATGAATCGCGCGGTGTGCTTGGACTGGGACCTCGTGACGCCGCGGCAGTCGACGCCGTGTCCGGACAGCCAGTTCTCGTAGTCGTCGAAGTCGGGACCGGCCGCCGCGACGAGCAGGGGCTTCTCCCCTAGCGAACCGATCGCGTACGCGATGTTGCCGCCGACGCCGCCCCGATGGACGACGAGGTCTTCGACGAGAAAGCTGAGCGAGATGTGCTCGAGCTGATCGGCTACGAGCTGATCGGAGAACTTTCCGGGGAACTTCATCAGATGGTCGGTCGCAAGCGACCCGCAGACGGCAATGAACATCTGTCCAACGGTACTTCGTCCGGAAACGACGACGGCCGTGACCCCACCCCCGACGCGAGCGTCAGTTGAGGTCACGGCCGTCGACAGCTCCGTGTCAGCTGCCGAATGGACTCAGTTGAACGAATCGCCGCAGGCGCAGCTGCCGGTCGCATTCGGGTTGTCGATGGTGAAGCCCTGCTTCTCGATGCTGTCGACGAAGTCGATGGTGGCACCCTGCACGTAGGGTGCGCTCATCCGGTCGACGGCCAGCTTCACGCCGCCGAAGTCCGAGACCACGTCGCCGTCCAGGCTGCGGTCGTCGAAGAACAGCTGGTAGCGCAGACCGGCGCAGCCACCGGGCTGCACCGCGATGCGCAGGGCCAGGTCGTCGCGTCCTTCCTGGTCCAGCAGTGCCTTCGCCTTGGAGGCGGCGGCGTCGGTCAGCAGGACACCGGTTGCGGTTTCGTTCTGAACGGTCATGGGCGCTCCTCATGTCGCCGACCGCGAAGAATCTCGACGGCCGGATACGTTGTCGGTGGCTCAGTTACCGGTACAGCGGCCCGGCAGACACGGCCAACAGCATCAACGGTACTCGCCGACCCGCTATTCCCGCATCCCGCGCCCGGGTTTCGGCCGAGTCAGATTCCGGTCCGCTCGACCGTCCCGGCGAATCCGGCCGCGACCGTCTGCGCGAGTCCGGCCAGGATCGGCGCCGGGTCGGCGAGTGCGCGCGCGGACGAGCCGGCCCAGTCGGCCATCGAATACGCGACGGTGACGCCGTCGACGCGCGGCCTGCCGCGCACCTGCCCGGCCAGAACCACCGCAGGCACTCCGGCATGCCGTGCGTCGGCTGCGACGGAGGCCACCACCTTGCCGAAGGGAGTCTGCTCGTCGAAGCGGCCCTCCCCGGTCAGCACGAGATCGGCGCCGGCGATGCGCCGCGCACGACCGGTGACACCCGCCACCACCTCGGCGCCCGCCTCTCGGGTCGCACCGAGTGCCAGGAGAAAGGCACCGAGCCCGCCCGCAGCACCCGCACCGGCGGCGTCACGGAGCCGCTGACCGTTGTCGGTGCCGACGCGGTGGTCCTCCAACTCGTCCGCCCACCGCTGCAGTCGCGACTCCAACCGCGCGACCGTCTCGGGGTCGGCGCCCTTCTGCGGAGCGAAGACAGCGGCCGCCCCGGACGGACCGAGCAGCGGGTTGGTCACGTCGGTGGCCGCCACGAGTTCGGTCCCCCGCAGGAGGTGGTGCGCGGCGGTCAGTCCGCCGAGTGCCGTACAGGCGCCGCGGCCTCCGTCGGTGGTTCCACTTCCGCCGAGTCCGACCACGATCCGGGTCGCACCGGCCTCCACCGCAGCCCGCAGCAGGTCACCGACCCCGGCCGTCCCCGCACACCAGGCCGTCTCCGGACCGGGCGAGCCGATCAGATGCAGTCCGCATGCCTGAGCCGACTCCACGAACGCCGTGCGGCCGTCGAGCAGCACCTCGGCGGCCACCGCACCTCCGAGCGGTCCGGACGCCGAGACGCCGAGACGCCGCCCGACGCCGGCAGCCGCGAGCACGTCGACGAATCCGGGACCGCCGTCGGACTGCGGCAGCTGCTCGAGCACATCACCCGGCCGCGCGCGGGCCCAGCCCTCGGCGATCGCGGACGCGGCCTGCGCCGCCGTCAGCGTCCCGCCGAACTCGTCGGGGGCGATCACCACCCGCATCGCCGTCGTGTCCATCACCGGTCAGAGTAGCCGGGAGGCGCTTGCCCGATGCCCGCCGTCGCCGCCGCATCGAATAGTCTCGTAGTCGTGAAGTTGCCCTGGAAATCCGACGCCGCCAAGAGCTCAGCCGCCGAGTCGGAGGAGACCACCGACGTGCCGGCCGACGACGCGAGGCCGACCTCTGGTTCGACGACGCCCGGCAAGGGCCGCCCCACGCCGAAGCGCCGCGAAGCCGAACGCCGCCGCGGTCCCGTCGCGCCGCCCCCGACCACCCGCGCTGAAGCGCGGGCCCGGAAGAAGGCACTGCGGGCGTCGATGACCAAGGTGGAGCGCAAGGAGGTGGCCGCCGAACGCCGCCGCGTCCGCCTCGAGCAGCGCGAGAAGATGATGTCCGGCGACGAGAAGTTCATGATGGCCCGCGATCAGGGGCCGGTCCGGAAGATGGCGCGTGACATCGTCGACTCGCGACGCAACTTCGCCGGACTGTTCCTGCCCTTCGCGATCTTCCTGCTGGTGGTTCTGATGCTGCCGAACCTCGCGGTCATCGGGAACCTGGTGCTGCTGGCCTTCGTCCTGCTGGTGATCATCGATTCGCTGTACCTGGGCCGGATGGTCAACAAGCGGGTGCGTGAGCGCTACCCGGACACCACCGACACCGGATTCCGGCTCGGGTGGTACTGCTTCACCCGTGCCATGCAGCTGCGGATGATGCGCGCGCCGCGCCCGCAGGTCAAGCCGGGCGACAAGGTCTGATCGCGTGCGCACGCTGATCCTCGGCGGCATCCGCTCGGGCAAATCGGCGCACGCCGAGCATCTCCTCGCCGACGCACCCGCGGTCCGCTACGTCGCGACCGGTTCCGCCGACGGCGACCGGGCCTGGCGCGCGCGGATCGATGCCCACCGCGAACGTCGCGGCGACCGCTATCGCACCGTCGAATCGTGCGATCTCGCGTCGCTCCTGCGCGACTTTCCCGATGAGCCGACACTCGTCGACGACCTCGGCAACTGGCTCACCGCACTGCTCGACGAGGCCGGAGCCTGGGAGGACGAGGCCGCCGACGTATCCGCGCAGATCGAGGACCTGTGCGCCGCCATCGCCGGCTACTCCGGCGATCTAGTGCTGGTGAGCCCCGAAGTGGGGCTCTCGCTCGTCTCGCCGACACCGTCTGGACGGCGCTTCGCGGACGAACTGGGCCGCCTGAATGCGGCGGTGGCGGCTGTCTGCGAGACGGTCACTCTCGTCGTCGCCGGACGTGCACTGGACCTGCCCGCCGGTACCGGCGCCGTGCCCGCGGCCCCGGTACCGGTTTCCGCGTCCACGGCACCGTCCTCACCCGTCCCCGCGGAAGAGCCCGCCCGGCCCGCCGACGCGCCGGCGCCCCGGCGGGCGACCGTCTCCGAACCGGCCCAGATCGACGGCACCGACGCCGAGATCTTCCCGATCGTCGAACTCCCCGATCACGACGTCGCCGAGCAGGCCCGGGCACGACAGTTGCGGCTGACCAAACCGGCGCGATCCCTCGGCAGACTCGAAGAGCTCGGCGTCTGGATGTCGTCGTGCCAGGGCGTCTGCCCGCCGCGGACCCTGCAGTCGCCCGCAGTGGTGGTGTTCGCGGGCGATCACGCCGTGGCCGCCGACGGCGTCTCCGCCTATCCGCCCGAGGTGACAGCGCAGATGGTCGCGAACATCGCGACCGGCGGCGCCGCGATCAACGTGCTGGCGCGCCGCGCCGGAGCCACGGTGCAGGTCCTCGATATGGCGGTGCGAGCCGATACCGACCCGCACGTCTCCCGGTACAAGGTGCGCGCGGGAAGCGGCGATCTGCGAACCGGCAGTTCGCTGACCATCGCCGAAGCCCGACGGGCGGTCGCCGCCGGACGGGCCGTGGCCGACCAGCTCGTCGACGCCGGCGCCGACCTGCTCATCGCCGGCGACATGGGCATCGGCAACACCACCCCGGCGGCCGTGCTGGTCGGGACTCTCACCGATCGCGAGCCGTTGGTCGTGGTGGGACGGGGCACCGGGATCGACGACGCCACCTGGATCCGCAAGACAGCGGCCATCCGCGACGGCATGCGTCATGCACGGCGGCACCGCAACGAGCCGCTCGCGCTGCTCGCCGCGGTGGCGGGCGCCGACATCGCGGCGATGGCGGGATTCCTCGCCCAGGCGGCCGTCCGGAAGACTCCGGCACTCCTGGACGGGCTGATCACGACCTCGGCCGCCCTGGTCGCGCAGCAGTTGGCGCCGGGTGCCGCCTCCTGGTGGCAAGCCGGTCACCGGTCCACCGAACCGGCGCACGCGTTCGCACTCGATTCACTCGGCCTGACCGCGATCCTCGACCTGTCGATGCGGTTGGGCGAGGGCACCGGTGCCGTGTCGGCGCTGCCGCTGGTCGCGTCGTCGATCGACATTCTGACCGACATGGCGACCTTCGACGAGGCCGGCGTCAGCGGCGGAGAATAGGCACATCGGGATGATCGCCCGTGGCCTCCGCGGCGTGCACGACGCCTTCAGCTGGCTGACGGTACTCCCGCTCCCGCAGCCCCGCGGCGAATTCGACCGCGCCCGGGGCGCGACCGTGATCGCCGCGGTACCCGTCGTCGGAGCGGTGGTCGGACTGCTCGCCGCCGCCGTCGCCTTCGGGCTGTCGCACACCGATCTCCCCAGCGCGCTGGCCGGCGTCACCGTGGTGGCGGTGCTGGCGGCGACTACCCGCGGCATGCACTTGGACGGTCTCGCCGACACGGCCGACGGTCTCGGCTGCTACGGAGATCCGGATCGCGTGCGGGCGGTGATGCGCAGCGGCGACGTGGGGCCGTTCGGTGCGGCCACGCTCGTTCTGGTGCTGTTGGGCCAGTCCCTGGCGTTCGGCGCCCTGACCGCCGACTCACGATGGTGGTCGTTGGCGCTGGCGGTGGTCGCCGGAAGGACCACCGCGACCGTCGCGTGCCGGGCCGGTCTGAGCGCCGCGAACACCGACGGGTTCGGGGCGCTGGTCGCCGGAACTCAACGCGCGTCCATCGCGGTGTGGGCGGTGCTTCTGCTCGCGGTCGCGGTGGCCGCGGGAGGCTGGAACACGGGTACCTTCCACGCGGCGGATGCGGTCCGTGCGGCGGCGACCGTGGCCGTCGTCTGGGCGTTCGCCTGGGCCTTCACCGGGCATTGCGCCCGTCGCGCCGGCGGGCTGACCGGCGATGTCATCGGCGCGACGATCGAAGTGGCGACCGTGCTGACAGCCGTCGGCCTGCTCCTGTAGAGGTCGCCGAAACGGATCATGCCGCAGCCGGACCCCGGACGGGTGCGGCTGCGGCTGCGGCATGAGCGCTCATTCAGGGCCGGAGCGGCCGGTTCACGGAGCCGGGTAGAGCGTGGTCATCCAGCCGTGTGTGTCGGCGAAGGTGCCGCGCTGCAGACCGGTGAGGGTGTCACGGAGAGCCTGCGTCACCTCTCCCGTGGTGCCGTCGCCGATCAGGTAGTCGTCGGTGTCGCTCTGAACCCGACCGACGGGAGTGATCACGGCAGCGGTACCGCAGGCGAAGACCTCGGTGATGTCGCCGTTCTTGACCCCCTCGCGCAGTTCCTCGGTCGAGATGCGGCGCTCGTCCACCTTGTAACCCGCGTCGGCGGCGAGGGTGAGCAGTGAGTCGCGGGTGATGCCCGGAAGCAGCGAGCCGCTGAGCTCCGGCGTCACCAGCTGTGCGTCCGACCCCGAGCCGAAGACGAAGAACAGGTTCATGCCGCCCATCTCCTCGATGAAGCGGTGCTCGATGGCGTCGAGCCACACCACCTGGTCGCACCCCTTGTCGGCGGCCTGCGCCTGCGCCAGCAGCGACGCGGCGTAGTTGCCGCCGAACTTCGCATCACCGGTACCTCCCGGGGAGGCCCGCACGTACTCGGTGCACAGATAGACGCTGACCGGCTTCACGCCGCCCTTGAAGTAAGCGCCGGCGGGCGATGCGATCAGCGAGTAGCTGTACTTGTCGGCCGGCCGGACGCCGAGGCTCGCCTCGGTCGCGATCATGAACGGGCGCAGATAGAGGGACTCCTCGCCGCCCGCGCCGGGAACCCACGCGTGGTCGGCGGCCAGCAACGCCCGCAGCGATCCGACGAAGTCCTCCACCGGCAGCTCCGGCATCGCGAGGCGCCGTGCCGACCGGTTGAACCGTTCGGCATTGGCCTCCGGCCGGAAGGCGGCGATGGAGCCGTCGGGCTGGCGGTACGCCTTCAGCCCCTCGAAGATCTCCTGCGCGTAGTGCAGGACCATCGCAGCCGGGTCCAGAGCGAGCGGCCCGTACGGGGTCACCCGTGCGCCGTGCCATCCACGATCGCGGTCGAAGTCTACGGTCACCATGTTGTCGGTGAAGTAGTTGCCGAAGCCCGGCGCGGCGAGGATCTCGGCGCGTCGATTCTCCGACACCGGATGCGGATGCTCGGTGCGGGTGAACTCCAAGGTCATGCGGTCATGGTACCGCCGACCCGCAAGGGAGTTTCCCGGCACCGGCGGGATGCGCCGGTCAGACGTGACTCTCCACGAACGGCGGCAGAACGACCTCGCAGGTCAGGGCCCGCCCGCGGACATCGACCACCACTTCATCGCCCTTCTTGACGCCGGAGGCGGTGTCGATGAACGCCAGGGCGATGCCCTGCTTGAGGGTCGGAGAGAACGTGCCCGACGTGCACACACCGATCTGCTCACCGCCGGCCTCGACATGCACCGTGCAGTCCGCGCGCGGCACCCCGCGGCCGGTGGCCTTCAGCCCGTACAGGCGTCGGGCCGGGCCCGCGGCGCGTTCGGCCACCAGCGCCTCGCGGCCGAAGAACGACGGCTTGTCCCAGCCGACGGCCCACGACGACCGCGCCTGCACCGGGGTCATGTCGACGGTCAGTTCGTGTCCGTGCAGCGCGTACCCCATCTCGGTGCGGAGCGTGTCACGCGCACCGAGCCCCGCGGGCTGACCGCCGCGCGCAGTCACCTCGGCGAGCAGAGCGTCGAAGACCGCACCCGCGTCGTCCCACCGGGGCAGCACCTCGTACCCGTGCTCGCCGGTGTAGCCCGACCGGCACACCCGGATCTCCAGTTCGGCTCCGCCCAGCACGATCCGAGCGTCTCGGTAGGCCATGTACTCCATGTCGGTCGGCAGGTCGAGCGCGGCGAGCACGTCGGCCGACTGCGGGCCCTGGACTGCGAAGACCGCGTAGTCGCGATGCTGATCGGTGATCTCGATCCCTTCGGGGGCGACCGCTCGCAGTGCCTCCACGACGGCTGCCGTATTGGCTGCATTCGGCACCAGGAACACCTCGTCGTCGCCGGCCAGGTAGGCGATCAGATCGTCGATCACGCCGCCGCGCTCGTTGCAGCACAGTGTGTACTGGGCCTTCCCGGGCTCGATCTTGCCGAGATCGTTGGTCAGGGTCGTGTTCACGAATCCGGCGGCTCCCGGGCCCGCCACGAGCGCCTTGCCGAGGTGACTGACGTCGAAGATGCCGACGGTGCTGCGGACGGCGTTGTGCTCGGCGACGGTGCCTGCATACGAGACGGGCATGTTCCATCCGCCGAACTCGGCGAAGGAGGCGCCCAGGGCGGTGTGACGATCGGCGATCGGGCCTGCGAGCAGTTCAGTCATGGCGCTAACGGTATCGCCCCGACCCGGGCGGTTCCCACCCGAGGTTCAGCCGCTCGGCGGTGCCGGTGTGGCAGAGTTGAAAGGCGTGAGCGCCAACCACTTCTCCGACCGTGTCCGCGGTCCCCGCATCGACCTGACCACTGCCCTTTCCTCCGACGACGACGTGCTCGTCGTCGGCCTCGTCGCCGGTTCCGGCGACGGCGGCACCGAGGAGCCGACACTGCTGCTCGTCGAGGACTTCCTCGACGACGAGCCCGCCGACCAGATCAGCGCGGCGCTGTCGGCTCTGGGCGCCAAGGGGTCGGTCGGCGAGATCACGCGGATCCCGGCACCGCAATCGCTGCCGGTCGGCGTGGTGGTCGCGGTCGGGCTGGGAACAGAGGTGGACGATCCGGAGACCATCCGACAGGCCGCAGGGAACGCCGTACGCGCACTGGACGGATTCGACCGCGTCGTGAGCACCCTCTCGGCCGCCGACCTCGGTGCGGCGGCGGAGGGTTCGTACCTGGGCGCGTATCGCTTCGACGAACTGCGCAGCGAGAAGTCACGCCCCTCCGAGCAGCCGCCCTCCGCCGTGTCACTCGCGGTACCCGCGAAGAGCAAGCAGGCCAAGGTCGAACTCGACCACGCGCTGATCGTCGCCGATTCCGTCGCGATCGCCCGCGACTTCGTCAACACCCCGCCGAACGTCCTCTACCCCGCCGAGTTCGCCGAGCGCGCGCGCATCCTCGGCAGCAAGGCCGGCCTCCGGGTGGAGATCCTCGACGACGTGGAACTGGCCAAGGCCGGCTACGGCGGCATCGTCGGCGTGGGACAGGGATCCTCGCGCAAGCCCCGCCTGGTGCGCCTGACCCACGAGGCCAAGGGCGCCGAGCGCACCGTCGCGCTCGTCGGCAAGGGCATCACCTTCGACACCGGCGGCATCTCCATCAAACCCGCCGCCGGGATGGACCACATGACCTCGGACATGGGCGGTGCGGCGGCGGTCATCGCCTCCACGATCGCCGCTGCACGCCTGGACGTGCCGGTCACGGTCATCGCGACGGTGCCGATGGCCGAGAACATGCCCTCGTCGACCGCGCAGCGTCCCGGCGACGTCCTCACCCAGTACGGCGGCACCACGGTCGAGGTCCTCAACACCGACGCGGAGGGCCGGCTGATCCTGGCGGACGCCATCGTCCGCGCCTGCGAGGACGAGCCGGACTTCCTCATCGACACGGCCACCCTGACCGGCGCACAGATGGTGGCGCTGGGCACCCGGACTCCCGGTGTGCTCGGCACGGACGACTTCCGGGACCGCGTCGCCGCCATCTCCCAGTCGGTCGGCGAGCACGGCTGGCCGATGCCGATGCCTGCGGAACTCCGCAGCGACCTGAATTCACGGATCGCCGATCTCGCCAACGTCACCAACCACCGCTGGGGAGGCATGCTGTCGGCCGCGATGTTCCTGCGGGAGTTCGTCGCCGAGGGGCTCGACTGGGCGCATATCGACGTCGCCGGCCCGGCGTTCAACACCGGTGGCCCGTGGGGCTACACCGGTAAGGGCGGCACCGGCGTACCCGTCCGGACCATCATCGCGGTCATCGAGGACATCGCCGGCGGACAGTGACGCGCACCGCACTCCGGCGTTCAGCGGACTCACGCGGAGCCGAGATCGTTTGGGAGTAGGCTGAGTCACGGGCGTCGACCCATCCGGCCGACATCACGCGAACCTGCACACGCCGCTGGAGCGCGCCGACCCGCATCGACCGATCGACCGAACAGCACAGTTCACGAAATTGTTAGGGAGTCACACGCAAATGGCCTTCTCTGTCGAGATGCCCGCACTGGGCGAGAGCGTCACCGAGGGAACCGTCACCCAATGGCTGAAGCAGGAAGGCGACACCGTAGCGGTCGACGAGCCCCTGCTCGAAGTCTCCACCGACAAGGTCGACACCGAGATCCCGTCGCCCGTCGCGGGTGTGCTGGTCAAGATCGTCGCCGCTGAGGACGACGTCGTCGAGGTGGGCGGACAGCTGGCGCTGATCGGAGAGGCCGGCGAGTCGGCGTCCGATGACGCGGCCGCGCCCGAACCCGCCGCCGCTCCCGAGCCGGAACCCGAACCCGAGCCCGCCGCACCCGCTGCCTCCGCTCCGGCCGCCGAGAGCCCCGCGACCGAGGCGCCGGCCGCGTCGACTCCCGCGGCCTCGGCATCCGGCGTCGACGTCCTCATGCCCGAACTGGGCGAGAGCGTCACCGAGGGCACGGTGACCAACTGGCTCAAGCAGGTCGGCGACACGGTCGCGGTCGACGAACCGCTGGTCGAGGTGTCCACCGACAAGGTCGACACCGAGATCCCGTCGCCGACGGCTGGTGTGCTTCTCGAGATCGTCGCCGACACCGACGAGATCGTCGAGGTCGGCGGCAAGCTGGCCGTCATCGGCGACCCGAGTGCCGCATCGGCGGCCCCCGCGGCTCCGGCTCCCGCTCCCGCGGCTGCGGCTCCCGCGCCGGCCGCTCCCCCGACGCCCGAGCCCGCCGCTCCGGCACCTGAACCCGCACCCGCGGCCACCGCACCCGCTCCGACTCCCGCTGCCGCCGACGGAGATCTGCAGTCCACTCCGTACGTGACGCCGCTCGTGCGGAAGCTGGCCGCGGAGAACGGAATCGACCTGGCGACCGTCAAGGGCACCGGCGTCGGCGGACGCATCCGCAAGCAGGACGTGCTGGCCGCGGCCGAGGCCAAGAAGGCGCCTGCCGCCCCCGCCGCGGCTCCGGCCGCAACACCGTCGGCGCCGACACCGGCCGCCGCACCCGCCGCGGCGAGCCCCGAATTGGCTGCACTGCGCGGAACGACGCAGAAGATCAACCGCATCCGGCAGATCACCGCGGCCAAGACGCGCGAGTCGCTGCAGACCAGCGCGCAGCTCACGCAGGTCCACGAGGTCGACATGACCCGCATCGCGGCACTGCGCACCGCGGCGAAGTCCTCGTTCAAGGCAGCCGAGGGCGTCAACCTGACCTTCCTGCCGTTCTTCGCCAAGGCCGTCGTCGAGGCACTGAAGGTGCATCCGAACGTCAACGCCTCGATCAACGAAGAGGCCAAGGAGATCACGTACCACGCCGACGTGCATCTGGGCATCGCCGTCGACACCGAGCAGGGCCTCCTGTCGCCGGTGATCCACAACGCCGACGACCTCTCGCTGGCCGGCCTCGCTCGCGCGATCGCCGACATCGCCGCACGGGCCCGTTCCGGCGGGCTCAAGCCCGACGAGCTGGCCGGCGGCACGTTCACGATCACGAACATCGGCAGCCAGGGCGCTCTGTTCGACACCCCGATCCTGGTCCCGCCGCAGGCGGCCATGCTCGGCACCGGCGCGATCGTCAAGCGCCCCGTGGTTCTCACCGGCGACGACGGCACCGAGTCGATCGCCGCACGGTCGATGGCCTACCTACCGCTGACCTACGACCACCGGCTCATCGACGGTGCGGACGCCGGCCGGTTCCTCACCACGGTCCGTCACCGTCTCGAGGCCGCGGAGTTCGCCGCCGACCTGGGGCTGTAAGCACCCGGATATGCGAATCGCGGTCGCGGGAAGTCACGGGCTGATCGGTTCGGCCCTCGTTCCCGCGCTGACGCAGGCGGGGCACGACGTCCACACTCTGGTGCGTCGTGCCCCGACCGGTCCGCGGGAGATCGGTTGGGAACCCGAGCGGTCCGAACTGCCGGCCGACGCCCTGCGCGGCTTCGACGCGGTCATCGCCCTCGGCGGCGAGAACATCGGAGCCCACCGATGGAGCGGCCAGGTGAAGCAGCGGCTCCGCAATTCGCGGATCATCCCGACCACCGTCCTGGCCGACGCCGTCGCCGAGTCCGGCGTCGGAGTGTTCCTCAACGCCAGTGCCTCCGGTTTCTACGGAGACACCGGTGAGACCGCGGCGGACGAGACGTCGCCGCACGGCTCCGGCTTCCTGGCCGACCTGGTGGTCGACTGGGAGAAGGCCACCGAGCCCGCACAGGCCTCGGCGCGCGTGGTCACGCTCCGCACGGCGCCCGTGCTCTCCCGGCGCGGCGGCATCCTCGCGCGGCTCCGACCGCTCTACCGTTTCGGCCTCGGCGCCCGTATCGGCGACGGCAGGCAGTGGTTCTCGTGGATCAGCCTGCCCGACGAGATCGCCGCGATCACGCACGTGCTCGGCGACGATTCGATCGTCGGTCCGGTCAATCTGACCGCGCCCGGACCGGTACGCTTCGCCGATTTCTCCGCCGAGCTCGCACGAGCCGTCCACCGCCCCGCGGTGCTGCGCGTGCCCGCCGCGCTCGCGCGCAAGGCGGGCGGAGAGATGGTCGAGGAGATGGTCCTGACGTCCTCGCGCGTGGTTCCCGCGCTGCTCACCGACCGCGGCTTCACCTTCACCCACCCTCATCTGACATCTGCACTGGAGTACTGCTGTGCGTAACGCATCGTCGCGAGCCGACGGAGCACCGATCGAAGTCCGCCGCCTCGGCGTCGTCGACTACACCGAGGCCTACGAGCTGCAACACCGCCTGGCCGAGCAACGCGCCACCGGCGAGCTCGACCACGACCTGCTGCTGTTGCTCGAACATCCGTCGGTCTACACGGCGGGCAAACGGACCGAGGACTCCGACCGTCCGGTCAACGGCGCCCGGGTGATCGACGTCGACCGCGGCGGCCGCATCACCTGGCACGGTCCCGGCCAGCTCGTCGGGTATCCCATCGTCAAGCTCGCCGAACCCCTCGATGTGGTCGACTACGTCCGCCGTCTCGAAGAGGCGCTGATCGGCGTGGCGGCACGGCAGGGTCTGGCCACCGGCCGCGTGGACGGGCGCTCCGGCGTGTGGCTGCGCGACGCCGCCGGGGAGCGCAAGCTCGCCCAGATCGGCATCCGCGTCGCCAAGGGCGTCACCCTTCACGGGTTCGCCCTCAACGTGAACCCCGACATGTCCGTGTTCGACGCGATCGTCCCGTGCGGCATCGCGGACGCGGGGGTGACCTCGCTGAGCCAGGAGACCGGCACCGCCGTGACCGTCGACGACGTGCTCGACGACGTCGTCGAACTGGTCCAGAAGTGCCTGGACGACCCGGCCGGACCCGGCTCGGATACGGCAGGCGCCCCGGCTGAGGCCGGTCGGCCCACCGCACCCACGAGCGTAGGATCGGCACAGTGACCACCACCCCCGCCCAACCCGCCTCACCGAGTCCCGCCGACGCTCCCGCCGGGCGCAAGCTCCTGCGTCTGGAGGTGCGCAACGCGCAGACTCCCATCGAGCGCAAGCCGAAGTGGATCAAGACGCGTGCCACGATGGGACCGGAGTACACCGAGCTCAAGGGACTGGTGCGCAGCGAGGGGCTCCACACGGTGTGTGAGGAGGCCGGCTGCCCGAACATCTACGAGTGCTGGGAGGACCGCGAGGCCACCTTCCTGATCGGCGGAGAGCAGTGCACCCGTCGCTGCGACTTCTGCCAGATCGACACCGGCAAGCCCGCCGCACTCGACCGCGACGAACCGCGCCGCGTGGCCGAGTCCGTCCGGTCGATGGGGCTGCGCTACTCCACCATCACCGGCGTCGCCCGCGACGATCTCCCCGACGAGGGAGCGTGGCTGTACGCCGAGACCGTTCGCAAGATCCACGAACTCAATCCCGGCACCGGCGTCGAGAATCTGATCCCCGACTTCCACGCGAAGCCCGACCTGCTCGACGAGGTCTTCGCCTCCCGTCCCGAGGTGCTGGCTCACAATCTCGAGACCGTTCCCCGCATCTTCAAGAGCATCAGGCCCGCCTTCCGGTACGAACGCTCCCTGGAGGTGCTGACCCGTGCCCGCGACTACGGCCTCGTGACCAAGTCGAACCTCATCCTCGGCATGGGAGAGACACCGGACGAGGTGCGAGAGGCTCTGCGCGACCTCCACGACGCCGGCTGCGACATCGTCACCATCACCCAGTACCTGCGACCGTCGGTGCGGCATCATCCCGTCGAACGGTGGGTCAAGCCCGAGGAGTTCGTGGAGCACTCGCAGTACGCCGAGGAGATCGGATTCGCCGGGGTGATGGCCGGTCCGCTGGTGCGGTCGTCGTATCGCGCAGGCCGGCTGTACGCCCAGGCGATGGCCCGTCACGGCCGTGAGCTGCCGCCGGAACTGGCCCATCTGGCCAAGGAGGGCAGCGCCGCTCAGGAGGCCTCTTCGGTCCTCGCCCGCACCGTGCGCTGAGGCCCGCCCACTGCCGAATCGACCGGCCGGAACATGTGTTCCGGCCGGTCGATTCCGTTGTGCGGGCCGCGCTACCCGAGCGCCGTCGACACTGCGTCGGCGCGCTCGGTGTGCACCGTAGACTGGCACTCATGGCTAAGGCGCAAGACAAGTCGAGCAAAGAGGCGAAGCAGGCTGCTAAGGCAGCTCGCAAAGCGGCGAGCAGGGAACGGCGGCAGCAGATCTGGCAGGCGTTCCAGATGCAGCGGAAAGAGGACAAGGCCCTCATCCCGCTGATGGTCGCCACCGTCCTGGGCACCACGCTGGTCTTCGGCCTGCTCGGCCAGTTCGTCTTCCACAATCTCTGGATCACCCTGCCGCTCGGCGTCATCCTCGGCGCGCTGCTCGCCTTCGTTCTGTTCGGCCGGCGCGTTCAGCGGAGCGTCTACAAGAAGGCCGAGGGCCAGCCGGGCGCCGCGGGCTGGGCTCTGAGCAACATCCGTGGGCAGTGGCGGGTACAGCAGGCCGTCACCGGCACCTCGCATCTCGACGCGGTGCACCGCGTCATCGGCAAGCCCGGCGTCATCCTGGTCGGTGAGGGCTCCCCCACTCGCGTCAAGCCGCTGCTGGCGCAGGAGAAGAAGAAGGCCGCCCGCGTGGTCGGCGACACCCCGATCTACGAGATCCTCGTCGGCGACGGCGACGGCCAGGTGCCGCTGTCGAAGCTGGAACGCCACATCCGCAAACTCCCGAGCAACATCGACCGCAAGCGGATGGACGCGCTCGAGGGCCGACTGTCCGCGCTCAAGGCGAAGGGCGGCGCCGGCGCCGCCATGCCCAAGGGCCCGATGCCGCAGGGCGCCAAGATGCGCAGCGTCAGCCGCACCACCCGTCGCCGCGGGGCCTGAACCTCCCGGCCGGTGGAACACCGCCCTACCGCCCGCATCGCGCTCGTGCGAATGTCGGGCGATTCCGACTCGAACGAGGAGCTTTGACATGACCGATCTGAACCGTTACGGCCCCTGGGCATTGATCGTCGGAGCCTCCGAGGGAGTCGGTTCCGCGTTCGCCCGGCGCCTGGCCGCCGACGGGTTCGGAGTCGTGCTCGCCGCCCGCAACGCCGAGCGTCTGGAGGCGGTGGCCGGCGAGGTGCAGGCGCTCGGCGCACCTTCGCGCACGGTCGCTCTGGACATCCTCGACGAGGACGCCGCCGAACGGCTGATCGACGCGACCGCCGACCTCGAGATCGGGCTCCTGGTGATGAACGCCGGCGCCAACACGTACGGGCACTCGTTCGTCGACGGCGACCTCGCGCGCCACAACGAGGTGGTCACGCTCAACGTCCTGCGCCAGCTGCCGCTCCTGCACCACTACACGCGGGCGATGGTGGAGCGCGGCCGGGGCGGAGTCATCACCACCGGATCGGTCGCCGGCTACACGGGCTCACCGCGCGAAGGCGCCTACGCCGCGTCGAAGGCCTTCCTCCGGGTCTTCACCGAAGGTCTCTGGGTGGAGTGCAAGCCGAAGAACGTGGACGTGGTGCACCTGGTGCTCGGACTCACCCGGACCCCCGCGATGGAGCGCCGCGGCCTGAACTTCGACAACCCCGGCATCCCGGTGTCCGAGCCCGACGATGTCGCCGCCGAGGGTCTGGCCCATCTGGCCGACGGCCCGGTCTGGATCACCGAAAACAATGTGAGGTCGGTTCAGCGGCAGTCGGGGCCCGATCGCGCCGCGATCGTTCAGGCGTCCGCCGACGTGATCGCGAAGGTGGTCGGTCAGCGGTGATGCGCATCGGACTCGGTCTGCCCGTCGTCACCGCCTACCCGCCGACCACTCAGGACTGGGAGAAGGGTGCGGGCATCGCTGAGATCGCGACGGCCGCCCGTGTGGCCGACGCCCTCGGCTTCCACCACCTCACCTGCAGCGAACACGTCGCGGTGCCGGACGAGGTGGCCGCGGTCCGGGGCGGCGTGTACTGGGATCCGCTCGCGACCTTCGGGTACCTCGCGGCCATCACCCGCCAGATCCGCTTCGCGACCAGCGTGCTGGTTCTCGGCTATCACCATCCGCTCGAAGTCGCCAAGCGCTACGGCACCCTCGACCAGGTCTCCGGCGGACGGCTCGTCCTCGGCGTCGGCGTCGGGAGTCTGCAGGAGGAGTTCGAGCTGCTGGGCGCCGAGTTCGACGGCCGCGGCGCCCGCGCCGACGACGCGCTGGCCGCGATCCGGTCGGCGTTCCCGACCGGCACGCCGTCGCACACCGGCCCGTACTACTCCTACGGCGGCGTGACGGTGGAGCCGCACGCTGTGCAGGACCGGGTGCCCGTGTGGGTCGGCGGCCGGAGCGGTCGCGCCCTGCGCCGCGCCGTGGAACTCGGCGACGGGTTCAGCCCGTTCGCCCTGTCGCCCGACGAGGTCGCCACCATGCTGTCGCGCGTCGAGACCCCGGAGGGATTCGACGTGGTGCTGCCCAGCGGTCCGGTGGACCCGCTCGGCGATCCGGACGGGGTCCGGAGCCGTCTCGACTCGCTGCAGGCGGCCGGCGCGACGATCGTGACAGCATCCATCGCCGCCACCGGTCTGGATCACTACACCGACCAGCTCGACGCACTCCACTCCCTCGCCCGTGCGCAGGGCGCCGTGTTCAGCCCCGCGGCGGAGGGCCCCCGATGAATGTCGACGAGCGGCTCGAGGCTCTCGAGACCCGGCTGCGCCTCGTGGAGGACAGGCTCGCGATCACCGATCTCGTCTACCGCTACGGTCCCGCGATCGACACCGGGTCGGTCGACGACGTGCTCGCTCTCTTCACCGAGGACGGCGTGTACGACGTCGACACCGGCAGGCTCTCCGGTGCGCAGGAGATCGCGGACATGGTGACCGGCGATCCGCACCAGGGGCTCATCCACCGCGGCTGCAGTCACGTGATGAGCGCGCCGCAGATCCGGATCGACGGCGACCGTGCGAGCGTCGTCAGCTACTCGCAGCTGCTCCTGCGCGACCCCGCCAGGGACACCTTCACCGTGCTGCGTGCGACGGTCAATCACTGGGCGCTCACCCGCACCCCCGACGGGTGGCGGGTGGCCCAGCGCACCGCACGCAAGGTCGACGGATCCGACGAGGTGCGCGCGCTGCTCGCCTCCCACGGCCTCGACCGGACGTCAGAGAGCAGCTGAGTCGCCGAGCGGCTCATCCGCACCGAGCCGGAAGTGCGACCGGTCGGGCCGGGCGAGCATCCTCGACAGCGTCGCGCGGTCGAACGGCCACAGGTCCACCGCACCGGACTCGGTGAGGTACCAGGAATCGCATCCGCCTGTCTTCCACACCGTGGTCTCCGACGCCGCCGCCACCTGGGCGTTGAACTCGGCCGTCGCCTCCTCGGTGACCTCTATCCGGTCCACCTCTCCGTTCCGGAACAGGTCGAACCACTGCGCCAGGTACCGTGCGGTCTTCTCGGCCGTGTACTGCAGGGAGATCGAGCCGGTCGGTGAGTTGGGTCCAAGGACGGTGAACAGGTTGGGGAAGCCCGGGATCGCCGTCATCCGGTACGCCCGCGGACCGTCCCGCCACGCCTCGTCGATCGTGAGTCCGCCGCGGCCGACCACCGTCATCGGGCGCATGTAGTCGTGCGCGCGGAAGCCGGTCGCCAGAATGATCACGTCCACCTCGTGGAGCCGCCCGTCGGCGGTCACGATCCCCTCCGGCCGGACCTCGGTGATGGACTCGGTCACGAGGTCGGCGTTGCCGGCGGTGATCGCACGGTAGTAGGTGCCCGACACCACCTGCCGCTTGCACAGCGGCTGGTAGTCGGGCGTCAGGTCGGCCCGCAAGTCGCTGTCGCGGACTTGCGCGCGCAGCGACAGCCGCGCGTAGGCCTGAACGGCTCGGCGGCGCCACGTGTCTTTGCGGACGATGTCGGCCAGAATTCCCGACCCCCACAGCAGGCCTCGGTACAGCGCGTGATGCAGGCGCGGCGACGCGGCCAGGACGGTGTCCGCGAAGGGCAACTGCGGCAACGACATCGGCGCCCAGAGGATCCACTGCGGGGTCCGGGTGAAGTGGAGCAGTTCCCGGGCTTCCGGCTGTAGCGCGGAGACCACCTGCACGCCGGTGGAGCCGGTGCCGATCACCGCGATCCGCTGTCCTGAGGTGCGCACGTCGTCGTCCCAACGCGCGGTGTGCACCACCGGTCCCGCGAAGCTGTGGAGCCCGGGGATGTCGGGGATCGACGGGTTGTGCAGCACCCCGGTGGCGCAGACGACGAAGTCGGCGTCCACCGTCTCCCCGTCAGCGAGAGTGACCGTCCACCGACCGGTGGCGTCGTCGAAGACGCTGCTGACGACCTCGGCGTTCAGCCGGATCCGGTCGCTCAAGCCCAGGCGTTCGACGACGTCCCGGTGATACCGCTGGATCTCCGGACCACTGGCCCAGATCTTGGGCCAATCGGGTTTGGGTGCGAATCCGAACTGGTAGAGCTGCGAGGGCACGTCGCACGTGAGACCCGGGTAGTGGTTCCAATGCCATACCCCGCCGACGTCGTCGCCCTTCTCGTAGACGGTGAAGTCGGTGAACCCGGCCTCCTGCAGGACATGTGCCGTGGTGATGCCGGCTATCCCCGCACCGATGACGACGATCCGCGGCGATCGGCGGGCCGTCACAGCGCGGCCCGAGTCTCAAGAGCCCGGGCGACGGCCTCGGCCACGGTCGATCGCGCGGCGTCGAATGCGCGCTCCCGGTGATCCCGGTTCATGAAGTTCCATCCGAGACCGGCCATGTCTGCCGCACCGGGGGCGATGTGGACCACCTCGGTCCCGCGTCGACGGACGGTTGCGATCTCGGCGTCGAGCACGGCCGACATCGGCCGCCGGAGAAGAGCTCGTTCGGCGAGTCCGCCGATTCCGGGGGCCCGCACGGACGGCGCCGACGCCATCGGGGTGATCAGGTAGATCAGATCCGCTTCGTCTCGCGCGACCAGATCCACCGAGGCGGTGGACGCGGCCCCGCCGTCGACGTACTCGCGGCCCTCGATCGCCACCGGGGGCATCCATCCGGGAATCGCCCACGAGGCGCGCAGCGCCTCGCCTGCGCCGGCCTTCGGTGCACCCGGAGCACCGAACGCGACGCGCGCGCCGTCGTCCACGCGGTACGCGACCATGCGCGCGCCGGGATGCGGCAGTCGGCCGTAGTCCGCGGTCACCGCGTCCGCGAGTCGCTGAAGCCAGGAGGCATCACCGCGCCCGCGGGGAGCGATGCCGGTCAGCGCGGCGTGACCGCCGCGCCTGGTCCACAGCGTCGAGGGTCGAGGTCGCGCCGGACGCGGCAGCGGAGGCAGGCTCGGGGGCGTGGCAGCCGAGTGCGCCCGGAGAATCGGGCTGGTGGCCCGACCGGCCTGCATGTCTGCGAGGTCGGCGGCAGTGAATCCGCCGGCGAGCATCGTCACCATCTCCGCACCGGCGGAGGTGCCCTGCAGCACCGTCGCCTCCGCCGGGTCCCAACCGGTCTGCCGAGTCAGCTCGTCGAGGGCGGCGATCGCCCACGCTCCGCCGATGGTCCCGCCGCATCCGATCACCAGGGCCGTCTTCGTCATCGCGCCCGCACCTCGCTCGTGCCCGCAGAGTCCACTACCGCGCCGTCGACCACCGTGCCGCCGGAGTGGCCGCCCGCCGCGTGATCGCTCGCCTGCCTCGCGATCCGTGCGAGGTACGCCGATCGCTCCGCGGCGTCCAGGGCCAGCGCCTGACCGTGTCCGGCCAGAGTGCGCGCGACGCGTTCCACCGACTCCGGGACGAACAGGTCGGCGATCGACCATCCGGGCAGCACCCATCCGGGGACCGACGTGCGGGCCGCTCGCGTGCGAACCGTGCGGACCACGGCACGGGCGACATCCTGCGGGTCGACGGTGGGAAGCACGCCTCCGAGGTCCGCTCCGGAAGCCAGCTCGGTGCGGACCGCTGCGGGCAGAATCGCGGACACGGTGACGCCCGTGCCGTCGTATTCGCGGCGGGCGGCCAGCGAGGCGCCGTAGGCGGCGAACTTGCTGGCGTTGTACGAGACCATTCCCGGCAGTGGCAGCATTCCGGCCATCGACGCAATGTTGACGATGTGGCCTCTCCCCTCGCCGAGCATCGAAGGCAGGACGGCGCGCATCCCGTTCAGCATGCCCCGGACGTTGACGTCGAGGATCAGATCGGCGGTGGCCTCCGACTCCTCGAGGAACGCGCCCACCGGCATCACACCCGCGTTGTTGACCAGGATGTCGATGCGCCCGCACTCGTCGAGGACCTTCGAGACGAACTCACGCCAGGAGACGGCGTCGGTCACGTCCAGTACCGCCGACCGCGCACCGTCGATGACGCCAGCCGTGTCAGCGGCGACGTCGGCGTCCACGTCCCCGATCCAGACCGTCGCCTCCGCCTCCGCGAACTGTCGGGCGATCTCGGCGCCGATCCCCCGCGCCCCACCGGTGACTACGACGACGGCGCCGGGCGGCTCGATCCGCGGATTCGACCGCGCGTACGACCCCGGAACCAACTCGCTCAGCATCTCGGACAGCCTCACGGCCCACCTTCTCTCGGATCTTGCCATTGGATGATGGCACCGATGATCGTTCAGATACCATCGGTATGTCAATACCTTCGGTATCTGAAATGAGGAGGTCCGATATGGCCAGGATCAGCCGCGCCGACCAGAAGGAGCGGAACCGAGCGGCTCTTCTCGCCACCGCACGCACCCAGTTCCTCGACGCCGGCTACGCGGCGACCAGCCTCGATGCGATCGCCGAGGCGGCGGGCTTCTCGAAGGGCGCGGTGTACTCCAACTTCAAGGACAAGCCGACGCTCTGCCGGGCCGTGCTCGAGGACATCCACGGGGAGAAGCTGAACGAGCTGCGCGGCATCGTCGAACAGAGCACCGACCTGCACGGGATGCTCGACGCTTTCGCAGCGTGGGTGCGCCGCACCATCGGCGACGTGGAGTGGACGATGCTCGAAATGGAGTTCGCGGTGCTCTCACGGCATCATCCGGAACAGAAGGCGATGATCGTCTCCCTGCGTGAGGATGCGCGCGACGCCCTGGCCGGGCTTCTCGAAACCGTTCTCGGAGACTTCTCGCCGCTCATCGACCAGGCGGCGGCGGACACCTCGAATCCGGTGCCCACGCGGGACGAGATCGCCGACC
Source organism: Gordonia cholesterolivorans (assembly GCF_039531975.1). Classification (NCBI taxonomy): domain Bacteria; kingdom Bacillati; phylum Actinomycetota; class Actinomycetes; order Mycobacteriales; family Gordoniaceae; genus Gordonia; species Gordonia cholesterolivorans. The sequence goes on along the minus strand of NZ_BAAARB010000008.1, from coordinate 45,545 downwards.
TGATTCTCAGCACCGGAATCGGGCTCGGGATCCAACGAGCCATCGACCCGGCCGTGTCCGTCGAACCCGGCATCGCGTTGATCCGGTCGGCGTTCGGCCGGTGAGTCGACTCAGCGCGTGCGGACGATGGCCGTTCCGGTCGCGCGGTCGTGCATCGCGCGACCGTTGTAGTCGTTGATGAGTGCCGGCACCACGAAGATCAGAATCGCTTGGCGGCCGAGGGCCCGAATCGGCCCGACCGCGGCCCTCGGCGTCTCCCCGCGAGCCTCCGCGGCGCCGCGATCACTGCCCAGATCCACCCGTACCACCCGCGTGCCCGCGATGAACTGCCCCGGGGTGAAGCCGAAGAAGGCCACCGCCAGCACACCGATCACGAACCAGATGATCAACTGCGGCGTCGCCGCCGCACGCATGGTCATCTCCAGACTCGACGCCATCTCCTGAGCCGGCCGCACGCCGACGATCACGATCGCGAGGCCGCCGGCGATCAGCCAGTCGAACAGCAACCCCACCACGCGCAGCCACCCGCCGGCGAGAGCGCCCGGTCCGTCCTGCGGCAACCCGAGATCCTGCCCGCGGTACTCGTTCTCCGTGGCACCCGGGAACTGCGGCCCCGACAGCCACGTACTCGTCGCGCGCGCCACTACTGGGCCCCTCGGGAAACGGTCATGAATACCACGGTCATGAATGCCATGGTAGCCAGCTTCCCCGTGCACCCCAATAACGTGACTCCGACCACACCGCCGTGCGCGCGACGCGGTCTTTCGTAACGCGCCGGCCATCGGTGTAACACGGGGGAAACATTGGTTTAGCGCACGAGCAACGTCATCTCCGTACTCTGGTTGCCGAGATTCGTGCTGCCCTCGCGAGGGTGGCACGGGTTCTGTGTCAGAGAGTTTCTGACCGGATCTTCACCAAGAAGGAGTCAGGCGAACCGTGTACAACACGAACGAGGAACTGCTCGAGGGGATCAAGGCCGAAGGTGTCGAGTACGTCGACATCCGCTTCTGTGACCTGCCGGGAACGATGCAGCACTTCTCCATCCCCGCAGCAGCATTCACCGAGGACGTCTTCGAAGAGGGCCTGGCATTCGACGGTTCGTCGGTTCGCGGCTTCCAGTCGATCGACGAGTCGGACATGATGCTCCTCCCCGACCCGGCCACCGCGCGGATCGACCCGTTCCGCAAGGCGAAGACGATGAACATCAGCTTCTTCGTTCACGACCCGTTCACCCGCGAGGCCTACAGCCGCGATCCCCGCAACGTCGCGCGCAAGGCCGAGGAGTACCTCGCCTCCACCGGCATCGCCGACGCCTGCTTCTTCGGCGCGGAGGCCGAGTTCTACATCTTCGACTCGGTCTCGTTCAGCTCCGAGATGAACTCGACCCACTACGAGGTCGAGTCGGAGTCAGGTTGGTGGAACGCCGCGTCGCCGACCAACCCCGACGGCACCCCGAACAAGGGCTACAAGGTCCGCCAGAAGGGCGGCTACTTCCCCGTCGCCCCGTACGACCACTACGTCGACCTGCGCGACGAGATGTCGACCAACCTGACCAACTCGGGCTTCACCCTCGAGCGCGGCCACCACGAGGTCGGCACCGGCGGCCAGGCGGAGATCAACTACCGCTTCAACACGCTGCTGCACGCCGCGGACGACGTTCAGCTGTTCAAGTACATCATCAAGAACACCGCGTGGCAGAACAACAAGTCGGTCACCTTCATGCCGAAGCCGCTCTTCGGCGACAACGGTTCGGGCATGCACGCTCACCAGTCGCTCTGGAAGGACGGCAAGCCGCTGTTCCACGACGAGTCGGGCTACGCCGGACTGTCGGACATCGCGCGCTACTACATCGGCGGCATCCTGCACCACGCTCCGTCGCTGCTGGCCTTCACCAACCCGACCATCAACTCCTACAAGCGCCTGGTTCCGGGCTACGAGGCTCCGATCAACCTCGTCTACAGCCAGCGCAACCGCAGCGCCTGTGTGCGCATCCCGATCACCGGCAACAACCCGAAGGCCAAGCGCATCGAGTTCCGCTGCCCCGACAGCTCGGGCAACCCGTACCTGGCATTCGCGGCGATGATGATGGCCGGCCTGGACGGCATCAAGAACCGCATCGAGCCGCACGAGCCGGTCGACAAGGACCTCTACGAGCTCCCGCCGGAGGAGGCCAAGGGCATCCCGCAGGCACCGACCTCGCTGTCTGCCGTGATCGATCGCCTCGAGCAGGACCACGACTACCTGACCAACGGCGGCGTCTTCACCGAGGACCTCATCGAGACCTGGATCGCACTCAAGCGCGAGAACGAGATCGAGCCGATCCAGATCCGCCCGCACCCGTACGAGTTCAACCTGTACTACGACTGCTGACGTCTGACCTGCTGCTACGCCTTTTCGGTACGCAGTAGAGCCCGCAGTCCCCTCGACCCGCTCCGCGATCACCTTCCCGATCGCCGAGCGGGTCGACTCGTCTGAGTCCGGCGATGACAGAGCCGATCCACCCGCTCGGGCTCACGTCCATCCGTGACGAGCCCCGTTCCCTCTGCTCGACGAACCGTCGACCGGGCTCGATGTCGCCGCGCATGAACAGTGCCGAGACAGACGTGCGCAGGTGCCCGCGCCGGCCTACCCGATGAGATCGAGCGCCAGGTCTCGCGCTCGGTCGAGTTGCTCCTCGCTTCCGAAGAGTTCGCGGTGGACGTTCGCCGCACACAGGTAGGCGTCGATGCGGAACGCGTCCCCGGCCGGGTCAGCGACCCCCGCCTCTCGCAACTCGGACTCCAGCAGATCGAGCCACTCACGCTTCAACGCACGCACCGCGTCCGCTACGTCACCCTCACGGCGCCCGTACTCGGCCGTACTCGCGACGATGAAGCAGCCGCCGGGGAAGACCGCTGCCCGCAGGTAGGCGACCCAGCAGTCCAACAATGCCCGCAACCGCGGCCTGCCCGGCTCATGTCCCCATGCCGGAGCCACAACCGCCTCCAGATAGATCGCGCGCGCCTCGGCGACAGCAGCCACCTGGATCGCCTCCCTGGTACCGAACACCGTCAGGATCCCGCTCTTACTCAACCCGGTCGCCGCCGCGAGCGACCCGACGCTGATCGAGTCGAGCCCATGGGTGGTGGCGATCTCCGCCGCCTTCCGCGCGACGGTGCGACGCGTGAGATCTCCACGCGCACGGCGCCCGTCGACCTTCGAGTCCGACGTCATGGTCCGAGAATATGCGACCGACTTGACGCGAACCATCGGCGCTACCTACGCTCCACAACAACACGTCCGATCGAACGTATAGTTTGGAGACCCTCCGTGCCCGTCCCCTCCGCAGAGCTCCTGCACGACACCATCGACATCGACGCCACCCCGGAACAGGTCTGGGAACTGATCAGCGACCTGCGCCGCATGCCGCAGTGGAGTCCCCAGGTCGACTCCGTGCGGCTGCGCGAAGGCTTCGACCGGATCGAGCTCGGTGCCGAGTTCACACATCTCAACCATGAAGGCGACCTCAAGTGGACAACCCACAGCACGATCGTGCGGTTCGAGCCTGAGCAGGAGATCGCCTTCCGGATCGAGGAGAACTGGGTCGTCTGGTCGTTCCAGACCACTCCCCTACCCAAGGGCCAGACGCGCCTGAGCCAGCGGCGCGAGACACCGGCCGGCATCTCCGACTACTCACGGGAACTCACCGAGAAGTACCTCGGCGGACAGCAAGCCTTCACTCAGGTCTTGCGCGCCGGAATGCGTCAGACGCTCGAGGCGATCAAGGCCGCCGCCGAACAGTCCGACCGCACCACCTGATCCGAGGCCACCGGCAAGTCGGTTCCCCAGCCTTGTCGCGTGCGATTGTTCGCGCGTGTGCCCGACTGAACGGGTCGTGACCGGTCCCGCGACACCAGCGCTGTTTCTGTGCCTTCCGGCGCGCTGTGCGCGCAACCACCGCCGTCCGCGGTGCTACAACTTACTGCGAGTCCGCCGGTCCCGATCGGCGTCTCCTTCCGGCGCCCTCCCGGCCCCCCGATACCGCAGCGGCTCGCGTCGCTCACGGAAGTGAAAAGAACTCGTATGAAGATCCGTTCCCTGGCAGGTCTGTTCGCCGGCCTGCTCACCCTGACGGCCGCTGCGACCGGTACGACGGTCATGGCCGCGTCCGCGTCCGCCACGGCTCCCTCCCACATCGTGTCGGTGGCCGACGGTGCCACCCCGCAGCACAAAGTGGTCACCGTCTACTCGCAGTCGATGCAGCGCGACATCCCGCTCGACGTCCTGCGGCCCGCCGACACCCGCAAGCCGGCTCCGGTGCTGTACCTGCTCAACGGCGCCGGCGGCGGCGAGGACTCCGCGAGCTGGGCCCTGCGCACCAACTACGTCGAGTTCTTCCGCACCAAGCACGTCAACGTGGTGACCCCGCTCAAGGGCATGTTCTCCTACTACACCGACTGGGAGCGCGACGACGAGGTCCTCGGCAAGCAGAAGTGGCAGACCTTCCTGACGAAGGAGCTTCCTCCCCTGCTCGACAAGAGGTTCAAGACCAGCGGAAAGAACGGCATCGCGGGCATCTCGATGGCGGGCACATCGGTACTGAACCTCGCCATCGCCGCGCCGGCGCTGTACAAGATCACTGCCTCGTACAGCGGCTGCGCTCGCACCAGCGACAAGGTCGGCCAGCAGTACATCCGCACGGTGGTGGAGAGCCGAGGCAAGGCCGACACCCGCAATATGTGGGGACCGTACGACGGCCCCGGCTGGCGCAAGAACGATCCGTACCTCAACGCCGAGAAGCTCCGCGGCACCCAGATCTATCTCTCCTCCAACTCCGGGCTCCCCGGGCAGGACGAGTCGATCGAGCCCGGAAGCACCGCGGCGCAGGGCGTCTCGCTGGCCGACCGGGTGGTTCTCGGCGGCGCCATCGAAGCCGCCACCAACGTCTGCACCCAACAGATGGCGCAACGCCTGGCGCAGCTGAAGATCCCCGCCCGCGTGGAACTGCATCCGCAGGGCACCCACTCGTGGGGCTACTGGGAGCGCGAACTGCACTCGTCCTGGCCGATGATCGCCAAGGCCATCGGAGCCTGACCGGAACCGGGCACCACACGTGCGGGCGGCGGCTCGGAGTCCTGTCGGGGGACTCCGAGCCGCCGCTCTGCGTGAGGTGTGCCACCGACGTTTTCGTGCCACGTCCGGGCCCAGGAACCTATCAGTCCGGGCTGCTAGTGTCGTCGCCCATGAAGCGCAAGTCTCTCCTCCTGGTCCCCGCGGCGGCGGCCCTGCTGGCCGTGGCCGGATGCTCCTCCGACGACACCGCGGGCAGCGCGCAGACCAGCCTCGACGTGACCACGCCCAGTCCGACAATGGACGGCGGGATGTGCCCGGAGGCCGATCCGCCGGCCGACACCAGACCGCAGTGGCAGGTGATGGGTGCGACGGGCAGCGCGGAGATCGCCGCCTCCACCGATACCGCCGGGCCGCTCATCAAGATCACCCCGCCGTTCAGCGTCGATGAGACCCAGGTCAAGACACTGGCACCGGGAACCGGCGACGAGATCACGGACGCCTCCATCGTCAACGTCTGCTACGAGGGCGTCGACGGCCGCGACGGCCAGACCTTCGACAGCTCCTACCAGAAGGGCACGCCCACCCGCCTGCACGCCGACGGCGTGGTTCCGGGTTTCCGCAAAGCGCTCGTCGGACAGCGCGTCGGCGCCTCGGTGGCAGTGGTGATGACCTCCGCCGACGGATACCCCGACGGCAGTCCCGACGGAACCATCAAGCCCGGAGACAGCATCGTGTTCGTCCTCAAGATCATGGCTGCGGAACCGGCCTCGGCGACCGACGGATAGGCTGATCGACCATGAAGCTCAAGGCACTGGTCCTCCTTCCCCTCGCCGCCTCCGCGCTCGCCCTGACCGCGTGCTCGTCCGACGACGGCGACAGCTCGGCCGCCGACACCACGAGCTGCGCGCCGACGCCGCAGAACGTCTCCGGAGCGCCCTCGTGGACCGTCGACGGCGTGCAGGGCAAGGCCGCTTTCACCGTCACCGACGACGCGAAGAACGCTGCGCCGGCGATCACCCTGACCACACCGTTCAAGGTCGACAAGACTCAGGTGAAGACGCTCATCGCGGGAAATGGCTCCGAGGTGACCGACGCGACCACCGTCTCCGTCTGCTACGAGGGGGTCAACGGCACCACGGGTCAGGTCTTCGACAGCGCTTACCAGCGAGGCGAGCCGGCCCAGTTCCCGGCCTCCGGCGTGGTTCCCGGCTTCCGTCAGGCCCTCGTCGGCCAGAAGGTCGGCTCCACCGTCGGCGTGGTGATCCCCTCCGCCGACGGCTATCCCGACGGCAATCCGGGCGCTTCCATCAACAAGGGCGACACCATCGTCTTCGGGCTCAAGATCCTGGAGGCACAGGGCTGAACCGGCCTCGGTCGGCTCATCCGCGCAGGCGTCTGCGCAGCACCTTGCCGGTGGCCGTCTTCGGCAGGGCAGGGAGCACGGTGATGCTGCGGGGACGTTTGTACGCCGCGAGCTGAGCCGCCGCGAACTCCTCGATGTCGGTGACGGTGGCGGTGGCCCCGGATTCGAAGGCGATGAAGGCGCTGACCACTTCGCCTCGTGTGTCATCGGGCACTCCGACGACGGCGGCCTCGGCGATCGCCGGATGGCGGTAGAGCACCTCCTCCACCTCGCGCGGCCAGACCTTGTAGCCGGCGGTGGTGATCATGTCCTTACGCCGGTCGATCAGGAACACCCACCCGTCCGTATCGCGGAAGCCGATGTCGCCGGTCCGCAGCGCGCCGTCGCCCGGGCCGCCGACGATCGAACCGTCCTGCCAGTACCCGGGGCTCACCTGCGGTCCGGCGATCTCCACCTCGCCGATGACACCTGGGCCGACCGGCTCTCCGGAGTCGTCGAGGATTCGGCAGCGCGTGGCCGCGACCGGCATCCCGATCGACAGTGCGCCGGACTCGCGGTCGATCGGCCCGAGCCGCCCCACGGGCGTCGCTATCGCGGGCGAGGTGGTCTCGGTGAGCCCGTAGACGATGCTGAGCTCGGTGCCCGTGCGTTCGGCCACCCGTGCGGCGGTGTCCGCCGACACCGGCGCACCGCCGGTCGCGAGCCATTTCACGGACCGGAAGTCGTCGGGACCGTCGGCTTCCTCGGCGAGCGCGACGATCGCACTGATGACGCCGATCACGAATGCCGGCCGATGCTCGCGCAGCGCGCGCACCAGCACCGGCGGATCGAACCGGTGCGCGAGGATCAGCGGCGCCCCCACACGCAGCGCGAGCGCCACGTGGCCGACGATTCCGGTGACGTGGAACAGCGGAGTGATCCCGAGGATCTCGTCATCGGAGCCGATCGTCGTCCACCGGCGGAACAGCTCTGCGCCCGCGGTGAGGTTGCCGTGGGTCACCACAGCGGCCTTCGGCACTCCGGTGGTGCCCGACGTGTACAGCAGCAGAGCGGGGTCGTCGCGGCCCGGATCGGCGCCGCGCACCGGGCCGGACCACGGCAGCGCGGGCAGCGATCCCGGCGCCGGGTCGGTCTTCGCCGCCCAGTCGCCGATCGAGGTCAGCACCACCGTCCGCACATCGGTGTCGCCGTCGGCGATCACCGATTGCGCACCCGCGGCGTACAACTCGTCGAGGCACACGAGCGCCCGCGCACCGGTGTCGACCAACGCGAACGCCGTCTCCCGCCGGGTGTTCATCGGGTTGAGCGGTACCGCGATCCCGCCGGCCTTCCACGCGGCGACGAGGGCGATGACGAATGCGGGGCTGTTCTGCGTGAGGATGGCCAGCCGGTCGCCCGAGGAGAATCCCTGTCCGATCAAGTGGTGCGCGAGCGCATCCGAATGCCTGTCGACGTCGCGCATCGTGAGCACGCCGTCGAAGTAGCGGATCAGCGGACGGCCGGAGCCGGCGGCGACCGCTTCGTGGAACATCGTGAGCCCGGATGTCGGCCTCGGCAGGTCGGATCCGTCGTCGATCATCAGTTCGCGCCCTCATTCGTCGCTGGTTGCCCGCACCCGCGATTGTAAGCGGCGGCAACCGGGACAAGGTCGCTTTCGCGGCCCGGTCGCGCCCCGGAACCGTTGCGGCCTATTACCGTTGACCCCATGCCCGATCCATGCGCCCGCGCGCAGCTGATGATCCGGCCGGCTCGCGAGCTCGCCGGGATCTCGATGCGAGAGCTCGCCCGTCGCGTGGGAGTCAGCGTCGGGACGATGAGCGGGATCGAGACCGGCAAGACCGCGGCCTCACCGGAACGGCTCGCGGCCATCGCCGCCGAACTCGACACGACGATCACCGCGCTCACCGAGCTCCAGTCACCACAGCCGGCCGACGCGGCCAAGGAGTTCGACTGGCGCGACTATCCCGACCGCGAGATCGACCCCGCCCTCGCCGCGGCCATCGGTTGCTTCGTGGAGACCGGATATCACGGCGCGACCATGAGGACCGTCGCGGCCGCGGCCGGACTCAGCGCAGCCGGCGTGTATCACCACTATCCGAGCAAGCAGTCGTTGCTCACCGCCGTCTTCGACCTCGCGTACACCGAGCTCGCGGCACACGTCGAGGCCGCCGCGGACGTCGACGACCGGGTGCTCGCACTCGGCAACGTCTGCGAGGCGGTCGCGCTGTTCGCCGCGGTTCGGCGCGACGTGATGCGGATCGTCGTGACCGACCGTGCCAACCTCGACCCCGCGGACCGGCCGCGAATAGAGGCGGTGTCGGGGCGGCTGCTCGAGGTGGTCCGCGCGCAGTTGCCCGACGGCGACGACGAGGACTCCGCGGCGACCGCGCGCGCCGTCCTCGACCTCTGCACCGGCGTCTGCCGGCTGGAGCGCATCGACGATCCCGCCGACATCGCGGTCCGCTACCGCCGTTTCGGTCTCCGTCTCGCGGGACTCGACGGCGTCGGGTCCCGGCCGGGCTGAGCCGGTCGGGACCCGACCGCCGACAGGCGCGGGGCGACGCCGTTCAGGCGCGCGCGGCCGCCTGGTCGCGCAGCGTGCGGCGCAACACCTTGCCGGTCGCGGTCTTCGGCAGTTCGTCGAGGATCTCCACCGATCTCGGGTACTTGTAGGCCGCCATCTGCGACTTGCAGAACTCGACGATCTCCTCGCCGGTGGCGGCCTTGCCCGGTTGAAGGGAGACGAAGGCCTTCACCGTCTCCCCCCGGTACTCGTCGGGCACGCCGACCACCGCTGCCTCGGCGACGGCCGGATGACCGTACAAGACGTCTTCCACTTCACGGGGCCACACCTTGTAACCGGATGCGTTGATCATGTCCTTCTTGCGATCGACCAGGTAGAACCAGCCGTCGGAGTCCATGAAGCCGACGTCGCCGGTGCGCAGTTCACCGCCGGGAATCGACTCGGCGGTGGCGTCCGGACGGTTCCAGTATCCCGGCACCACCTGGGGCCCCGAGGTCGCGAACTCGCCGATCGCACCCACCGGCAGGTCTTCACCGTCGTCGTCGACGACCCGGACCACGGTGTTGAACACCGGCACCCCGACCGACAGGGCCCCGGACTCGCCGTCCACCGGCGCCCGCACTCCGAAGGGCACCGCATGCGACGGTGAGTTGGTCTCCGTGAGGCCGTAGATGTTGTGGATGTACGCACCGAACACCGATTCGAGACGATCGGCCACCGCGGGCGCGATCGGCGCGCCGCCCGAGTACAGGGCCCGCAGCGAGTCGAAGTCACCCGGCCGCGCGCCGCCGGAGTCGGCGAGGGCGATGTAGGCGGTGATCGCACCGACGGTGAACGTCGGACGGTGTTCGCGCACGGCGTCCACCATCACCGCGGGCGCGAACCGGTGCGTGAGGACCAGCGGAATCCGGAGCAGCGGAGCGAGCATCACGTGGCCCACGAGACCGGTGATGTGGAACAGCGGCGCGACGCCGAGCACCACGTCCTCACCGGTGAGCCCGATCCAGTCCCGGTAGGTCTGCGCATTGAACGCCAGGTTGCCGTGAGTATTCAACGCACCCTTGGGTTTTCCAGTGGTACCGGACGTGTAGGTCAAGACCGCCAGATCGTCCGCAGACGGCGCCGTCGGCGTCACGGGAGTGCCGTCGTGCTCGGCGATGATCGCCGACAGGGCACGGGTGCCGACCGGCACGTCGGCGCTCTGGTCGCCGAGCACCCGGTCGTCGTCGCGCGACTGACCGTCGAGCGCCGACACCGAGATCACCGTGCGGACGGCGGTCGTGCCGCCCGCGATGACCTCCGCGGCCACCTCGTCGTACAGAGTGTTCAGCGTCAGCAGCGCCGTCGCCCCCGAATCCTCGAGGAGGTAGGCGAGTTCTCGCTGTCGATTCATCGGGTTGACGGCCACGGCGGATCCGCCGGCCTTCCACGCCGCGAGGAGTCCGATCACGAACGCCGGGTTGTTCTGCACGTAGACCGCCAAGCGATCCCCGGCCGTGAAGCCGTCGGCGCGCAGTGCACCGGCGAGCGCGTCCGCGGCCGCGTCGAGTTCGCCGTAGGTCAGCACTCCGTCGAAGTACTTGATCGCCGGAGCGTCAGGAGCGTGGGCGGCGGCGCTCATGAAGATCTGGAGTGCGGACGCGTTCTCCGCGGTGATGTCCGTCGGCGTACCGGCCCGATACCGCGCGAGCCAGGGACGGTCGGTGTACGCGCTCACTTGATCGCCACCGGGTTCACCGGGGCACCGGTGGCGCGGTGGATCTTGAGCGGGGCCGCGACGTAGAACGACGTGTAACGACCGTCCGCCGCGGAGTCCTCGGCGAGTCGCTCCAAGTCGCAGATCTCGGTGAACGCGATACCGAGATTGCGCATCAGCGCGTTGTGCAGCACCAGCGCGACTCCGCTGTCGGGGTCGAAGGTCACCTCGTTGGCGATGGTGTCGGTGACCAGGTTCGGGATCTCCATCTCCTGGAACCACTCGACGAGCTCCGGCGAGTACACCAGTCCCGACTCGCAGAAGTCCTCGTAGAAGGCGTCTCCCTTCTCGAAGAACAACTGCAGGTGGTTGGTCCGGATCATGAGGATGTCGCGCTCGGCGATCGGCGTGCCCTGCGCTTCGGCGCAGGCGATCAGATCCTCGTGCGTGAACGTCTCCCCCGGGTCGAGATAGTCCTTCCCGCGGAATCGGGCCATGTCTAGCAGATTCGCCCGCCCCGCGACACCGCGCTGGGCGATCGGCTCCACGCTCGCCTTGTCGAGGCCACCGATGGTGGTGCGGGCGTCGAAGCCGTTCCAGATCTTGCCGTCGTACCAGACGTGGCCGAGCGCGTCGTATTGCGTGGACCCCTGCAGGAATGCGTTCAGCTTGTCGTCGGCGTAGTGCAATCCGCCCGGGAACGCCGGCCCGTCGCCGCCCTCGTCCCAGTGCGACTCGTCCAAGATCATCTCGCGGGTGGCCGGACTGCGGCCCGGCCACACCGGATCGCCGGCGGGGTCTCCGATGAGCCGCTGCAGCGTGAACAGTTCGCCCTTCCGGATCTCCGACGCCCCCGCGAGAACCTGGTCCGGGGTCAGGTAGTTCAACGATCCGACCTCGTCGTCGGGGCCCCACTTGCCCCAGTTGGACGGTGCGTCGGCCAGCAGATCGGTAAGGTCGGGAGCATCGGTCATGGGAGTCACACCTTCCAGAATTGAACACTCACTACCGAGCGTTCGGTTTGTTCAGGTGTGACTACACTCACCCCTCTCCGTCCGGATGTCAAGGCTTCGCCGCGGAATCGCGTGAAAGCCGACGTCAGCGATCCCGTCGCGACGGAGCGAACGGTGTGATGAACTCCGGGGCCCCACCGGTTCGGCGCAGCAGCGGCGAGCCGAAGAACGGCGCCACCAGCCGGCAGGGCACCACGCGCACGTCGCGGCCCTCGAGAGCGTTGACGACCATCGCCGCGGCGCGCGGCGAGCCGCAGATGCCCAGGTGGTCGGAGAAGTCCTTGCCGCACCCGTCCTGCAGGACGATGTTGGTGACGTCGTGACCGGGTCCGCCCTCCGCCTGCCCCGAGGTGTACGGGCGCACCAGTTCGTCGTGAACCGTGGAGATGTTGGTGTACGCGGTCCCGCGCACGTACGGACTGCCGCCGGAGTTCAGGCGGCGCAGGAACGTCGACCCCTGCATCATCTGCGGCAAGGCATGACATGGGATCACCGCGCTCGGATCGATCCCCAGCCGGCGCTCGAGTTGCGCGGCCACGGGGCGTGCGCGGGCGAAAGTCGAGGTCCCCTGCCACAAGGGGGCGAGGGAGACGTATCTTCGGATCCGGTCCTCCCCGCCCAGGAACTTGGCCCAGTACGCCGGGACGAGCGTGCCCTGCGAATGCCCCACCACGTCGATGCGGTCGGTTCCCGTCGATGCCATCACCTTCTCGGCGAATCGGCCGAACTCGGCGGCGCTGTCCTCGATCCGGCTCATGCCGCCGAGCGCGGAGATGGGCCACCTGGCGCCCTCCGTGGCTCCGTAGGTGAGCGTGAACACCGAGAATCCCGCACCCACAAGGAGCGGAACGTATGTGCCCCAGTTGGTCTGCGCACCGCCCGCCGTGCCGTGCACGAGGATCACCGGAACCGGATGCTCCGGATCACACGGAACGTCCCACCGATTCGCGCCCGGCAGCGATCCGCCGGGATGCGCCAGTTCGGGACCGATTCCGGAGAAGAAGTCGTAGACCACCCGGTTGGACGCGCGCTGCCGTTCGCTGCCGACCTCCACGAGCAGGTCGAGAGGCAGAGCTTGCGCGAGCGTCTGCGCCGCACGCAACGCCGGCGCGGCCGCCTTCTGGCCGGCGCGGATACCCGCGGTGATCGCATCGGCGACCGGTCGGCCCCACGCTCGGTGCAGAATGCTCACGTCTCGCAGCACGCCTCTCGTCCGGCCGCGACTCCGTGGGCCGGGTCGATCAGCTCTCGAATACCTCCACCACGACGGCCTTCGCTCGTCGCGTCACCCGCATGTAGTGCTCCAGGAACTCCTGCGCCTCGTCCTGCGGCCATCCCGCAGCGTACGCGACCGATCGCAGAGCGCGCCCCGGCCCCGGCAGTTGATCGACCGGCTTGCCGCGCACCAGCACGAGCGCGTTGCGCGCCTTGGTCGCGGTCAGCCAGGCGTCCGCCAGCATGTCCACCTGGTCCTCGGTGAGCAGCTCCAGCTCCCGGATCGCCTCGAGTGTCTCGAGCGTGGACGTGTTGTGCAGTTGCGGGTACTTGTGCGCGTAGCGCAACTGCATCAACTGCACCGTCCACTCGACGTCGGCGAGCCCGCCGCGGCCGAGTTTGGTGTGAGTGGCCGGATCGGCGCCGCGCGGCAGTCGTTCGGAGTCGACGCGGGCCTTGATGCGCCGGATCTCCCGAACAGCCTCCGCGGACACCCCGCCCTCGGGGTACCGCGTCACGTCGATCATGTGGAGGAAGCGCAACCCCAGGTCGGAATCGCCGGCCACCGAGTGGGCGCGCAACAGCGCCTGCACCTCCCACGGCTGGGCCCATTGGCGGTAGTAGGCCTCGTACGATCCGAGGGTCCGGACGATGGGCCCGTTCTTCCCCTCGGGCCGCAGACCGACGTCCACCTCGAGCGGCGGATCGGCGCTCGGCGTCCCCAGCAGACTGCGGACCTGGTCGGCCACCGTCTGCGCCCAGCGCAGCGCCTCCGATTCGTCGACGCCGTCGGCCGGCTCGCACACGAACAGCACGTCGGCGTCCGACCCGTAGCCGAGTTCGCCACCGCCGAGCCTGCCCATCCCGATGACGGCGATCCGGGCCGGCGCCCGCGCCCCGCGGTCCAGCGTCGACGCGATCACCTTGTCGAGCGCCGCGCCGAGCACCGCCGCCCAGACGGTCGACAGCGCCCGGCACACCTCCTGCACCGACATCAGCCCGAGCAGATCGGCCGAGGCGATCCGCGCGAGTTCGGCGCGTCGATGCGACCGCGCCACGGCGATCGCCCGGTCGAGGTCGGTCGCCCGCATGGTGGAGGCGACCAGACCTTTCACCACGTCGGCCGAATCGACCTCGGTGAGCTTGGGTCCGGTCGCCCCCGTCGAATACAGCTGGATCACGTCGGGCGAGCGCATCAGGAGGTCGGCGATGTACTCGCTGGTGCCGAGAACGTGCATCAGCCGTTCGGCGACCACCGCGTCGTCGCGCAGCAGGCGCAGGAACCAGTCGACGCCCACCACCTCGTCGCACAGCCTGCGGTAGTTCAGCAGGCCGGCATCGGGATCGGGGGTGTCGCTGATGTGCTCGAGCAGACTCGGCAGGATCAGCATCTGGATCTGGCCGCTGCGCCCCGGCTCCGATCCGAGCACCCGGATGTGCGCGAGCGCGCGATCGGGGAACGCCCAGCCCAGCACGGCGAGCTGACGCTTGGCCGACTCGTCCGACAGCCGCAGCGCCCCCTTGTCGAGTCGGGCGACCGACTCCAGCAGCGGACGGTAGAAGAGCTTCTCATGCAGCTGCCGGACCCGGGTCCGCTGTTTGCGCAGCTCGCGGCCGAGGACCTGGGTCGCGTCCTTGTCGCCCTCGGGCCGCACGTGCGCCGCCCGCGCCAACCACCGCATGGCCGCGGTGTCGTCGGGATCGGGCAGCAGATGAGTGCGCTGCAGCCGCTGCAGTTGCAGGCGATGCTCCAGCATCCGCAGGAACTGGTACGACGCCGAGAAGTTCGCGCCGTCGTCACGCCCGATGTACCCGCCGTCGGTGAGCGCGGCGAGAGCGTCGACGGTCGACTGGACGTGCAATTCCGGATCCACGCGGCCGTGAACCATCTGGAGCAGCTGCACCGCGAACTCCACATCGCGCAGTCCGCCGCGCCCGAGCTTGAGATTGCGAGCCTTCTCCTCCGGCGGCACCAGTGCCTCGACCCGGCGGCGCATCGCCTGCACCTCCGGTACGAAGTCGTCTCGTTCGGACGCGTCCCAGACCATCGGCGAAGTGGCCTCGATGTAGGCGGCGCCGAGCTTCATCGATCCCGTCATCGGGCGGGCCTTCAGCAACGCCTGGAACTCCCAGGTCTTGGCCCACCGACGGTAGTACGCCACATGCGATTCCAGCGTCCGCGTGAGGGCGCCGCGCTTTCCCTCCGGCCGCAGTCCCGCATCGACGTCGAAGAACGCCGACGAGCCGATGCGCATCATCTCCCCCGCGATGCGCGCCGACACCGAGTCCGCCGGCTCGGCGACGAAGACCACGTCTACATCGCTGACGTAGTTCAGTTCGCGCGCCCCGCATTTGCCCATCGCGATCACCGCGAGATCGATCTCGAGGGGATCCTCGTCGAGCACCGTCGCGATCGCCACCGCCAGGGCCGCGGTCATTGCGGCGTCGGCGAGATCGGACAGGCGTGCCCCCACCTCGGGCAGATACAGGACGGGCTCGTCTTCGACCGTCGCCGCCAGATCGTGTGCCGCCAGGACGAGTAACTGGTCCCGGTAGGCGCAGCGCAGCGCGGCTACCGCGTCCGGACCGGTGACCCCGGCGCGGTACAGGAGATCTCCGCGTTCGTCCGCGCCCGGCTCGGGGGTCGCGGCCACCGCGCTCAGCAGCGACTCGCGGACCGCGATCTCGTCCGGCAGCTCGTCGTCGAGAAGCAGCCGCCACGTGCCGGGCTCGGCGACCACGTGGTCGCCCAGCGCGTCCGACCCGCCGAGCACGGAGAGCAGACGCCCCCGGAAATGCTTGTTACGGGCCATCAGCCGGCTGATCTCCGGCCAGGCGTCGGGGTCGGCGTCGCGGAGCCGGATCAGCGCGGCGAGGGCCAGATCGGCGTCGGCCGCCCGCGAGAGCGACCACAACAGGTCGATGTGCTCCGGTTCGGTCCAGCCGAGTGAGGCCAGACGCGCGCGCGCCTCGGGCTGCAGCAGACCGAGGCGGCCGGGGCTGGGGACGGTGGAACGGCCACGGGAAACAGTCACACGTGCCTCCCTTACAGCGGCAGGTAGTTCTCGAGCTCGTACGGCGTCACCCGGCCGCGGTACGCGTTCCACTCCGCGCGCTTGTTGCGCAGGAAGTAGTCGAAGACATGCTCACCCAGCGTCTCGGCCACCAGTTCCGACTTCTCCATCTCGACGAGCGCATCGGCGAGTGAGCCCGGGAGCTCGCGGTAGCCCATCGCGCGACGTTCGGCCTCGGTGAGCGCCCAGACGTTGTCCTCGGCCTCGTCCGGCAGCTCGTACTCGTTCTCGATCCCCTTCATGCCCGCGGCCAGGAGCACCGCGAACGTCAGGTAGGGATTGCACGCGGAGTCGGGTGTCCGGATCTCCACGCGGCGCGACGACGCCTTGTTCGGTGTGTAGAGCGGCAGCCGGATCATCGCCGAGCGGTTGGCGCCGCCCCATGTGGCGGCGGTGGGGGCCTCGTCGCCGTAGATGAGGCGCTTGTAGCTGTTCACCCACTGGTTGGTGACGGCGCTGATCTCACCGGAATGCTTCAGAATCCCCGCGATGAACTGCTTGCCGACCGTCGACAGCTGCATCGGGTCGTCGGGATTGTGGAAGGCGTTGGTGTCGCCCTCGAACAGACTCATATGCGTGTGCATCGCCGAGCCCGGGTACTCGCTGAAGGGCTTGGGCATGAAAGTGGCGCGGACCCCGTCGCTGAAGGCCACCTGCTTCACCAGGTAGCGGAAGGTCATGACGTTGTCGGCCATTGACAGTGCATCGGCGTAACGCAGGTCGATCTCCTGCTGCCCCGGCGCGCCCTCGTGATGCGAGAACTCCACCGAGATGCCCATCGCCTCCAGCGCGTCGATCGCGTGGCGGCGGAAGTTCGGTGCCAGGGCATGGAACGCCTGATCGAAGTAGCCGCCGCGGTCGGCCGGAATCGGCGGCGTGCCGTCGATCGGCTTGTCCTTCAACAGGAAGAACTCGATCTCCGGATGGACGTAGCAGGTGAACCCCTGATCGGCCGCACGGTTGAGCTGCCTGCGCAGCACGTTGCGAGGGTCGGCCCAGGACGGCGAACCGTCGGGCATCGTGATGTCGCAGAAGATGCGCGCCGAGTACAGGTCGCCCTCGTCGCGCCACGGCAGGATCTGGAAGGTCGACGGGTCGGGCTTGGCCACCATGTCGGCTTCGGACACGCGAGAGAAGCCTTCGATCGCCGACCCGTCGAAACCGATGCCCTCGGCGAACGCGCCTTCCAGTTCGGCCGGCGCGATCGCCACCGATTTCAGATAGCCGAGGATGTCGGTGAACCACAGTCGGACGAAGCGGATGTCCCGCTCTTCGAGGGTGCGCAGCACGAATTCCTGTTGGCGGTCCATACCCGAACCTTAGAGGGCCGCGGTTACGCGCGTGTTACACACGCGCGTAACCGCGCCCGCGCGCCAGGGCTTGTCACGACGGGCCCGCCGTGTGACCAATCCCACCGAACCGCGGGTTCTCCCCTCCTCGGCCCGGTGGAACAATCGAGGGCGTCCACACCAACCCGGGTACCCGCACGAGCGGGACTCGAGGCAGAAATGAGGCAGATCATGTCGGATGCACCCGTCTACGGCTCCACTCCGGACACCGGCACGCAGGCACCTCGCCGCGCGACCCGCGTCCACCATCTCGCGCAGTGGAAGGCCGAGGGTCACAAGTGGCCCATGCTGACCGTGTACGACTACTCCACCGCCCGCATCTTCGACGAGGCCGAGATCCCGGTCCTGCTCGTCGGCGACTCGGCCGCCAACGTCGTCTACGGCTACGACACCACCATCCCGATCTCGATCGACGAGTTGATTCCGCTGGTCCGCGCGGTCGTCCGCGGAGCACCGCACGCCCTCGTCGTCGCAGACCTGCCGTTCGGCACCTACGAGGCCGGTCCCCAGCAGGCGCTCGAGACCGCCGTGCGCTTCTTCAAGGAGGGCGGCGCGCACGCGGTCAAGCTCGAGGGAGGCGAGCGCGTCGCACCGCAGATCGCGGCGCTCACGGCTGCGGGCATCCCGGTCATGGGCCATGTCGGGTTCACCCCGCAGAGCGTCAACGGACTCGGCGGATTCCGCGTTCAGGGGCGCGGCGACGCCGCCGATCAGTTGGTCGCCGACGCCATCGCGGTGCAGGAGGCGGGCGCGTTCTCGGTCGTCATGGAGATGGTCCCGGCCGACGTCGCCGGGCAGATCACCCGCAAGCTGACCATCCCGACCGTCGGTATCGGCGCGGGCAATGAGACCGACGCCCAGGTGCTGGTCTGGCAGGACATGGCCGGATACACGCACGGCAAGACCGCCAAGTTCGTGAAGCGCTACGCCGCGGTCGGCGACCAGCTCCGCGAGGCCGCCCGCACCTACGCCGCCGAGGTCGCCACCGCCGCCTTCCCCGGCCCGGAGCACTCGTACTGATCCGAGCCGCGGTCACATCAGCCAGCGCCGATCACCGGTCTCGCACGGGCATGAGCGCCGTCGGCGCGTGACTTAGGCTGAGGGTATGCGCACCCTGTACCCACCGATCGAGGCCTACGAATCCGGACATCTGAACGTCGGTGACGGACAAGAGATCTATTGGGAGACTTCGGGTGACCCCGAAGGCAAGCCCGTCGTCTTCGTCCACGGCGGGCCGGGCGGAGGAACGGCGCCCAGACAGCGCCGGTTCTTCGATCCGGCCCGCTACCGGATCGTCCTGTTCGATCAGCGCGGCTGCGGACAGTCGCGGCCGCACATCGCCGACGGCGGCGACCTCTCGGTCAACACCACCGACCATCTGATCGCCGACATGGAGGCGCTGCGCGTCCATCTGGGTATCGACGCCTGGCAGGTCTTCGGAGGCTCGTGGGGATCGACCCTCGGCCTGGCCTACGCCCAGGCCCATCCCGAGCGCGTCACCGAACTGGTGCTGCGCGGGATCTTCCTGCTGCGCCGCAGCGAGATCGACTGGTACTACAACGGCGGCGCGGCGAACATCTTCCCCGATCTCTGGGAGACCTACCTCGATCCGATCCCGGAGGATCAGCGCGGCGGCGATCTGGTGGAGGCGTACCACCGGATTCTCACCGGCGCCGACCGCGAACGGGCACAGCGGGCCGCGACTGCATGGAGCACGTGGGAGAACAAGACGAGTTATCTTCTGCCACAAGATAACTCGGATCAGACTGATCGATTCGACCTGGCCTTCGCCACCATCGAGAACCACTACTTCATGAACCGCGGATTCCTCGCGGATGGACAACTGCTGGCGAACATCGACCGCATCGCGCACATCCCGGCGGTCATCGTCCAGGGCCGTTACGATGTGGTCTGCCCGATGCGCAGCGCCTGGGATCTGCACCGCGCCTGGCCCGCCGCGCAGTTGGAGATCGTCGACGACGCCGGTCACGCATCGTTCGAGCCGGGCATCGTCCACCATCTCGTCGAGGCAACCGACAGTTTCTCCCGCAGCAGGAGCGTATGACATGAGCCCCTCCGATTCGATCGAGATCGAGCTGAAGTTCGACGTCGACGCCGGACTCCCCGCCCCCGACCTCACCGGTCTCGTCGACGGCGGCACCGTCGGCGAGCCCACCACCTACCTGCTCGAGGCGACCTACTTCGACACCGCCGACACCGCGCTCGCCAGGAACCGGATCACCCTGCGTCGCCGGACCGGCGGCACCGATGCGGGCTGGCATCTGAAGCGACCGTCGTCCGTGCCCGGCGGACGCAAGGAGACCGCGGTCGGCTTCGACGAGGCCGGCGACGCCCAGGTGCCAGCGCACCTGCGCGAGCAGGTGCTGACCATCGTCCGGTCGGCGCCGCTGGTGCCGGTCGCGACGATCACCACCGACCGGACCGTCACACGCGTCCTCGACGCCGACGGCCGCTCGCTCGCCGAGTTCTGCGAGGATCTGGTCTCGGCCGAGTCCCTGCTGCCCGGCGGCTCCGTACACCGCTGGGCCGAGTGGGAGTTCGAGCTCACCGGCGGCGATGCGAAACTGCTCAAGCGGGCCAAGGGCGTCCTCCGCTCAGCGGGCGCGCGTGAGGCGTCGAGCGTCTCCAAACTGGCGCGGGCCATCGGCAGCCGGCCGCACGACGACCTCGTCCGGGCACTCCCGAAGAAAGCGACTGCGCTCGGCCTGGTGCAGTACGACCTCGCGGCACACCGCGACGCCCTCGTCGCCTGGGACCCGATCGCGCGGGAGAACGGCGAAGACGCGGTCCATCAGATGCGAGTGGCGGCACGAAAGATCCGGTCGATTCTCGCGTCGTACCCGGGCGTCATCGCACCCGAGGCCGCGGCACCGGTGGCCGAGGAATTGCGCCTGCTCGGCGAAGTTCTCGGCGACGCACGCGATCGCGAGGTCCGTCTCGCCGCCAACGCCCAGTTGCTGCACCGCGAGCAGGCGCCCGACGATCTGGTCCGGGCACTGATCGACGACGAGCGGCTCCACCACGAGCGCGCACTCAAGTCGATGCGTTTCGCACTCACGACGCTCCGCTATCTCCGACTGCTCGACGATCTCGACGCGTTGATCGAGGCGCCCATCCCGGGCCCCGCGGCCGCCCGGGACGCCCGCGACGTGGCCGCCGACGCCATCGGCCGCGCCTACTCACGGATGGTCTCGGCCGAGAAGCGGCTCAAGAAGTACAGCCCCTGGTCCGCGGAGTGGGTGGAGCAGTTGCACACGATCCGCAAGCGCGCCAAGGCGGTCCGGTACACCGCCGAGTCGGCCGATCCGCTCGGCAAGCGCGCCTTCCACCGGGCCGGCAAGGAGGCCAAGCGCGTGCAGAACCACCTCGGCGTCTTTCACGACACGGTGGTCAATCGGCGGCACCTGGCCGGGGTCGCGGCGAATCCGGATCTGAGCCGCGAAGCCCTGTTCGTCCTGGGCCGGCTCGACGCGCACGAGGAAGCCCGGGGACGTCGCGCGGTGAAGAAGTACCGCCGCACGAGGTGATCGCGCGGACTCACACCGCGCGGAAGGACACCTCCGGCACCGCCGGATCGGCCGTGACCACCTCCACCGTGCAGGGAGTCCCCGCCGCGGGTGCGTTCTCGCAGCGGGCGACGATCGCCGGGGATTCGATGAAGATCTCCGGCGGCCGCCGGCCGTCGGCTCCGCGCATCACGACGGCGTCGAACCGACGGCCGACCTGGTCGGACAGCACGACTGCCTCGGTGAGGTCGATACTCTTGCGCTCGGCGGTCGCGGCCACCGAGTCCGAGCCGCTCATGGTCTTCGGCAGTTCCGGCAGCACTTCGCGCACCCACGTCGGCACCTCCGCCCCCGCCGTGACGGCCAGCGCGACCTCGGTGGCGTATCGGTCGCCCAGACGACGCAGGGGTGCGGTCACGTGTGCGTAGAGTCCGCCGACCCCGGCGTGCTCGCGGCGCTCCGCGGGCAGTGCCGAGGACTCACCGGCGAGGGACAGGTAGCCGGCGCCGCGCATCAGTCGCGCCCCGACCGTCATCAGCGCGAGGGTGGTCGGCGCATCGGGTTCGAGCGTCGCGAGGAACTCTCCCGGAGAGAGTCCGTCGCGCCACTCGATCCCGAGGTGTGCGGCAGCCCGGCGCAGATCCTCCACCGCCTCCGTCGAGGCCGGCGGCAGGGTTCTGAGCAGACCGATCCCCGCGTCATTCTGGATCCGGCCCGCACACATCCCGATCAACAGCGACACCTGCGCATTCCATTGGTCGGCCGGCGTGCGCGGCGCCATCCGCAGCGTCCATGCTCGTCCGGGTTCGGTGTGGGGCACGATCTCCTGGTCGGGGAGGTCGAGTTGCACCGCACCGCGGGCGAGCGACCATGCCAGGCGCGTGCGGCCGAAGTCCGGCAGCGCCGCGATCGCCGGATGGAGCCGGTCTGCGGACAGGTCGGCCATCACCCCGGCGTAATCGAGGCGAGCCCGGGACCGGACGAGTGCCCGCGAGACCTCGACGCCCCGGCACTGGCCGTCGACCGCCACATCGGCCGTCCACAGAACGGCCGGTCGTCGTTGATCCGGCAAGAGCGAGCCGGCCCCCTCCGAGAGCGCCCGCGGATGCAGCGGAACGCTCCCGTCGGGGAAGTAGACGGTCTGTCCCCGCCGCCGGGTCTCCAGATCGAGGGCGCTGCCGGGCTCCACCAGTGCCGCGACGTCGGCGATCGCATAGTGGACCAGGAAGCCTCCGTCGTCGGCCCGGATCACCCGCAGCGCCTGATCGAGGTCCATCGATCCCGGTGGGTCGATCGTCACCAGCTCGAGGTCGGTGCGATCGACGCGCGCGTCCGCGAAGCGGTCCACGGCCGCGGCCGCCTGCTGCTGAGCCTCCGCGGAGAACTCGCCTGCGATCCCCATGTCACGGCGCAACTGAGCGAAATCGATTGCCGGCGCCCGCATTCTCCGCTGCATATCTGAACAGCATAGGAGCCGTGGCGGGCGGACGCCGGGCCCGCCTCGGGTCAGCCGGCCGGTGTCACGGTCACCTTGCCGCCGACGAACTTGATCGTGCCGTTGTCGTAAGTCTGTTCGAGACCGCCCTCGATCTTCGTCTCATCGCTGGTCGGGTAGCCCAAGCGGCCGTTCTCGTGGTTCAGCCGGCCCCACTCGTCGCCGATCTCGCCGTGCACGGCGTAGACCGCGCCGGTGGCCGGATTCTGGTACAGCGAGCCGTGTTCGAAGGTGATGAACGAACCGCCGGACTTGAGCTTCACGACGGGACCGAGCGGCTTGCCCAGGTAGCCGTCGGGTCCGCCGCGTTCGCCGTACGACTTCGCGATCGCCTCGTCGCCGATGGTGATCTGCTGACCGCCGACGGTGGTCAGCTCGGTGTCGGTGGTGATCGTCGTGGGTTTGGACGCCCCCGAATCCATCCCGTTCGGCTCCATCGCATCGGACGACGCGGTCGCACCGCTCGCGTTCGACATCGGGCTCGACATCGCCGCCGACGTGTTCGACGCCGAGTCGTCGTCGGACGAGCACGCGGTACCCAGCAGCCCGATGGCCCCGACGGCCACGACGACGGCGGCCACTTTCCTGGAATCGACATTCATGAACAGTCCCCTGCCTCGTTCGGTGCGTGTTGCCGCCCGCCGTCCTCCGCGGCGGTGCGTGGGCGAGATGCTATGTCGCGCCGTCCGCTTGCGCGGTGTTCGATGGCCGGATCACCGCGTATGAGTGATACGCGAGCCGGAATCGTGATGTGCGCTCGACCGAACCGTGAGAAAAGTGCGGTGCCCGCACCGCGCAGGCGGGCGAAGGAGAGAGCGAACGAGCCGGCGTGTAAGCCGGATCCTGTACCGGCCCGAGAGCCGGTGGCGACCATCCATCTGGACACACCGTCGCCGGGTGCCTCGAGCGGCCAACCCGCGAGCTCGGACGAGCAGTCCTCGGTCACTCGCGCACTCGCACACGCCGGCCGGCGGTGCGAGCTTCGGCCTTGCTCCGGGTGGGGTTTACCGAGCCGACACGGTCACCCGCATCGCTGGTGCGCTCTTACCGCACCGTTTCACCCTTACCCGCACGCCATGCGTGCGGGCGGTCTGTTCTCTGTGGCACTGTCCCGCGGGTCACCCCGGGTTGCCGTTAGCAACCACCCTGCTTCTGTGGAGTCCGGACTTTCCTCGACTCGGGCCTGCACGATCGCTCGTGCGGTTCCCTCGCCGCGGCCGCCCGGCCGACTCGTTCGCGAGATTCAGGATAGCCCGGCGGGCGGTCGGACACCGAATGCCGCGGGCTACTGCAGGTGTGCGGTGTCGTTCACGAGCCGGACCACCGATCCGCCATCGGGGAAGAACTCGACCACGGAGATCGACGCGAGGTCCAGATGCAGCCGGAAGAGCAGTTCCGGTCCCACCGTCAGCGCCTGTCGCAGCATCGATTTGATCGGCGTCACGTGTGAGACGGCGAGCACGGTCCGGCCGGGGAATCGGGCGACGATGTCCTCGCGGGTCGCGGCGATCCGCTCCTGCACCTGGGCGAAGCTCTCTCCGCCGGGCGGGGCGACGTCGGCGTCGGCGAGCCACCGGCCGTGCACCTCGGGGTCGCGGCGGGCGGCTTCGCCGAAGGTGAGTCCCTCCCACGCACCGAAATCCGTCTCGATCAGCCCGTCGCACACTTCCACCTCGGCGCCCAGCCGTTCCGCGGCGGCGGTCGCGGTATCCATCGCCCGCACCAGCGGAGAGGACAGCACCGCGTCGATTCGACCGAGGCCTCCCCCGCCGATCCGCTCGCCTGCCGCGGAGGCCTGTGCGCGGCCGAGGGCGGTCAGTTCGGGATTGCCGCGGCCGGAGTACCGACGGTCCACCGAGAGCGCCGTCTGGCCGTGCCGGAGCAGGACGATCCGGGTCGGCTCCTCCATCTGTCCCTGCCAGTTCGGCGACTTCCGCGGTCCGGTCCGGCGGTCGGCGGTCACTGAGCCGATCCGGGTCGCGGCAGACCCGACTGCTCGGTCCGCACCATGATCGCCCCGCACTCCTCGCAGCGCACCACCTCGTCCTCGTCGGCGGCGGCGATTCTCGACAGCGTCCGCGGATCGAGTTCCATCCGGCACGCGCCGCATCGACGCTGGCGCAGCAGTCCGGCGCCGACCTTGCCCTGCGACCGCAGCCTCTCATAGACCGCCAGCAGCGACTCGTCGACGCCCTCCACCACGGCCGTCCGTTTGACGGCGAGGTCGTCGATGCGTTCGTCGACCGCGACGCCCGCGGCGTCGCGCCGTGCGATCAGGTCGAGTTCGCGTTCGGTGGCGTGCAACAGCGCGGCCTCGGTGCGCTCGGCTTCCGCCGTCGTCGCCTCCTGCTGCTCCATGATCTCGAGGAGTTCGGTCTCCAGGTTCTCCGACCTGCGCTGCAGACCGGTCACCTCGTGCTGGAGTTCGGCAAGTGCCTTGTGGTTGAGCGCACCCGACTCGATCTGCGCCTGGTCGCGCCGCAGGTGCTCCGTCGTGCCCGACAGTTCCGCGTCGATGCGCTCGTACTCGCTCTGCAGATCGTCGACCGCCACCTGAGCACGGGCGCGGTCCTCACGGATCTTCTCCATCTCCTCGGTGAGTCGGGCCAGCTCCGCGACCTCCGGGAGGCTGCGGCGTTCGTGGCGAGCCTTCGCGAGATCGGCATCGATCTCGGCCAGGTCGAGCAGTCGGCGCTGCTGAGCGTTCGGGACCTTCACTGCTGCTCCTTGGGGCCGGCGATCACCGTGAAGGGATCGGTCGGGTCTTGGAATACGGTCGTCCGGCAACCGATCTCGGTCAGGATATCGGCGACGCTCTCGCACCACGGGAACTCGGTGGCCCAATGGCCGGCGTCGACCAGGGCCGGCGATCGGTCGCGTAGCGATTCGTCGACCACGTGGTGGCGCAGATCGCCGGTCAGGTAGACGTCGGCGCCGGCCGCGCTCGCCGCACCGATGAGCGAGTCACCGGCACCACCGCACACCGCGACGGTCTCCACCGTCGCAGCCGGATCACCCGCCCCGCGGACCGGCCACGCCGCGGCGGGCAGGACGCGTCCGGCGTGGGCGACGAACTGGCCGAAGGTCATCGGCTCGGGCAGTCGTCCCACCCGGCCCAGACCCACGTCACCGTCCGTGACGGCCTGCTCGAACACGTCGAAGGCCGGTTCCTCGTACGGGTGCGCCTCGCGCAGCGCACCGAGGACCAACCGGCGCAGATGCCGCGGCGCGACCATCTCGAGCCGTTCCTCATCCACCCGGGTCAGGGCTCCGACGGCCCCCACAGCGGGCGAGGCACCGTCCACCGGCAGGAATTGTCCGGTACCGACCACACTCCATTGGCAATTGCGGTACTCGCCCAGAGCGCCCGCCCCGGCGTTGAACATCGCCTCACTCACCTGATCCGCGCTGCCCTCGGGGACCATCACCACCCATTTGTCCAATGCCGGCGCGGGCTCGGGAGCCAGCGGCACGGTGTCGAGGAGACCGAGCGTCTCCGCGAGCGCATCCGACACGCCCCGGCGTGCCTTGTCCGCGTTGGTGTGCGCGGCGTACAGCGCGCATCCGCCCCGGATGAGGCGATGCACGATGCGGCCCTTGGGAGTGTCGGCGGCCACCGACGTGACGCCCCGCATCAGCAGTGGGTGGTGGGCCACGATGAGCGTCGCACCGGCTTCGAGCGCGGCGTCGACCACGGCGTCGGTGACGTCGACGCAGACCAGCACGCTGTCCGCGGGTTCGGCCGGGTCGCCGCAGACCAAGCCGACGGCGTCCCAGCTCTCGGCGAGCCGGGGCGGGTACACGCGCTCCAGCTCCGCGATCACCTCGTCCAGTCGCGGGCTCGGCAGACGGGGACTCATGTGGCCTCACTCTCTCGGCTCTGTCGGGTGAAGGGCGGTGCGTTCTCCGCCATCACATCTTGCAACGCGCCGACGAGCACGTCGGTGAGTTCCGGGCTCCGGACCGCGATGCGCAGATGGTCCGGTCCGAGCCCGACGAAGTTGGCGCAGCTGCGAACGCCGATCCCGCGGTGACGCAGGCGTTCCTTCACCTGCAGCGCGTTCGGCACCCGGATCAGCACATAGGATGCCGCCGCGTCCGCCGCGGGCGGCCACCCGCACTCGGCGAGCCGGGTGCTCAGATACGCGCGATGCGCTGCCACCGCCTCGCTCTGGGCCCGCGCGTACGCCTGCCCTTCGTCGCCGGCGCACACCGCGAGCGCGACGAGCGCGAGCGTGCCCAGCGGCCAGTGCCTGCGGCCCGTCGAGAGCCGCGCGATGATCGCAGGCGAGGCCAGCAGGTAGCCGGCGCGCAGCCCCGCGAGCGCGAACGTCTTCGTGATCGACCGGACGACGATCAGATCGTCGGAGCGCTCTCCTGCCAGCGACTGCGGTTCGTGGGCGCCGGTGACCGGGTCGAGGGTGAGATCGGCGAAGGCCTCGTCGATCACCACGGTCCGGCCCGGCCGCCGGAGCGAGTCGATGTGCGCGCGCGTGTGCAGCACGGACGTCGGATTGGTCGGGTTGCCGACCACCACCATGTCTGCGTCGTCGGGAACGTGGACGTCCGCCAGCGACCAGGGGTCGGTCAGGATCACCTGACTGATGCGCGCACCGGCGGCACGCAGCACGCGCTCGGGCTCGGTGAACGACGGCTGGACCAGCGCGACGTGTTTCGGTGCGAGCTTGGCGAGCAGTTCGAACCCTTCGGCCGCACCACCCAGCAACAGCACCTCCGACCGATCGCGGCCGTGCAGGCGCGCCACCGCGCTGGTGGCCGCGGTCAGGTCCGCCGCACTCGGATATCGGCCCAGATCGGCGATCCGATCGCGCAACGCCGAGACGAGGAATTCCGGCGGGCCCGGCCGCACGTTCACGGCGAAGTCGATCACACCCGGAGCGGTGTCCTCGTCGCCGTGCCGATCGGGATCGAAGAACTCGGCCGATCCGGACGGCGTCTGCTCAACGACGGACGTCGTCTGCGAGTTGCCCGGTTTCATGACCTCTGACACTACGTGCACGGTCGACGGCACGGGCCCGGGCCCCGCGCCCGGCACGTCGAAGGACTGCCGCGGCCACACGCCCGGCCTCGTCCGAGGGCGTCGGTCACGTGTGCGACGTACTACAGTCGAATGTGACAACGCCCCGAGTCGGGACGGTCGGCGTGAGGATCGGTTCCCCGGACAGGTCACGGCCGCGATGGCTGCCGCCGGGCACGCAGCCGTGATGGGAAGAACAACAAACGACTGGACTGCGACGCGGTTCACCAAATCGTGTGAGGAACTCGGTGTCTGACAACTCGCCCCGCACACTGCACGTGTGCTTCGTCTGTTCCGGCAACATCTGCCGCTCGCCCATGGCGGAGTCGATCTTCACCTCGGCGATCGAGGAGGCCGGCCTGGCCGACCGCGTCCGGGTGAGCAGCGCCGGAACCGGCGGCTGGCACATCGGCGAGCCCGCCGACAACCGCGCGCGGACCGAACTGCTCGCCCACGGCTACTCCGATCAGCACGTCGCCGCCCAGCTGACGCCCGATCACCTGTCGGCCGACCTGCTGGTCGCCGCCGACAGCGGTCACGTCGCCGAGTTGGAACGCAAGCGACTCGGGGATCGGGTCCGGCTCCTGCGCAGTTTCGATCCCGACGCCGACGGCGCTGATGTCCCCGATCCGTTCTATGGCAGTCCGGCGGATTTCACCTTGGTTCGCGAGCAGGTCGAGGCCGCCGTTCCCGGGCTGCTGGCGTGGGTGCACGCGACCCTGGCCGACGACGACTGACCGAGCCGATTCCAGCAGCCAGTAACCTGGAGTCGTGCGTGTGCTCAAGACCTTCCTGCGACCGGGCTGGCTGCTCCTGGCCGTCTTCGTGGTCACATTCGCGGCCGCCTGTTTCACGGTTCTCGCGCCGTGGCAGCTGGGCAAGAACTCCGACACCGAGCACCGCAACGACCTGATCCGTACGGCCGAGTCCACCGCTCCGGTCCCGATCGACGAACTCGCCCCGGCCGGCCGGCCGCTGAATCCGGATTCCGAGTGGCGCGAGGTCGAGGTCACCGGCCGGTACCTGGACGACGAACAGACCCTCATCCGCCTCCGCAGTGCCGACGAGCGTCCCTCCGTGGAGGTCGTGACCCCCTTCCAGGTGGCCGGCGGTGATCGCGTTCTGTTCATC
The DNA here is from genome assembly GCF_039531975.1 of Gordonia cholesterolivorans. Lineage (NCBI taxonomy): Bacteria > Bacillati > Actinomycetota > Actinomycetes > Mycobacteriales > Gordoniaceae > Gordonia > Gordonia cholesterolivorans. Next base: position 17,068 of record NZ_BAAARB010000008.1, on the reverse strand, counting down.
GACCGCGGCTACGTGCGGCCCGGCGACAACAACCGCGTCGACGTCGCGCCCGCACCGACCGGCGAGGTGACCGTCACCGCGCGCCTGCGCAAGACCGAGTCGACGAGCCCGGGCAAAGAACCCCGCGTCGAGAACGGGCAGCGCACCGCATACACCATCGACACCCGCCTCTTGGGGCAGTCCACCGGCCTGAACAGCGAGAATCTCTATCTTCAGCTGTCTCCGAACCAGCCCGGCTCGCTCGGCGAGATCGCTCTGCCGCAACTCGAGTCGGGCCCGTACCTCTCGTACGGACTGCAGTGGCTGGCCTTCGGTGTCATGGCCCCGTTGGGCGCCGCGTACTTCATCTACTCCGAGGTGAAGGCGCGTCGCGCCGCGAAGAAGACCGGCGACGACACCGCCGCTCCGCCGCCCCCGCCGCGCAAAGACCGCGAGCGCATCCGCAGCCAGCTGCGCGAAGCGGGAACTTTCACCGGCAACGACATGACGGCCAAGAAGACCGCCGAGATCGGTGGCGGCGCGGCGCCCGCCGACACCGACGACGAGGTGAAGGCCAAGCTCGCGCAGCGCTACCGCAGCTGACGGAGAATGCGCACGGTCAGCTGAACAATCCGCTCAGCAGGTCGCCGAGCGAGCCGGCTACGGACCCGCTGCTGCCGACTGATCCGCTGCTGCCCATGTCGGGGCCGGACCCGCATCCGGTGACCGTGACGCTGCGCCATTGGCGGTCGCCCAGCCACTCCGGCTGTTCGTTCGGCGTCTGGCCGTTGTTTCCGGGAGGGCCGAGCACGATTCGGTAGTCGACGCGATGGGTGGAGGCACCGGGGTTCGGAAGCGCCGGGTTGAACGTCCCGGTCGGGTTCTTCAGATCCTGCACGTAGGTCGCCGTCACCGGTGCCCGGTCCGAGACCATGGTGCGGTTGTCGACGGTGTTATCGGGTACCTCGTCCGGCCAGGTCGGCGAAGCAGCCTTCGATGACATGCCACCGGTCCGGTAGATCTCGAACGGAATATCCTCGACCATTCGTCCGGCTTCTTCGTCGATACGCCAGTCGATCGTGTATGTCGTCACGTTCGTCTTGTTCACAATGGAGAACTCGGCCTTGCAGCCGCCGAGGTTCTTCGCCGAGAATGTGACGGCCCCTTCGGGCGTACCGGGGGCCGGCACCGCATTCGCCGGTGGAGCCAGCACCGTCAGTGTTCCTGCTGCTGCGCCGAGTACTGCGAGTTTGGCACCGTGCTTCATCGGGTCTCCCTTCGAGGATGGTTCGCGAACGATATCAATTCAGACGAATCACCACCGCGCGCTCGGACGCCGTTCACCTGTTCGTTCACCACCGATGCGAGTCACCGCGCGTCGTTCCTGACCGTCCGCGCCTGCCTGCCAGACGCACCGCCACCGCCACGGCGACGACGGCCGAGAGCCGTTGAATCCGGCGCGACAGCACAACCGCCGCGCGCAGATCGGATGCGAGCGGCGCCCGGCCGTCGCCCAGCCGCGGTCGGTCCTCCACCCCGTGCGGGTACACCGTGCGACCGCCGAGTTCGATGCCGAGGGCCGCCGCGAACGCGGTTTCCACCACCCCGGCGTTCGGGCTGGGGTGTGCTCCGGCGTCTCTGCGCACCGCACGCCACACGGTCACGGGCCGGCCGCTCACCAGCGCCGCGGCCACCGCCGTCATCCGAGCCGGCGCGAGATTCGCGGCGTCGTCGATCCGCGCCGCCGCCCACCCGAAGTTCCGGTACCGGTCCGAGCGGTAGCCGATCATCGCGTCCAGGGTGTTGACCGCCCGATAGCCGAGCAGGCCGGGCGCGCCGGCGACCGCGCCCCACAGCAGCGGTGCGACCGCGGCGTCGGACGTGTTCTCCGCGATGGATTCGACGGCGGCGCGGCAGATCCCGGACTCGTCGAGCAGATCGGGGTCCCGTCCCACCAGTCCCGATACCAGCCGGCGCGCCCGGTCGACGTCACCGGATTCGAGGGCTCCGGCGATATCGTCGCCGATCCGGCACAACGACGTGCCGCCGAGCGCGGTGAAGGTCGCCGCCGCGGTGCCCGCCGGGCCCGTCCGCCGCGCCAGGGCACCGACCGCGACCGCGACTGCGATCCATCCTCCGGCGAAGACCGCGCCGGCCGGTCTGGCGTCGGCGTACGCCCGTCGCTCCAGCCAGGCCACGGCGCTGCCGAACAGCGCCACCGGGTGTCCTCGCCGCGGGTCGCCGAAGACCGCATCCGCGACCGCTCCGATCGCCAGTCCCGCCGCCTCCGCCCGATTCCTGCGCATCCGGTGATCGTATCGGCGACTAGAATCGGTCCCCGATGGCCACCGCACGTTCCGAGCCCGAGCCGGGCTCATTCGAGATCTCCACCGGCGTCGCCGAGCTCGCCTCCGACCGCGAGGGTGGCTGGCTGCTGACCGTCAACGGTGTGCAGAGCAGTCACATCGCGCCCGCTCGTCCGGACCTGCTCGAGTTCGAGTACATGCGGCAGGCGGTCGCCGCCGTCGAGGACCGCTATCCCGACCGGTCCGCGGGACTGCGATTCTTACACCTCGGCGCCGCGGCATGCGCGCTGCCCCGCGCTCTGGCGCACACCTATCCCGCCTCACGCCATGTCGCCGTCGAGATCGACGCCGAACTCGCCCGGCTCGCCCGCGAATGGTTCGACATCCCGCGCGCACCCCGTCTGCGAATCCGGGTGGGCGATGCGCGGGAGGTGGTGACCGGTCTGCGCGAACAGACGCGCGACGTGGTGATCCGCGACGCCTTCGCCGAGAGCCTCACACCCGACCATCTGAAGACGGCTGAGTTCACCCAGGCGGTGCGTCGCGTGCTCGCCCCCGGAGGCCTCTACATCGCCAACTGCGGCGACCGTCGCGACCTCAAGTCCGTCCGGAGCGAGGTCGCCACCGTCGCCGAGGTGTTCGCGAACATCACCCTGATCGCCGACCCGTCGATGTTCAAAGGGCGGCGCAGCGGCAACGTGGTCGTCGTGGCGTCCGACGGCCCGGTCCCCGACTCTCCCGAACTGGAACGGCGGCTGCGCTCCGATCCCGAACCGGCCCGGTTGATGACCGGCGACGCCGCGCGGGCGTTCGGTTCCGGCGCCGTCCTGCGCGACGGCCCCGCCACCCGGCCCGGCACTGTTTGATTCACTGCGGGCACAACGGTCGACGACGGCGTCCTCGCCCGGCATCGTCGAAGACCTGCGGGTGTGGCTGAGTGGCGAGGCAGCGGTCTGCAAAACCGTGCGACGCGGGTTCGAATCCTGCCATCCGCTCCATTCATCCGCGTTCAGCCGCCGTAGTCCTCGAACATGAGACGGCGCTGGTGCCATCGCTGGCTGTAGGTGGCCTCTCGGACCACCTCTTCGTTGTCGAAGTTGGAGCCGAGTGCACCGGCCATGGTCCCCATCGACGCCGCGAACCAGCCGATGACGAGGTAATCGACAACCGAGACGGCGTGGCCCAGTCGGCTCGCCAGATACGCCGGCTCCACGACCGCCGTGGCCAGTACGGTCAGTCCGACGAAGAGAATCACGTGCATGAGTGTCACCGCCGACGAGACGGTCACGACGGTGGAGGCATTGTCCAGCGAGCCGCTCTGCGGTGCCAGGTTCCGACGTCGACGGGTCCAGAGCCCGTTGCGCAGGATCAGCCACGAGCTGAGCGCAGCGATCACGCAGACGCTGACCGCCGCCAGACGTGCGAACGACATCGAGTCGGCGATCGGCCACACGCTCCCGAAGAAGATGCCGAAGGCCCCCGAGGCCATACCGACGGCCGTGCAGCCGCGCAGCGCCCGCCCCATGGCGGCCGGCCGATTGCTGTGCACCATCCCGGTCAGCATTCGCGCATGTCCGAGCGGACCTCGTACACCATCGTCGGGTAGCTGAGATGCGGGTGGCCAGACGTGGCTGTGGCCGCCCGGGCGGTAGTCCACGCCGGTGTCGGTCTCTGCGTCCGCTCGGAGTATCTCGCGAACGAGCGTGCGCACCTTGGTGCGCCGTCGCGTACAGCCGAGAGTCGGGACGAACACGACGACCGCCGGTTCACCCGCGGCGAGCAGATAGCGGAGGGCCGACCGCCCTCGATAGTGAGTCAGGTCCGTGAGATAGACGACGTATCGCCATCGGTGGCGCCGCAAGAGGTCCGGCGTGCGTTCGGCGAGGGGAATCGCGCCGCTCGGAGCGATCGGCAACGACTCCTCGCTGACTTCCACCGACCACTGCCCGCCGAGGTCGTCACCGAGATCTTCAGCGAGGCCGCCGCCGATCGCCTCCGCGAGTTGCCGGGGTGCGCCGGGGTCCGCCAGCAGACCGACCGTCGGCGGCGGCCAGAGCCGGAGATCGTCCGGCTCGGCCGCGTCGGCGCGGGTTCCATGTGCATCTGCTGCGTTCGAGACGTATTCACCCACGCCGACGCGGGTACCCGACTCGATCGTCGCCAAACGCGAGCGGACGTCCCCGATCCGCGGCCCGGTTCCTCGTCATGATTCCGGACCGGCGGTGGGCTAGCGTCACAGACTGTGTGCAACGAAACCGAAGCCACGGCAGCGGCGGCACGAGGTCACTACCTGCGGACACATCTGGCCCGCGCGGAGCGGTGGGGCGAGACGCCCTCGCTCGTCTGGGCACGGACAGGCGCCCGGCACGCCGAGCTCAATCGGGTGCTGTGGTTCACCGCGGACGATGTCCCCGCCTGCCTCGAACTGATGGACGACGTGCCAGCGCTCTGGTCGCTGTGGCCGGGGACCGAGGGTTTCGCCGACGTGGAGGCAGCGATGCGCGAATCAGGCCTCGCTGCGGTGGAGGAAGAGCCGCTCATGACGCTGCCACTCGCGCGGTGGGCGTTGCCGACGGACGACGTGACGACCGACCGCGACGCTTCCGAAGTGACGATCCAAGCCTGCAGGTCGCTCAGGGATCTCGATCGCTGGGCGCGCTTCTGGGCTGCCGAGGATGCCGCTTCCGAGCACCTTCCCGGTATCACTGCGGCGCTGGCACCGTTCACCGGATTCGGCCTGCCCGAAAGCGGTTCGGCCGCACCGATCGTGACGCATTTTCTGGCGCTCCACCGTGGAAGAGTCGTCGGGTGTTCAGCGGCGGTGGTCGCCGGAGTGTCCGCGGCTGTGGAACACGTGATCGTCGCTGCGGAGTGGCGCTCCCGTCGGATCGGAACGCGTCTCACCGAAGCCGCGCTCGACCGCGCCGTGCTCGGCGGCGCGAAGACGTGCGTGCTCACCGCCTCGCCCGAAGGAGAAGGCCTGTACCGACGGCTGGGATTCTCGGAGATCTGCCGCGTGCAGAGCTACGGTCGGCGTCCGGTGGCGTGATGCCGGGGTGCGATGCCGAGCCGTCACCGAGCATCAGGTGGGTGGTGCGCGCAAAGGGATTCGAACCCCTGACCGCTGGTGATGGTGAGAATTTTCTGCTTGTTCCGCGAGGTGTCGTTGACCTGCTGTGATTCCCGACTGGCAGCCGGATGAATGCCGGATTCTGCCGTCTGTTCCGCCATGTTTCGAGAGTTTCGGGTGGGTAAAGGGTGGGTGTTCGCGAGCCTATGACCGCCACTCCATCACCGGACGCCCTGCTCCGTCGCGCCTCCCCTGCCACTCGTACGTCGCGTCGTCACCGAGGTCTGGTGGCCCGCCGTCGACGCTCGGGGTGAGCACTGGCAGTCGTAGCGTCTCGTCGGGGTCGGCGTCGATGGTGCGGCCGTCGTGCGGTCCGCCGTACAGGGTGACGAGCATGCGGAGAAGTATAGTCCAGTCGGATTGAGCCTATTACGTCTAGTTGGTTGACTATCTTTGTCTATCCGACTAGAATAGAATCATGATCGCAGGGGAACCAACGTCGACCACCATCAAGAAACTCAAAACCGCCGGATTCACTCCGAACCGCAGGATGAAGGGAAGCCACCAGATGTACGTTTGCCCACACGGACAGGTAAGCATCCCCATCAGCAGCGGCCACCGGACCACATCACCCGGCGTAGTCCGCAAGGTCAACACGGCAATCAAGAAGTGCCAGACCTCCTGCACCTAACCGCCACGTGTCGGACTCGCCCTCACTCAGCGAGTCCGACACGACCAACCACCGAAGGAGAACCGAATCGCATGACCATGTACCACGTCGACGTCTACCGCGACGATCGGTGGTGGATGATCCGCATCCCCGAACTCGACGGCGTCAACGGAGTTGACGAACCCCTCACCCAGGCGCGCCGCTACTCCGAGATTGAGACCCAGGCACGGGACCTCATTGCCCTCGTCGCCGACGTCGCACCATCCACCATTGAGCTCGACCTACACGTCACCGTCGAAAACCTCGACGTCACAGAAAGCGCCGAACAGATCGCTAAGGACCGCGCAACCGCCGCTGCGGCCGAACGCAGAGCAGTCCATCAATCTGCTGTCGTCGCGCACCAACTCAAGGACGCTGGTGTCACCCTCCGCGACATCGGCGAGATCGTCGGAGTCAGCTTTCAACGCGCTGGACAGTTGGTAGCCGAGCCCGTCTAAGCCCCGCCTCTGCGATCACAGGTGGCGGAACGAAAGAAAGAGCCCCCGACATGTGACTGTCGGGGGCTCTTTCACGCGTATCTTCCCTACGCGCACTGTGCACAGTACCGCCAGGGTGTGACAGCGGGTCAGGTCAGCGGCAGCACGACAGATCCTTCCGCACCGGAGATCGATGACTGGGCGCCCTCGACGATGGAGACCGAGCACGACCAGCCGCCGCCCTTGTAGGCGGTCGCCCGAAGCGTCCCTGACGTCGTAGATGACACCTGGCCACCGGTTGTGAAGACCGCGACCTTCATGTCGGCGGCGACGGACGCCGAGGTAGCGCCGTTCGTCCACACCGGTGTACCGAGCGTCGCCGTACCTCGGTATGCGGCCGCCACGATCGCCCGATCCGAGTCACTGGTGATCGTGTGTGTCCCTTCCGGCAGGTCGAATCGCGCCACTGTGAGACGGATGTTGTTTCCGGCGTGCGTGTACACCTGAGTGCCTGTGATACCTCCGCTGGTCATCGTCGATGCCTCAGGCGGTCCGCCGCCGACTCCTGCCACAGCGGCGAAGACTGTCGCCGCCTCCGGGAGGGTGATCGTGACAGTCGATGATGCGGAGGTTCCATTCGTCGCCGACGCGATCGGGTCCAGCGGATACTGGGCGCCCTCCGGCTGAATCTCCACCGTCAGATTCCGCCAGTACTGCGAGAAACTCAGAGACGCGGTACCGGCCTCGACCGGGTCCGGCGTCTTCTCGCCCCACAGCTTCACACCGTTCCCGATAGACGAGATCAGCGCGTCAGGTTCCGTCGACGGATCTGCCGAAATAGCCTCGCCGCCGTTCGAGCGGGCGTGCAGATACCGGATGGTCCACGAATCCGGCTTCGTCCCGAGCGCCGGCCAATTCACCGACGTCAGACCGACGTTGCCTGACGTGTCCGTGGCGGTCGCGCCGATCTGCGCGCCCCGCCACACCATCGCGATCATCCGCGTCGCATTCGTCCACGTCCCGGACGTCTCGCTGCCCGAGGCCGCGATCTTCCATCCGGCACGCGCACCCGACGACGCCACAACTGCCGACGTCCACCCCGACGGCAATGTGGGTGCCGTAGCCGTATTCGACGACAGATTCGACGCGAAGACGAGGATGAGATCACCAGACTGATGCGCTGGCAGTGGCACTGTCGTCGACGACGAGGTAGTGGTGCCCACCAGGTCCGGTCCGGTACTGACTTTCACTTCCGGTACGTGAGCGACCGCCGACGCCATTGCCTGCGGGACGGCGACCTCCGCTCCGGCTGAGACCGTCGGCTTGCTCCCAACTGCGGTCGCGGTGGCCATCGGTGCCGCCACGGCCACCGCGGCCTGCACGTCTGGCAGGTGGGCGAGCGCCGTCGCTTCGGCGAGTGGCACCAGCACCTCAACGCGCGACCCCACCTCCGGGACATGCGCCTCCGCGTACGCGCGCGCCTGCGGGACAGCCGCGTCGACCGCCGCGGACACTTCCGGAACATGCGCGACAGCCGTCGCTACAGCGGTCGGCGCGATGATGCCCGCCACCACAGCGACCACCGGGACATGTGCCTCGGCCGACGCGATAGCGGTCGGAATGTCGATGACATGACCGTGCGACAACTCCGGCACCTGAGTGACGGCAGACGCGACCGCGGCCGGCGGGGCGATGCTGACAGCACCCGCGATCACCGGCCTACCAGCCTCCGCGTACGCCACAGCTGCCGGCGCCACCAGGCGCGACTCCGCCGACACCACCGGTGCATAGCCCACAGCGGTCGCCATCGCGCGCGGCGCCTGCACGAACACCGGCATCCGCCCATCCCACACCGCGACGCCGTCGAGGTAGGCGAGGATGATGACGTGCTCCTCGCCTACCTCATCGACGTACCGGAGACCGCGGACCGACCGGCCACCCAGGCTGATCGACATACGTCAGGCCACAGACACCGACAGCAGACCGAGCGCATTCCACGTCGCCTGGAACGTCGCGCTCGTCGAGCTGACAGTCTCACCGAAGTCCACGTACGAGATCAGCGGGCGCTGCGCATCTGACCCCGGTGTCGCATCGTAGATCACCAGGTAACGGCCGGAGATCGTCGAGGACGGCCACGCGATGTTGTCGCCCTTGAGAGTGACAGTGCTCCCCGACCCGACAATCTGCGGCGTCCCGAGCGTGACACCGCCGGCCGTGTAGCCCGGGCCCGACGCCTCGCTGGTGACCGCCGACTTGTAGCGGTGCGCCGCCTGGTCCGGCGTGTACCCGGCGCCGACCAGCATCACCTTGATGGTGTCGGTGTCGAAATCGATTTCCTTGTTGAATACCGACTCGAAAAACCCGCGGTAGATCTTATGTGTTATAGCGATGTGGACCATCTCCTTAGGTAGGCGATCGCCTGTTCTAGGCGTCGCTCATCTTCGTCTGCCATGCCAATTAGAGTGTTGCACTTCCCGCACAGCAGTTCGCGGATGCAGCACCCGCAAGTCCTATTTCCAGGACAGCATGAGTGATCATGATCTACAGATATCCTCTGACCACTCGGCGGCTCGCCGCAGATAGCGCAAACCCCACTACCTGACATTCTTCTATTTCCAGGTGAATGACCAGTACGTGCCCGGCTGGGCGAATTCGAGAGTGCAGCCAGAAGCCGCGAAAACAGCGAGCGCGCCGTCATCCCACACACGCATCAGAACCGCATCCGGGTACTCGACCTCAGTGCTCTGCGTCGGGGTGCCGTAGCGGATCACCGCCGTCGTCATCCCGTCAGACGGTGTCGCATCAAACCGGACCGCGCTCACTCCGTCACCTGCGCATCCTTGATGATGTACAGCGTCCCGGGGTCCCACATCATGGACTCGTACTCGTCCAAGTCGACCGCCTGCGCCCGCACCAGACCTCCACCATTGCGAACGAAATCGTACTGCTCAGACGGTGGAGGTGCCGGCATCCCAGCGTCGATCAGCGGCCACAAACGAATCGGTGAAGAACTATCCGGGATCGTGATCTGATACGAGTTCAGGCCAATCCTGACTGTCGCTGGTCCGGGGTCGAGGTTAGATGTGACGAGGTCTCCACCATCGGTCACCTGAAACCGGTGCTTCTGCTCAGTGACGATCGCCGCGCCTGATGCCGACTCCCGGATGCGCGGAATGGTGAAGGTTACAGCCTGCGCGAACTCCGCTCCAGCAATATCCTCGATGCGGTCCTGGATGATTGTCATTTCGAATACCTCAACCCTCGATCTGGAAAGATGTCGACCGCGAAATATGCTGAACCGTCAGCCTGGTCCGTTCCGGTCCGCCAGCGATCTGACGACCCGGACCAATGTTGGTAACCCACACTTCGGCGCGGTACCCGGCAGTCGGCACTACCACAGAGGTGTTGATCTCCCGCGACTGCGCACTACTCGACTCAAGAGTGTCCCTAGAGACCGAGAAAATCGACCCATCAGAGTCCTTGACGACACGAATCTCCCAGTCGATGAACGCACCCACTAGTGGCGGCGTACTCGTGATCGTGACCCTCGCGCGAACATCCCACATCCCCTGCTCTTCGAACACGATCCCGCCAGACGCAAGGTGACATTTCTTCATCGGGCCGATCTGCTTATCGAAAGGGATCTTGCCCTTGTTCCACAGAGAGTTCTGTGTTCCGGCGTATGAACTCCCGTAGTCCTGCAGTGGCGAAAGCAGGTCTACACGATCGTTGAGCTGCATTTGCCCGTCGTGCAAGTCGTCGACCTGCGCCCACCGTCCAGCGAAGAAGTTGGCAATGGTCGACAGGGCGCCGCCGAGGACCCCTCCGCCAATGCCCATCAACGCGTTCAGCAGCGGAGCAAACAGATCCTGCAACGGCAGATTGAAGAACCCCGGCACCAGCGGCTGCAGGTCCTTCGGTTTCTCGATAGTCGCAGGATCAGCCTGAGCCACCCGGGACACAAACCGGCCATACATCTTGTTGACCATCCCGAGCGGACCAGAAGCGAGCGGCCCGCCGGCGAGAGTCCCGTCGACATAGCCCGGAAAGCGATCGGCGGACTGGGTGGCGAACTTGGTCTCCGACTGGTCCTGCAGCGCCGTGCCGAGCTGGTCGGGCATCAGAACCGTCTCCACCAAATCATCCGGATCAAGATCATCCCAATCCATATGCGGCAAAGTCACAGGTACACCTCCAAATCGACAGGCGGATCAGGAATCGTATGGTCAGGATCGAGTCGCCGGATCGTCGCCACCAACTGCCGGATATAACCGAGGGCGGAGAAGAACTTCTTCGTCATCTCCGACAACTTGCGGTCCAAACTGTCAACCCGAGACGCCAAATCCCCGTAATCCTCAGATAGGGAGTCATACGCCGCCGACAACCGCTTGATCTCCCGGTCCTGCCGCTCCCACGCCGCCGACAACGACAGATCTGCACGGCCTTCCGGTGTCCGCGATTGCCGATGCCGGGCATACGCACCCAACCACCCCGGCACCCGCGACATGATCGCCGACCCCAACGCCGGCCGACCGAAAGCAACGATGATGATGACGGCGACCCACCACGGGGTGCCGATGGGTAGATCACCTACGGTCATGCACGGCTCCGCATCTGCTGTGTGTATCCCATCGCTAGACCCCAGTAGGCGACCGCGAAGATCGTGGTGATCGCCGGGGAGCGGACGCCGTCAAGCCACGGATTGTCGACCACCGCAAGCCACTGTCCCAACGCCAGTAGTCCGTAGGTGGCGCCACCGAGACGGAGTCCGGCGATCGCCGTCCGCGGCCATCGCATCGCGAACCCCCACACCGTCACCACACCGACCACCGCGCAGATCGCACCCCACACCTCGAGCGGCATCATCTGCTCCACCACACTCAGCGATAGAGTCGGCGGCTGGATGTCTGGTGTGAGGTAGTCCCAGGCCCGGAGGATCGCCTCGATCGGGACGGCGAGGATGACGAGCATCCGGGACCGCTCCGGCATCAGCGGCACCCAATCGCCGCGACGCGGCCACCGCATCAGGTCAGTCGCCCTTCGCGTGGCGTCCCGTAGTCGGCCACGCCGATGTAGCCGAGTCGATCACATCCTCGACGATGCCCGGCCACTGCGACGTGGACGACTCGAGCAGGTCTCCGGCACGCTGCCGTACATCCTTCACCACATCATCGACACTGGGCGTCTGTGGTGTGTTGGCTGCGGCGAGGACAGTGCCACCGGTGCCGAGGATTGCGACCGCCAGTGTCAGCCACATCGACACCTGGTCCTGATCGATCAGCCCATACACGGCGGCGAGCGGCAGGAGAGCCGACAGCGCCAGGTACAGGCGTTTGCGGACAGCGGGAGTGAAGTACTTGCTCACTTGGTCACCGCCTTGCGGATCGCGTCGATGTCGGCCTGCATCCGGTCGAGCTTCGCGATGACACCATCACGCAGGGTCAGTTCCCGGCCCTGAGTGTCCTTGCCGAAGCTCGACTGTGGTCCCCATCCGGGGAGTTTTGGGCCGATCTGATCCAAGATCAGGTCCAGCTTTCGTTCGAGGTCTGCAGAGCTAGCCATGTCAATCTCCTCGTCAGTGGGTGCGCCCTGCGCGTATGCGAGAACGACGTCGTAGGGAAAGTTCGGTCCGGGGTCGGTGTGGTCGGTGCCGCCCCACACGCGCGTGTCGACGTGCCCGACCACGCCAGGCAGCGAGTCGGCGGTGACTTTCTTGAGCGGCCACCCGTACAGGCGGCACCAGTGGCCGACGACAGACCCGGCAGCGCGGAGCATCTTGTCCTGCGCGAGCCACTCCGCGCGTGACTGCGACGCATTGCCGACGACGCACACGTGCAGCAGGATGTCGTTGCCCTTGTTGCCCGTCGACCATGTCTGCCAGTCGTCCGTGTTCTGCAGGATCCGCTTGCCGTCGACACCGACCATCACGTTGTACGAGCCGGTCTGCGAGCGGATCTGATAGCTGGTGACGTCGTCAGCGGTCCGGGCGGTCGCCGTCGCCGACTTCCCCGACTCGGTCGTGTGGATGCACACGCCGCGCAATCCCGAGATCGGCCGCGGCCGACCGAATCCGAACTCGCTCGAGCGGTCACTGTCGTAGTACGTGGACACTGGTCCTCCTGAGAGTCGGTCGTAGAGTTGCTGCGCCTCAGCCATCCGCTTCCCGTACCGGTCCGGGAAAGCCGACCCCTGGACCGCTTGAGCATGGGCTCCGGGATCGCCGTGGTCGTAGTCGCGTTTCACCAGCCGCTCAAAGAACAATCGCGCCGACAGGTACGGGTTCATGCAGGTAGCGCAGTCGAACCACCACCACTCACCCGACGCGCCTCGCCGGATCTGCTGCTGAAACAAGCCGACCGAGTAACCGTCGTCGCCGACCGCATCATGAGGCAGCAACAACGACTCCGGCACTTTGCGGTTGGCATACATCCGCAGTGGATACCCGACCTCGACAATGCAGGTCGCCAGGCCGATCACAATGCCTCGCGGCGAGACACCCATGTCGCGGCCGGCGCGGATCACCTCACGCGCATAGTCATCCGATGTGCTCAAGACTGCACTTCACTCACGACAGCGCCGATCAGATGCTCCGGGATCTCGTCAGGCACCGGTGGCGCCGCGCACACCAGATCCGTCTCCTGCTCCCCCACCACGCTCAGCTCCGGAACCGACTCCACAGACTGCTCCCGCATCCCCTGCAGAATCCACCCAGGCAACTCGATACTGTCGGCCTTCTGTTCGGTCTGACGCACCCCACACTCGAACGCGAGCTGCGCCATCCTTGTCACCTCGAAAGCCGGAATCGGATACGGCGCAGAACCGCCCGTCATCAGCACGAACATCAACGCCTGCGCGAGCTTCTGCACCTCCGGATCAACCTGATCGCCAGGCTTTTCCACCGTCATCACGCCACCCCCATCTGATTGAATGCACCCATCGCCGTAGCCACCAGCCCGAAAGCCTTCTCGAGCGGATCCTGATGGGCGCGGACGTCACCGAACTTCGCTTCCCAGTCGCCCCCGCCGTCGAGCGGAAGGGTCAACTCAGTGCAACGCTGAACGTGGACTTGCGAGCCGAGGTATCGGTTCGTCGCACCGCTGCGGTCGCCGAGCCACCAGTGCCCGAAACCGTTGTCGCCGATGATCCACGGGATCGCGTTCTGCACCGTGAACGTGAACGCCGTTTTCGGGTCGGTCTCGCGGCGACGACGCCGGAGGTCCATGAACGCGGCCGGCGTGTACGCCTGGGTAACGTTGGTGCACGCAGTCTCGAGCGCGTGCCCCCAGCCCTGCTGAGCGGCACGATCGATCAACGGCACACTCGTGTACGCGAGCACGCTGTTCTTGTAGATCGGCATCAAGAACGCATTGAGGATCGAACCAAGCGAACCGACGCCGTAGCCTGCGATGTTGATGTTGTCGCCCAAGACGTCGCCCGCATACCCGACAACAGCCTCGCCGAGTTCGTTCACGCCAGGCATCGACTCGCCACCCGCGGTGATCCGGCACGCGCCACCAGCACCCCGAACCAACTCGAAACCGCTGATCCCGGAGTTGTCGCCGTCGATGTAGGTGACGTACGGCATCTCCGGTGCCGTCCCCAGCTTCCCCGGAAGCCGATACTTACCGTCATCGACCGGCGCACCCGTCAGCAGGTCATACCGGTCCTCCACACGATTCGTAGTCACCGACGCAATCGACCGCACCAGTCCCGTCGCCAGATTGCCGCCAAGCGATGTACCGGTGCGGAAACCGGACTTGTCTACCAACTCGACGAACAGGGTTCCCTGACGCCAACTGGTGCCTGCGCCAGGCCACGGCTCCGGGTCGCCATTCAGGAAGCGTCGCGTGACGATCTGCAGCTCAGCATCCTCGAGAATCGGGGCCGCGATCTCCCACCACGACTGCTTGATCGTTCCCGTCATGATCGTCACCGGCGCCACCGAGTTCCGCATCGGCCGCGGCTTCACCACGATCTGCGACTGCGCCCACATCCCGCCCAGCCAGTTCGCCGGATCCAGGATGTCCTTGTTCATGTCGAAGTTGAACACCTGCAGGCGCGCGAGGTTCATGGCCAGACTCGCGGGAAGCACCCAGTCGGCCCGCCCGATCAAGAACTGCACCTTCGGCTGCTGAATCAAACTGACCGGCAAGAACGGATTCGCCGCGACATGAACGTTCTTCAGTTCCTCAGTGTCCTCAAGGAACGTCAGTACGACGCGGTCGCCGTGATCGCCGCCAGTTTTCAGCGTGACGCCATTGTCCGGAGCTGCGCGACCACCGATCCTCGCCCCATCCTTCTCCACGATGATGTGGATGTTGGTGGTCGAGCGGGCATCCTGATCGAGAGCCCAATGCGCAAGGTAGGTGCCGCGGCGGTCCTCCCGATCAATCGGAAGCTCAACGACGATGCTGCCGGTGTCGTTGAGCTTGAGGGTCATTCCGCTACCGTCGAGACGTTCGACGGCCTCGCCACGCTCAATCCAGTTGCCGTCGAACAAACGGATACGCGCCGGCTGAGCGACCCGATCGAGGCGTGTCTGCCGGATCTCCTCAGCCCACAACGCGAAGTCGTCCACGCTGCCGCCGAGGAACGGTGCGATGTTGCCGGTCATCACTCGAGACCTGACTCGGCCGACCAGAAGCGCCGCAGTGTCAGCCGTACCTCAGCCCCGGCAGGACCGTTGATCGTCACCGGCAGCAGTACCGGGTTCTGCTGCGTCCCCGTGTACGGCGGAATGCTGTACAGCGGGAACACTCCACCCATCAGCCCCGACGCGTTCGACAGATCCGCCGCGACATACGGGTCATCGCCCGACCGGACCGGGCGCACCGACCACGGCACCGAGATCGGCTTCAGCGCGACCATGCGGTTCGCATGCTGACCTGGCGTCCACGTGACATCGATGTCCTGCTCATGCCCGAACGAGAAGTCCGCGATCGAGAACGACGCCGTACCCTTCGGATCGAGAGACCAGTCTGGCCACGCCTCCTGATCAGTCGGATTCCACACCGGCAACCACACGGTGTGCGTCCCCGACGATGGGTTCTCGGCCTTCACCACCAGCGGCGTCGACTCATACCGCGGCTCGACCGCGACCGCCTGCACAACCGCCTTCGCGAAACCATCCAGATTCCAGTCCCGCTTCTGGTTGAACTTGATCTTCGACTCGAGATAGAGCCACAACCAGCGGGAACCAGACTCCTCGCTGGTGTACAGCCACTTCACGCGGCGAGGCTGCATGTGTGAGCCCCACAGCTTCCGGAACCGGGCGATCTGCGCCTCTATCGGCACATTCCCGCCCGACACATCACCGGTGATGTTGAACGGCAACACCAGATGACGAACCGGAACCTCGGTCCTCCCCAGCCGGCCACCGATCCCCGCCGGGATCGTCGCCCGTGAGAAATCCGTATCGAAAATCTCCTCCGGATCCTCCGCGAGCTTGATGCCCTCCGACTCGCCGAAACCGATCCCCGACACCGGGAACGAATCGTCATCGCCGATCAGCTCGATATTCGCGGTCTGCATCAGACTCCCGCCAGTTTCGCGACACGACGAGCACGCTGCACCTCGTCCATGTCCTGCTTGGAATTGCCACTCGAGGTCCAGTTGAAGGTGTCGCCACCCTCACCGATCCGCTCATTCATCCGCTCAGTCAGCGCAATCAAACGATCCAACCGCTCGAGCACCCGGTCATCACTGCTGCGATCGAGCGACTTCTTCAGGTCGTGAGGGTCGAACGGAAGCGCCGTCTCCTTGTGACCGAGACCGTTCTTCACGAGCGTGGTTCCCTCATGAATCACGCCTCCGACGTCGTACCAGCCCTCCTGATCCCAGTGAGCCTTCGCCTTCGTCGGCAACTCGTACCGGTCGTTCACGTACGCATCGAACGCCTTACCCTGCACAGTCGGATCAGGGTTCTCATCCGGCAGGTACTGATCCTTCGTTGACCCCAACCACTGACCCAGGCCGAACGCGCCCGATGACGGATTGCGGGCCTTCGGATCCCAGTTTGATTCCTTGCCGACAATCCAGTCCGACGCATCCCACTCAACGCCAGTCCGCCACGCCTCACGTAACCCCTGCTTGAACGCGGCCTTGATCGCCTCAACACCAGTCAGCGCGGCCGGCGCCGCGGGAGCATCCGGAGCCTTCGCGCTCGCCCCGGTATCCTCACCCTCCTGCGGCTTCGTCGTCCCCGGATCCGTTACCGGACCCTGAGACTGCGACTTACTCTGCGACCGCTGCGACTCATACTCATTGATCGCCGCCAACACACCCGGCGAATCATTGACACTCAGCACACCAAGCAGCGACTGGACCTGACCCGACACAAACGCAGACGCAGCATTCCCAAGACGCTCAGACAGCGACGCGCCCTTCGGCTGCTCCGCCGTCGACGACCCGTAACTACCCGACTGCTGACCGGGACGATAGTGAAGCGCCCTGGGTTTGTTGGAGGCTCCTGACCTTGGAAACGAGGATGGAGTTATGCCGAAGGAACTGGCGAATGGGAAGCCGACGACTCGTCGCTACTCGGTCGAGGAGAAGGCCGCCGCGGTGC